>NZ_CAJPHP010000028.1:0-105300 GCF_905339975.1 Burkholderia sp. BCC1999 | reverse complement strand
AGGCGGGGGTTTTTGCATTTGAGCGGCGGAAATGCACGCGAGCTGGCCAGGCGCAATGCGGCCGGAACTGAGGCGGCAGACGGCAGACGGTCGCGGATCAGGCATCTGCCATCCTCGAGCAATCCGCGGCCAAGCACCCCCGATATCCCCGGTACGTTCTTCTACGGATCACGCTAATCCACCTGCAGTCAGTCTCCGGTCGATGTCGACACATCGAGAGACGATGTCTTGATGGTCGAAAATGAGCGACGCTCGTCGACGATGATCGACAAATACCATCTTCTGACGAACATTCCCTGCTTCATCCACCGGTCTTTCGACGCACCCTGTCGACCTGTCCGTGTGCGCCCTTCGGCGAACGCACCACGAATCCGTCATAAAAATCTATGCGCATAAAGTCCGTTCTCGCGACATGCGCTGCAGAGCGGAGAGCGGCCCCTTCGGGGTAATATCGCCATTCGTCCCGATTCGCGGCGCTTGTCCACATCTGCTGGCGATCGGTGTCTTTCGCATTCCCTCTCCTGCATCGTTCATGACTGACAGCCCTGCCCAAGGTGGTCGGACGACCGACTTCTTGCCGTATCTCGTCGCCGCAACGTTCTTCATGGAGTATCTCGACACGACCGTGATCGCGACAGCGCTGCCGCAAATGGCGCATTCGTTCGGTGTCGGTCCGAACGCGCTGAGCCTCGGGATGACGGCCTACATGCTTGCGCTGGCGGTGTTCATTCCGATCAGCGGCTGGATCGCGGACCGCTATGGGTCGCGCACGGTATTCGCGAGCGCGATCGTCGTCTTCACTGGTGCGTCGGTGCTGTGCGGGCTGTCCGAGGGCGTCATGACGTTCACGGCTGCACGGCTGCTGCAGGGCGTCGGCGGGGCGATGATGGTGCCGGTCGGACGGATGATCGTCGTGCGTAGCACCGAGAAGGCCAAGCTGATGCGAGCGATCGCGACGATCACGTGGCCGGGCATCGTCGCGCCTGTCGTCGGGCCGCCGATCGGCGGCTTCATCACGACCTATGCGTCATGGCGCTGGATCTTCCTGCTGAACGTCCCGTTCGGTATTGCCGCGCTGGTCTGTACCTTGCTGATCGTCCGGAACACGCGGGCCGACGAGCAACGGCCGCTCGACTGGGTTGGATTCGTGCTGGCCGGTGGCGCATTGACTTGTCTGTTGATCGGTACCGAAGCGGCAGGCCAGCAGGATGTCGACTTCACGCGCGCGGGTGTCCTGGTGGGCGCGAGCGTGCTGTTCGGCGCGGCCGCGTGGTTGCATGCGCGACGCTGCGCGCATCCGCTGCTCGACTTCACCACGCTGAAGGTGCCGACCTTCTCGGTGACGGTGATCACCGGTTCGATCACGCGGATGGCGATCAACGCCGTGCCGTACCTGTTGCCGCTGTTGTTCCAGATCGGCTTCGGGCTGTCGCCGTTCCAGTCTGGCCTGTTGTTGCTCGCGAGTGCGCTCGGCAATCTGGGGATGAAGGCGGGAACGTCATGGATTCTCGACCGATATGGCTTCCGGCGCGTTGCACTCGTCGACGTGACCATTGTCGGCATCTTCACGATTGCGTGCGGCTGGCTGACCGCGTCGACGCCGCTGACGATCACGCTGCTTGTCGTATTCGTCTACGGACTCACGCGGTCGATGCAGTTCACGACACTCGCGACACTCGCCTATGCGGATATCCCGGCTCATCAGACGAGTGCCGCCAGCACGCTGTGGAGCGCTGCACAGCAGATGACGATCGGGATGGGGATCGCGTTCGGTGCGTTGTCGCTGCGGCTCGCGGCGTTGGCGCGCGGCGATGCGGCCGGCATGCATTACGTGCTCGACGATTTCCGCTGGGCCTTCGTCGCGGCAGGCGTGCTCGCGCTGCTGACGCTGCCGGGCTATGCACGGCTGGCCTCCAATGCAGGCGACCGGCTGCGGGCGAGTGTGGCGCGAGGGTAGGCAGGGTTACGAATCGAATTTGCACTACGACGGGTGAGCATCTCCATTTTGCGTCGCTCACCGGAAATGTCGAGCCGTCGTGATTGCGATGGGCTGGCGGTCAGCGCAATCGGTTGTTTGCCACTTCTGCGGGTGCGTGAGCAGACCGCGCGGTGCTTTAGCGCAAACCGGAAATCATCCGCGTGACGAACGTCGAGACGGCGCCACGCTCGTCCTCGCTGCCATCACTGCGCGTCATGGAAAATGATGCCGACCGTGTGGCGGTGGCCGCTGCGGATCCGGCTTACGCCGTGGCGCAGGTTGACGCGATAGACGCCTCGCGTCCCCTGCACGGGTCTGCCGTGCACGGCGAATATCACCGCGTCGCCTTGCATCAGCGGCACCACTTCCGCCCGTGATTGCATGCGTGGCCGCTGTTCCGTCAACACGAATTCCCCGCCCGTGAAATCGCGGCCCGGCGCCGACAGCAGGATCGCAACCTGCAGCGGAAACACGTGCTCGCCATAGAGATCCTGATGGAGGCAGTTGTAGTCGTCGGGACCGTATTGCAGGATCAGCGGCGTCGGTCGCGTTTGCCCCGCCGCATGGCAGCGATCGAGGAGTGTCGTGTGGTCTTTCGGATAGCGGACGTCGATTCCGAGCGCCTGGTTCCAGCGATTCGCGATTGGGGCGAGATGCGGGTAGATCGTCGTGCGCAGCTCGGCAATGTCCGCGGGCAGCGGGTACGCGAAATATTTGTATTCGCCGCGGCCGAATCCGTGCCGCGCCATCACGACGCGTGAACGATAAAGCGCATCCCGCGGATAGAGCGACGCGAGCGTATCGCATTCGTTCGTCGAAATCAGGCCCGGCACGCGCGCGCATCCATGGCGATCGAGTTCGGCGCCGACAGTCGGCCAGTCGATGGCGTCGATGCGTTGTGCGATGTCCAGCGATTCGACGGCAGGTTGCAGATCGGCGATGTTCACGGGCATCCCTCGGTTCGTCAGCGATGTGGCGCCGATCCGTGCGTAATGCTCGAAAGCATTGCGAGCACGATTGGCGCCACGAAGAAAATTGATGAACCCAGTCTAGCGACGTTCGTGTGCAGGTGCGCTCCAGATCTTGCGCTTCAATTCGGAAGCGAGAGGGGGCACGGGGCGCGCACGGACGCATCGAAGGCTGCGACGTATCAGTGCGGAGAGGCGGAGAGGCGAGCAGCGAATCTTCCACGACAAGCGGCCGGCGCATACCGGCCACCCGTCGCAACGCGCATCAAGCCATTGACCGGAACAACCAGTAGAGCCCGCCGGCAAGCACGATCGACGCCGGCAGCGTCAGCACCCACGCGAGCACGAGGCTGCGCACCGTGCCCCATTGCAGCCCCGACCCGTTCGCCGCCATCGTGCCCGCGACACCCGACGACAGCACGTGCGTCGTCGACACCGGCAGCCCGTACACGTCGGCGGCGCCGATCGTCAGCATCGCGACGAGTTCGGCCGATGCGCCCTGTCCATACGTCAGATGCTGCTTGCCGATTTTCTCGCCGACGGTCACGACGATCCGTTTCCAGCCGACCATCGTACCGAGGCCCAGCGCGATCGCGACGGCAACCTTCACCCACGTCGGAATGAATTTGGTCGCGTGGTCGAGCTGCTTGCGATAGTTGTCGATCGCGAGCTTGTCGTCGGCGGCGAACGCGGGCTGGCCCGACTTCTCGATCAGGCGGATTGCTTCGGACACCAGATACATCGTGTTGCGCACGTTGTCGACGTCACGCTGCGGCACGGCTGCCATCGAGCCCGACGCGCCGACCGCGGTCGCGAGCGACGTCGACAGCTGCTGCACGGCCGGCAGCACGGCGGGCGTCAGTTCACGACGCTGCACGTAGTGTTCGACGTCGGCGCGCGGGTTCGCGGACGGCGCGACGCCGTTCGTATACTTCCCGAATGTCGCGGCGGCCTGGGTCGCGACCGCCACGAACGTCTGCGATTCGGCCGGCGTGACGGCCTTGTTCAGTGCATACGCAGTCGGTACCGTGCCGATCAGGATCAGCATGATGAGGCCCATCCCTTTCTGCCCGTCGTTCGACCCGTGCGCGAACGACACGCCCGTGCAGGTCAGGATCAGCAGGCAGCGAATCCAGAACGGCGGCGGCTGATCCTTCGGCGGCTCCTTGTACAGCTCCGGGATCCGCACGAGCGTCTTCAGCACGAGCAGCAGCAGCGCTGCGCACAGAAAGCCGACGATCGGCGAGAACAGCAGCGACTTGCCGACACCGAGCGCCTGGCCCCAGTCGACGCCGCTCGTACCCGACGGCCCGTGCATCAGCTGGTTCATCAGCCCGACGCCGATGATCGACCCGATCAGCGTATGCGAACTCGACGACGGCAACCCGAAATACCAGGTCGCGAGGTTCCACACGATTGCGGCGATCAGCAGTGCGAACACCATCGCGAAACCCGCGCCGCTGCCGACCTGCAGGATCAGCTCGACCGGCAACAACTGCAGGATCCCGAATGCGACGGCGCCGCTCGAGACCATCACGCCCAGGAAGTTCCACATGCCGGACCAGATCACCGCGACGTTGGGCGTCAGCGAGTGCGTGTAGATCACGGTGGCGACCGCGTTCGCGGTGTCATGGAAGCCGTTGACGAATTCGAAGCCGAGCGCGATCAGCAGCGCGGCGCCGAGCAGCAGGTACGGGAACAGCTTCCCTTCGCGGACCGGCGACAGATCGTCGATCAGGTGCGTGGCGATATAGATCGCACCGAGCGCGAGCACCAGCAGGAAGACGGCATAGCCGACCTGTCTGGTGCGTTCGACGGAGCCCGAGTTGTTCGGTGCGGACGAAGCAGGTTGATTCATGACGGCATCTCGTAAGGGAACCGCGTCCGATCCTATCTGCGGCCAGCAGTCAGTTTGATGACAGTCGGGATCACGAACGGTGTGTCTTACAGCGATGTAAGGTGTGCTTGCGGCGAGACGCGTCGGCTCGTATCGCGATTCACATCGTGACCGCGACGCGGAAGGGGCTCACGCGTGAGTGTCGCGCCGATCGTCGTCCCCGCTCAACGTCCAGCCATGTGGCGACGCAACGAACGTCGTGCAGGACAGCGGCGGGACGTCGATGCGGGTTGCTGCCTTCGAATCCATCCGCAGCACGTGTGCGACGGCCGCGCGGACGATTGGCGCATGTGTGACTGCGACGATGTCGCGGTCGTGCTGCAGCGCGTTCAACCATGTGCCGACGCGGCGCATGGTTGCTTCGAACGATTCACCGCTGTGCGGCGACGCCGACGGATTTCCGATCCACGCACCCAGTTCGTCCGGCAAGTCGCGAGCGAGGTCGTGCAAGCGCTGGCCTCGCCAGTTGCCGTAATCGATGTCGCGCAGCGCGTCGTCGATGTCGACATCAAGGCCGAGCGCATCGGCGGTCTGCCGCGCGCAGCAAGCAGGGCTGCATAGCACGAGCACGCCGGCGGTACCCGCCCACCGGTCGCGTAGCGCTGCGGCTTCGGCGAGCCCGTGTGTATCGAGCGGATCGTCGTCGGGAAACGTGCCGGTACGCATCGCCCGGGTCGATGCGTGTGCGATCAGGCGTAGCGAGGCATGCAGGGTCATGTCGGTTTTCGGGGGGGCCGGAGCGGGACGCGATCGCCTTTGCGCGATCACTTCAATACACGAACGTTCGCGCGTACAATTCGCCCGATACGAAACGCGGAAGCCGGTGCAATTCCGGCGCGGTCGCGCCACTGTAACCGGGGAATCCATGATCCCGGAAGCCAGACCTGCCTTCGTACCCATCCAACATTTGTCGGGGCGCGATTCCCCTGAGGTGCATCCATGAGCGAAGCAGTGCTGAAGCCGGCAGTCGTGCCGGCACCCATCCCCGTCCGTGAACTGTTGCCGTGGGCCGTATTCGTCGGCCTGATCCTGTTGCTCGCCCTCTATTTCGTCGGCGCGGAACAAGGCGCGACGTCGCTCGTGCCGGGCATGTACGTCCACGAATTCGTCCACGACGGCCGCCATCTGCTCGGCTTTCCCTGCCACTGACGCGGAGGTCATGATGGTCGGAAAGCTGCTCATGCGCGGGATGCTCGCAGGCATCGCCGCAGGCCTCCTCACGTTCGGTTTCGCCAGAGTCGTCGGTGAACCGCAAGTCGATCAGGCGATCTCCTTCGAAGAAAAAGCCGACGCCGCCAAAGGCGACGCACCGGAGCCCGAGCTGGTCAGCCGCCACACGCAGGCCGGCCTCGGGCTGCTGACGGGCGTCGTGACCTACGGCGCGGCATTCGGCGGGCTGTTCTCGCTGGTCTTCGCGTTTGCCTACGGGCGGGGCAGCCGCCTTCCGGCCCGTCCGCTGGCCGCGTGGCTCGCGCTGGCGGCGTTCGTCGCGCTCGTGATCGTGCCGAACCTCAAGTACCCGGCCAATCCGCCGTCGGTCGGCGATCCCGACACGATCGGCTATCGCACGGGCCTGTTTTTCCTGATGATCGCGATCTCGGTCGCGACGATGGTGTTCTCGGTCAGCGTGCGCCGCCATTTGCTGGCGAAGCTCGGCCAGTGGAACGCGTCGATCGTCGCCGGGCTCGTGTTTGTCGCGATCATCGCGGCCGTGCAGATCGGGCTGCCGTCGGTCAGCGAGCTGCCGGCCGATTTCCCGGCCGCCGTGCTGTGGAAGTTCCGCGTCGCGGCGATCGGCATGCAGGTGATCATGTGGACGACGATCGGCCTGCTGTTCGGCGCGTGGGTCGAGCGCAGCGAACGCGTCGGCGTGCGCGCCGCGTAACGCACAGCGCAACGGAGCGGAGCGCGCCTAGCGCAGGATGCGCGGCGCGCTCCACGTCGATTCGCGCGCGAGCGCGACGAACGCGGCCAGATAGTCGATCGATGCCTCCGCTTCGCGAATGCCGAGGAAGATCTGCTTCGAGATCCCCTTCTTGCCGAGCTTGACCGGCACGACCGGCATCCGGTCCGCGTACTCGTCGGCCAGCCATCTCGGCAGCGCGGCCACGCCGCGTTCGCTCGCCACCATCTGCAGCATGATGTCGGTGGTCTCGATCGATTTGTGCCGCCTCGGCACGATGCCGGCCGGCGTCAGGAACTGGTTGTAGATGTCGAGCCGGTCGGTCTCGACCGGGTACGTGATGAGGATCTCGTCGGTCAGTTGCTCGGGCGTCACGTAGTCGGCGTTCGCGAACCGGTGCGAGTCGGCGACCACCAGCACCTGCTCGTAGTCGAACACGGGATCGAAGCGCAGGCCCGGCTTGTTCAGCGGATCGGGCGTCACGAGTACATCGATGTCATGGCCGAACAGCGCGCCGATACCGCCGAACTGGAAGCGCTGCTTCACGTCCACGTCGACGTCGGGCCAGCGCGACAGGTACGGCGACACGACCTTCAGCAGCCACTGGTAGCACGGGTGGCACTCCATCCCGATGCGCAGCGTGCCGCGCTCGCCCTTCGCGTACTGCTTCATCCGCTCCTCGGCAAGCTCGAACTGCGGCAGCAGCCGGTTCGCCAGTTTCAGCAGATATTGCCCGCCCTGCGTGAGCCGCAGGCCGCGGCCTTCGCGGTCCCAGATCGGTGTGCCGAGCTGCTGCTCGATTTTCCGGACGGTATGGCTGAGCGCCGATTGCGTGAGGTGCAGCGCATTGGCGGCTGCGGTCAGCGAGCCCTGGCGCTCGACTTCACGAATGACGACGAGATGGAATCGTTCCAGCATGGATTTCGCTCGCGCAACAGATGCATGAATAACTTTAATGGATGAATGAAATAATGCCATTTTATTTCATGGTTTGAAATCCCTATGATGGCTGCCGGATCTTCAATTTTTCTCTGGACGGCAGCTTCATGGTTACGACACACAACCTCGGTTTTCCGCGCATCGGCGCGAAGCGCGAACTCAAGTTCGGTCTCGAACGCTACTGGAAGGGCGAGTCGTCGCGTGACGAACTGAAGGCGCTCGGCGCCGAGCTGCGCCGGCGCCACTGGCACGACCAGCGCGACCTGGACCTGGCGCCGATCGGCGATTTCGCGTTCTACGACCAGGTGCTCGACATGAGCTTCACGCTCGGCAACCTGCCGAAGCGCGTGCTGGATTTCCATGGCGACGCGCTCGACAACTATTTCCGCGTCGCGCGCGGCCGTTCGGCGCAGTCGGCGGAAGAACACGCGGCATGCTGCGGCGGTGTCGCGGCCGGTGAAATGACGAAGTGGTTCGACACGAACTACCACTACATCGTGCCGGAGTTTCACGCGGACACGAACTTCTCGCTCGATCCGTCGCGCCTGCTGCAGCAACTCGCCGAGGCGAATGCGCAGGGCGTGAACGCGAAGCCGGTGATTCTCGGCCCCGTCACGTACCTGTGGCTCGGCAAGGCGAAGGACGATTCCGATCGCGTCGCGCTGCTGCCCAAGCTGCTGCCCGTGTACGGCGCGCTGCTCGACACGCTGACCGCGCAGGGTGTCGAATGGGTGCAGATCGACGAACCGATCCTCGTGACGGAGCTCGATGCCGAATGGCGTCAGGCATTCCGCACCGCGTATGCGGCGCTGGAAACGCGTCGCATCAAGCTGCTGCTCGCCACGTACTTCGGCCAGCTTCAGGACAACCTGACGCTCACGGCTTCGCTGCCGGTCGACGGCCTGCATGTCGATGCGATCAACGCACGCGACGAAATCGACGCACTGGTGCGTGAACTGCCGTCCGAGCGCGTGCTGTCGGTGGGCGCGATCAACGGCCGCAACATCTGGAAGACGGATCTGAACGCGACGCTCGACTGGCTCGAACCGCTCGCGAAGCAACTGGGTGATCGTTTGTGGCTCGCGCCGTCGTGCTCGCTGCTGCACGTGCCGGTCGATCTCGCGAGCGAGGAGAAGCTCGATCTGGAAATCCGCTCGTGGCTCGCGTTCGCTCTGCAGAAGCTCGACGAGCTGAAGGTGCTCGCGACCGCGCTGAACGTAGGCCGCGACAAGGTGGCCGAGGCGCTCGCTGCGAACGCTGCCGCGATCGACTCGCGACGTCGCTCGCCGCGCGTGAACAACCCGGCGGTGAAGGCCGCGATCGCGCGCATCGATGCGCAGCTCGGCAATCGCGTGAGCCCCTATGCGCAGCGTGCGTCGAAGCAGTCGGCGCGACTGAAGCTGCCGGCTTTCCCGACGACGACGATCGGCTCGTTCCCGCAGACCGCCGAAATCCGCCAGGCGCGCAGCCAGTTCAAGGCCGGCGCGCTGGACGAGGCCGGCTACCGCACGGCGATGCAGGCTGAAATCGAGCGCAGCGTGCGCGAGCAGGAATCGCTCGAACTCGACGTGCTCGTGCACGGCGAAGCCGAGCGCAACGACATGGTCGAATACTTCGGCGAGCAGCTCGACGGCTACGCATTCAGCCAGTTCGGCTGGGTGCAGTCGTACGGTTCGCGTTGCGTGAAGCCGCCGATCCTGTTCGGCGACATCAGCCGCCCGAAGGCGATGACGGTCGAATGGATCACCTACGCGCAGTCGCTGACGAACAAGCCGATGAAGGGCATGCTGACCGGCCCCGTGACGATCCTGAACTGGTCGTTCGTGCGCGACGACCAGCCGCGCTCGGTGTCGTGCTACCAGCTCGCGCTGGCGATCCGCGAGGAGGTACTCGATCTCGAGAAGGCCGGTGTGCGCGTGATCCAGATCGACGAGGCCGCGCTGCGCGAAGGGCTGCCGCTGCGCCGCGCGCAATGGGGCGCGTACCTGAAGTGGGCGGTCGAATCGTTCCGCATCACCGCGAACGGCGTGCAGGACGACACGCAGATCCATACGCACATGTGCTATTCGGAGTTCAACGACATCATCGCGTCGATCGCCGACATGGACGCGGACGTGATCACGATCGAGACGTCGCGCTCGGACATGGAGCTGCTCGACGCGTTCGACAGCTTCAGGTATCCGAACGAGATCGGGCCGGGCGTGTACGACATCCATTCGCCGAACATCCCGACGCAGGATCACATCGTCGGCCTGATGAGGAAGGCGGCGGAACGGATTCCGGCGGAGCGCCTGTGGGTGAACCCGGACTGCGGCCTGAAGACGCGCCAGTGGGCGGAGGTGATCCCGGCGCTGACGAACATGGTTGCTGCGGCGAAGACGCTGCGCAATCAGGTGCATTGACGCGGGCAACGCGGGCCGGTCGTATTGCGCGCGCCGCGGCTCGCGCAACGCGATGCCTGCCTTGGCGCTCGGACTTCCGTACGGGCAAATGAAAAAGGGCAGCGCGGTGCGCTGCCCTTGCTTGCGATGACCGGGCAGGCGGGTGAAGCTGCCTGCGCCGGTGCACGGGTGTTACACGGTGCGCGCGCCGCGCGGCAGCGCGTCGTCCTGCTTGCGGGGCGCACCGGCATCGTCGATGCTGACGCGGCGCGAGATCAGCCACACGCACAGCGACGACACTAGGGCGGCACTCGTGTACTGGATCGCGAGCGGCCACCATTGCGGCGCGGTATTCTGCGCGATGATGGTCGCCACCAGCGGCGTGAGGCCGCCGGCGAGCGCACCGCACACCTGGTACGCGATCGAGATCGCCGTATAGCGGATGCGCGCGACGAAGATGCCGCTGACGAAGCCCGCGACGACCGAGTAGTAGCCCGATTCCGCGAGCGTGGCGAGGCCGACGCCGACCGTGATCGACAGCGGCGTGCCCATGTGCACGAGCGGCAGCATCAGGAACGGGACGATCGCGGCCCATGCGCCGGTGATCAGCAGCACGCGCGTGGTGCCGAAGCGTTGCGCGAGGAACGCGGCCGCGAGCTGCACGACGAACTGCAGCACCGCGACGATCGTCATGCAATGCAGCACCATCGACCGGTCGAGCGACAGGAATTGCGTCGCATAGCTGATCATGAAGATGTTGCTGAAATACACGCCGGCGATGCCGTACACGTTCGCACCGATCGCGAGCAGCAGCAGCGGCCAGTACTTGAGCGCTTCACGCAACGGCTTTTGCGCGATGTTGCCGCTCTTCTTGACTTCCTCGAACTCGGGCGACTCGGACACGCTCGCGCGGATCACGAAGCCGACGATCAGCAGTACGGAACTGGCGAGGAACGGCACGCGCCAGCCCCAGCTCATCATGTCGTCCTTCGACAGCGTGCTGATCGCACCGAACGCGAGCATCGACAGGATCAGGCCGCTTGCGCTGCCGAGCTGCGCGAACGACGCGAAGAACGTGCGCTTGCCTTCGGGCGCATGCTCGCCGGCGAGCAGCACCGCGCCGCCCCATTCGCCGCCGACCGCGATGCCTTGCAGCACGCGCATCAGCACCAGCAGGATCGGTGCGATCACGCCGGCTTGCGCATGAGTCGGCAGCAGGCCGATCGCGACGGTCGACACGGCCATCAGCATCAGCGTCGCGAGCAGCGAGCGCTTGCGGCCGAAGCGGTCGCCGAGATAGCCGAACATCACGCCGCCGAGCGGCCGCGCGAAGAAGCCGACCGCGAACGAGCCGAACGACGCGAGCAGGCTGATGAAGCGGTTTTCGCCGGGAAAGAACAGCGGCCCGAACACGATGGCGGCGGCGGTCGCGTAGCTATAGAAGTCGTACCACTCGATCGTGGTGCCGACGAACGAAGCGAGCGCCGCCCGCTTCGGTTGCTTGACGGAAGTCCCCATCTTTATGTGTGCTCCTCTGGAATCCTTTGATTTGGAATAGTGGTGGCGCCGGGATCAGTCGCGGTACGCGACGCCCGGCAGCACGCACAGCAGCTCGTACGCGAGGTTCGCGCCGAGCAGCGCGGTGGTGCCGAACGGGTCGTACGGCGGCGCGACTTCGACGAGATCGCAGCCGACGATGTTCAACCCCTTCGCGCCGCGGATGATCTCGAGCGCCTGCGGCACCGTGAGGCCCGCGATTTCCGGCGTGCCGGTGCCCGGTGCGTAGGCCGGGTCGATGCCGTCGATGTCGAAGCTGATGTAGACGGGCGTATCGCCGACGCGTGCGCGCACTTCTTCCATCAGCGGTGCAAGCGACTTGTTCCAGCATTCCTCGGCCTGGACGACGCGGAAGCCCTGCTCGCGGCACCAGTCGAAATCCTCGGCCGCGTAGCCGGTGCCGCGCAGGCCGATCTGCGTGACCTTGTCGCCGTGCAGCAGGCCTTCCTCGACCGCGCGGCGGAACGGCGTGCCGTGCGCGATCTTTTCACCCATCATCGTGTCGTTCACGTCGGCGTGTGCATCGACGTGGATCAATGCAACCTTGCCGTGCTTGCGGTGGATCGCGCGCAGGATCGGCAGCGCGATCGTATGGTCGCCGCCGAGCGTGATCGGCTTGCAATCGTGTTCGAGGATCGCGTCGTACGCGGCTTCGATGCGCGCGATCGAATCGTGCAGGTTGTACGGGTTGATCGCGACATCGCCGATATCGGCGATCTGCAGCGAATCGAAGGGCGCTGCGCGCGTGGCCATGTTGTACGGACGCAGCAGCACGGATTCGGTGCGGATCTGGCGCGGGCCGAATCGTGCGCCGGTGCGGTTGGACGTGCCGAGATCGAACGGCACGCCGACGAAACAGGCGTCGAGGCCTTCGGCGCTCGCCACGTGCGGCAGGCGCATCATGGTGGCGATGCCGCCGCAGCGCGGCATTTCATTGCCGCCGAGCGGCTGGAAATGGGTGTGGTCGTTCATGGGCTGTCTCTTCCGATGTGGGGTTGCCGTATCATGCGACGCGGCTTGGCGCACAGTTTTACGCGCTCCGCCGGGAAAGAAGAATGCGAAGATATCGACGTAAACATCGATTTTCATCGATGTATGGAAGGGGATGAACGTGCTGGGGAATCTGTCGACCCTCGATCTGCGGCTGATCCGCGTGTTTCTCGCGGTCACGGACGCGGGCGGTGTATCGGCCGCGCAGGCCGTGCTGAACGTCGGGCAGTCGACGATCAGTGCGCAACTGTCGTCGCTCGAGACGCGGCTCGGCTACCGGCTCTGCGAGCGCGGCCGCAGCGGCTTCCGGCTCACGCCGAAGGGCGAACGGTTCCACGCGATGAGCCGCAAGCTGCTCGCGGCGCTCGACGAATTCGGGATGGCCGCGCGGCACATGGACCGCCAGCTGGTCGGCACGCTGAACATCGGCCTGATCGGCCATACGCCGGTGAGCCAGAACGCGCGGATCGCCGAGGCGATCGCCGCGTTCCGCACGCGCGACGAAGCCGTACGTTTCTCGATTTCAGTGCGCGCACCCGGCGATCTCGAGGAGAAACTGCTGAGCGACGAGATCCAGATCGCGGTCGGCTACTTCTGGCACCGCGTGCCGTCGCTGCACTACACGCCGCTGTTCATCGAGCGTCAGGTCGCGTATTGCGGCCGTGGCCATCCGCTGTTCGACGGCGCCGGCATGCTGACGCCGGCCGACGTCGCGGGTTTCGAATGGGCGTGGCGCTCGTATCCGCTACCGGAGGCGCAACTGTCGACGACGCCCGACCGCGTGACCGCGACCGCCGACAACATGGAGGCCGTCGCGCTGCTGATCCTGTCCGGCCACCACCTCGGCTACCTGCCGCAGCACTTCGCGGCGCCGTACGTCGCGCAGGGATTGCTCGCGCCGCTCAATCCCGATGAACTGCGCTACGACGTGACGTTCCACATGGTCGTCGCGCGCAACGGACGCGGGAATCCGCTCGTGGAAGCGTTTCTCGAGGATCTGGAGCGCGCGCACCAGTCACCCGACGTCGCATGAGGGCGGCGTTGCCGCCAATGTGAACAAGCGTTACACCGGAGCAGGTCGTCGCCCCGGTGCGTATCACGGCACCGGCAAGCCCGCGTCGTGCTTCACCTCGCGCAGCGACAGCGCCGATTCGATCGACGTCACACCCGGCAGCATCCGCAGCGAGTCGCGCAGGAACGTGCCGTAGTCGTCGAGGTCGCGCGCGACCACCTGCAGCAGGTAGTCGGCGGTGCCCGCGACGTTGTGGCACGCGAGGATCCGCTCGATGCCGAGCACTTCCCGTTCGAACCGGTCGGCGACCTTGCGGTCGTGCGTGGCGAACCGCACGAGCACGAACGCGACGACGCCGAAGCCGAGCGCCTGCCGTGACAGCTGCGCGCGGTAGCGCTCGATGTAGCCGTCGCTTTCGAGTCGTTTGAGGCGCCGCGCACAGGGCGTCTCGGACAAGCCGACAGATTCGGCGAGACGCGCGATCGGCAGGCGGCCGTCGCGCTGCACCGCAGCGAGAATCGCGCGGTCGGTTTTGTCGAGCTCGGTCATGTTGGCGGAATCCTTGTGTCGATTCCGTCATTGTGGCGGATTCCCCTATGAATTACCAATTCCGAGCCAAAGATGGCCAATAATCCCTCGTCCTTCAGCGGCAACATATCGTCATTGAAGGACGGGGGCAGACCATGATTTCCACGCATTTGCTGTTGATTTATCTCGCCGCGCTGGCGGCCATCTATGCGGTGCCGGGGCCTGACATGGCGCTCGTGCTGCAGACCAGCATCGGCCGTGGCGTGCGGCCGGGCATGGCGGCGGCGGCCGGCCTGTCGCTCGCGCGCACCGCGCACGTGACGCTGTCGGCGTGTGGCGTCGCGGCGCTGATCCGCGGCGCCCCGTGGCTGTACGAGGTGATCCGCTACGGCGGCGCGCTGTATCTCGCCTATGTCGCGATCCAGGTGTTCCGCTCGCCGGTGTTCGCGCTCGGCGACGGCGACACGGCGGCGACGGCCGGCGAACTGCGTCAGTCGTTCGTGAAGGGGCTGCTGACGAACCTGCTGAACCCGAAGGCGCTGCTGTTCTGCTCGGTGCTGCTGCCGCAGTTCGTGCGTCCCGAGGCCGGGCCGGTCGTCTGGCAGATGTTCGAGCTGGGCGCGCTGCTGGTGGCGGCCGGCGTGTGCTTCGACCTCGCGTGCGTGTTCGGCGCGTCGCGCATCGCGGCGTGGATGCGCGCGCATCCGCTCGCGCAGACCGTGCAGCGCTGGACGTTTTCGGCGGCGCTGATCGGTTTCGCGCTGCGCCTGTCGATGGACTGAACGGGGTTCTTGCACCGTTGGCGCGTCGGTCGACAGCCGCGCGGCAACGATGCGCCGATCGCCGCAGGCCGTGCGCCATGCCGGCCGTCACGCGCATGCCTTGCTGCAGAAGGGCGTGCGCGCAAATCGTCTGACTGTTCTAAACTTCCTTCACCTTCGCGCAATCGCGAACCGACTGACCGAACGGAACCGACTTCCGCCGGCTATGTCCGATTTCCTGGCTGTTCCGTGCAACGCGGTACCAAGGAGGGTCTGAACATGGCAAGGCATCTTCACGCCGACCGTGAACCCCGAATCGTCGCCGAGTCCAAGTGCCTCGGCCCGTGCGATCCGGCAGAACGCATCCACGTCACGATCATGTTGCGGCGGCAGGAAGAAGGGCAACTCGATACGTTGGTCCACCAGCTCGCCACCGGCGACACACAGGCGAAACCGCTGTCACGCGAAGCATTCGCGCAGCGTTTTTCCGCCAATCCCGACGACATCCGCAAGACCGAGGACTTCGCGCGTCATCACCAGCTCACGGTCGATCGCGTCGATCCGGTCGAGAGCGTCGTCGTGCTGTCGGGCACGATCAAGCAGTTCGAAGCCGCATTCGGCGTCACGCTCGAGCGTTTCGAGCATCGGTCGATCGGCCAGTATCGCGGCCGCTCGGGCCCGATCGCGCTACCCGACGATCTCGGCGATGCCGTCACGGCCGTGCTCGGCCTCGACAGCCGCCCGCAGGCGCGGCCGCATTTCCGGCTGCGTCCGCCGTTCCGGCCCGCACGCGGCGGCGCGGCGGGCGTCACATTCACGCCGGTCCAGCTGGCGTCGCTGTACGGCTTTCCGGCCGGCGACGGCGCCGGCCAATGCATCGCGATCGTCGAACTCGGCGGCGGCTATCGCGCGGCCGATATCCAGCAGTACTTCCGCGGGCTCGGGATCACGACGCCGCCCACGCTCGTCGACGTGAACGTCGGGACCGGCCGCAACACGCCGACCGGCGACCCTAACGGCCCGGACGGCGAAGTCGCGCTCGACATCGAGATCGCCGGTGCGATCGCGCCGGCCGCGAAGATCGCCGTCTACTTCGCATCGAACAGCGACGCGGGCTTCATCCAGGCCGTCAACGCGGCCGTCAGCGACACGACCAACAAGCCGTCGGTGATCTCGATCAGTTGGGGCGGCCCGGAAGCGACCTGGCAGGCGCAGTCGGCACAGGCGTTCAACCGCGTGCTGCAGGCGGCCGCCGCGCAGGGCGTTACCGTGTGCGCGGCGTCCGGCGACAGCGGCTCGGGCGACGGGCTGCAGGACGGCGCCGATCACGTCGACTTCCCCGCATCGAGCCCGTACGTGCTCGGCTGCGGCGGCACGCAGCTCGACGCGCTGCCGGGGCAGGGCATCCGCAGCGAGGTCACGTGGAACGACGAGGCGGCTGGCGGCGGCGCGGGCGGCGGCGGCGTCAGCACGCTGTTCGACGTGCCGGCGTGGCAGCAGGGGCTCGCTCTCACGCTTGCCGACGGCAGCCGCACGCCGCTCACGAAACGCGGCGTGCCCGACGTGGCCGGCGATGCGTCGCCGCAGACGGGTTACGAGGTGTCGGTCGCCGGCACGGCTACCGTGATGGGCGGCACGAGCGCGGTCGCGCCGCTGTGGGCCGCGCTGATCGCACGGATCAATGCGGCGGCCGGCGCATCGGCCGGCTGGATCAATCCGGTGCTGTACAAGAATCCGGGCGCACTGCGCGACATCACGAAAGGATCGAACGGCACCTATGCGGCCGCTTCGGGCTGGGATGCGTGCACGGGCCTCGGCAGCCCGAACGGCGCGCAACTCGCCGCGATCCTCGCGCGCAAGCCGTCGAGCTGACGCGCGGGCACACGCCTTTCCGTTCGACGCGGGTGTCCTGCCCGCGTCTTTTTTCACCTCCAGGAGCAGCACGATGGGCATCGATTCCGCATCTTCCGGCGGCGTGTATCCGCTGCATCACGGCGACCACAATTCACACGGCGTGCCGCCGACCATCAACCCGGTCGCGCTGAGCCACGGCCGGGACCAGCCGTTCTTCGACCCGGTCGCGTACGGCAATGGCCCCGACGACTCGGTGACCGATACGACCGAGGCGGCCGCGATCACGCATCACACGATCCTGATCGACGGCAAGCGCATCGCGTACACGGCGACGGCCGGCCACCTCGTGACGGTCGACTCGAGCAGTTCGCAGCCGGCCGCGAAGATCTTCTACGTCGCGTTCACGGCCGACGGCGCGACGGAGGAAACGCGCCCGGTGACGTTCTTCTATAACGGCGGGCCCGGCTCGTCGTCGGTATTCGTGCTGTTGGGTTCGTTCGCGCCGAAGCGCATCAAGACGTCGATGCCGGGTTTCACGCCGCCCGCGCCGTACCAGATGGAAGACAACCCGGACAGCATGATCGACCACAGCGATCTCGTGTTCATCAACCCGGTCGGCACCGGTTATTCGGCGGCTGTCGCACCGCACAAGAACCGCAACTTCTGGGGTGTCGACCAGGATGCGGATTCGCTGAAGCAGTTCATCAAGCGCTACCTGACGAAGAACAACCGCTGGAATTCGCCGAAATACCTGTTCGGCGAATCGTACGGCACCGCGCGCAGCTGCGTGCTCGCGTACAAGCTGCACGAGGACGGTGTCGACCTGAACGGCGTCACACTGCAATCGTCGATCCTCGACTACCGACAGGCCGGCAATCCGGTCGGTGCGTTGCCGACCGCCGCGGCCGACGCGTGGTATCACAAGAAGCTCGGCGTCACGCCGGCGCCGACCGATCTCGGCGCATTCGTCGAGGAGGTCGCGCAGTTCTCGCGCACCGATTACCTGAACGCGCTGCGCACGGTGCCGCATGCGGACCCGGCCGCCGTGCAGAAACTGTCGCAGTACACGGGCATCGACACGGCGACGCTGCAATCGTGGAGCCTCAACATCGCGGGTTACGACACGCGTGGCAATTCGCTGTTCCTGACGACGCTGCTGCATGCGCAAGGGCTCGCGCTCGGCTCGTACGACGGCCGCGTGACAGGGATCTCGTCGGGCATCGCCGGCAAGATCGACCCGAACTCGGGCGGCAACGATCCGACGATGACGGCCGTGACGGGCGTCTATACGGCGATGTGGAACAGCTACCTGAACGAGCAGCTGAAGTTCACGTCGAATTCCGCGTTCACCGACCTGAACGACCAGGCGTTCCAGAACTGGGATTTCAGTCACATCGACCCGACCGGCGCGCAGCAGGGCATCGATGCGCAGGGGAACGTGATTCTCTACACGGCCGGCGATCTCGCGGCGGTGATGGCGTTGAACGTCGATCTGAAGGTGCTGTCGGCGAACGGTTTCTACGATTTCGTCACGCCGTTCTACCAGACCGTGATCGACCTGCAGCAGATGCCGCTCGAGGACCAGCAGGTGCGGCAGAACCTGTCCGCGCGCTTCTATCCGTCGGGGCACATGGTGTATCTCGACGGCGGCTCGCGCACCGCGCTCAAGCGCGATCTCGCGACGATGTACGACGCGACGGTCAGCAATACGGGCGCGCGGATGCGGATTCGCGCGCTGCAGGCGAAGAAGACGGGCGGGCACGCATAGCGGTGCCCGTCGCCGGGTTGCCGCGCGTAGCTGTCACGGCCGCGCGCGGCGGTTGGGCTCCGACGCTGCCGGCCGGTCGCCGGGCCGCAGCGCCGGATGCGTGTGACGAGCCGGTCGCTCAGCGTCGATAGCGGCTTACGCGGCCGGCCAGTCGAACATCGTGTACGGCAGCGCGCGCTTGTGGCGCGAACCTTCGTGGAAGCGCAGCACGGTTTCGTACACGTGGTCGCTGACCGGCTTGCCTTCGAGGAAATCGTCGATTTCGTCGTAGCTTACGCCGTATGCGTGCTCGTCGGGGCGCAGCGGGCGCAGTTCCTCGAGGTCGGCCGTCGGCACCTTCATCACGATCAGCTCCTCGCCGCCGAGTGCACGCGCGACCGCGCGTACGCGGCGCTTGTTCAGGCCCGCGAGCGGCAGGATGTCCGCGCCGCCGTCGCCGAACTTCGTGAAGAAACCCATCAGCGATTCGGCGGCGTGATCGGTGCCGATCACGATGCCGCGCTGCGCGCCGGCCACCGCGTACTGCGCGATCATGCGCTCGCGCGCCTTGATGTTGCCGTGCACGAAATCCTGCTGCGCGGGTGTTTCGAATACGTGGCCGGCTGCGGCCAGCGAGCCGAGCATTGCGTCGGCGGCCGGCTTCACGTCGACCGTCAGCACCTCGTCCGCGCGGACGAACGCGAGCGCGCGCTGCGCATCGGCTTCGTCGTTCTGCACGCCGTTCGGCAAGCGCATGGCGATGAAGCGCGCATCGTAGCCGTCGGCGCGCAGGCGTTCGACCGACAGTTGCGCGAGCCGGCCGGCCGTCGACGAATCGACGCCGCCGCTGATGCCGAGCACGTAGGTCCGCAGGCCGGTTGAACGAAGGTACTGCGCGAGGAACTCGACGCGGCGGGCGATCTCGGCCTCGGCGTCGAAGTGCGGGGCGACGTTCAGTTCGGCAATGATCGCGCGTTGGCGGCTGGCGTAATCGGCGGATGTCATGAAGGAAGTTCCGGAACGAAATGCAAGGCGCCCATCATAAGCGCAATCGCGGCGCGCCGCCGCGCCGGGCGTGCGTTCCGGCGATTTCGCGTTGCTTCGGCGAGACGCGCTGCATCGCCGTGGTGCACGGTGCGCCGGGCGGGTGCAGGATGCCTCGCGAAGGGCATCCGTGCGCAGGGTGTCGATGCGAACGAGGACCCGATGAGCGCCGTCAGCGCCGCGCGAGCACGACGCCCACCAGCGCGAGCGCGAAGCCGGCGAGCTGGATCGCCGCGAGCGTTTCGCCGAACAGCCAGTAGCCCTGCAGCGCGGCCAGCGGCGGCGCAAGGAACAGCAGCGACGTCGCGCGCGCTGCATTGCCGCGGCGCAGCATCCACATCAGCATCGTGACCGCGCCGCCGGACAGGAACACGACGCCCCACACGAGCGACACCCACAGTGCCGGTGCGCCGATCCAGCGCGTTTCATGAAGCAGCGCGACGAAGACCGCTGCGACGATCGCCGCGCCGAAGTTTTGCACGGCAACCGCCGTGCGCAGGTCGCTCTGCGCGAGCTTGCCTTTCTGGTACAGCGAGCCGGCCGTGATCGATCCGACCGCCAGCACCGACACGGCGACGACGAGCCACGCGGGCGCCGCGCCCGGCGGGGGCGCGACGCCGCCCGTGACCTTCGGCGCCAGCACGAGCGCGACGCCGGCGAGCCCGAGCGCCATCCCGAACCAGCCGCGCCTGGGCAGGCGCTCGTTGAACAGCGGGACGGCAAGCACGGCGGTGGCGAGCGGCTGCAACGCGCCGAGCAGCGCCATGACACCGGCATTCAAGCCTTGCGCGACGGCCCAGTAGCTCGCGCCGAGATAAACGCCTTGCAGCAGTGCGCCCGCGATCAGGTGGCGCGGCCATTCGCGGCGGGCCGGCCACGGTGCGCGCGCGACGAGCGCCACGACGCCGAACAGCGCGGCCGTGCCCGCGAAACGCGCGAGCAGGAACAGGTTGGGGTCGGCGTAGGGCTTGATTGCCCGCGCAACGATGAAGCCGGTGGACCACAGCGCGACGAACGCGGCGGCGACGATCGAGGTAAGCATGCGTGACGGGCCGCGAGGCGGCCGGACAGAAACGGGAAGTCGGCCAGTATCGGGGGAAGCGGCGCCGGCGTCTTGTCGAATCCTGCACTCATGCGGGACGATGCGCGGCAGTGCCGGTCGTCACGGTGCTTGGGGGGGCGCGGAAGGGAGGGGTGCCGCGCAGCACGAGGCGGCGCGGGTGCGAAGCCGCGGCGGTCGGCCGAATCAGTCGATCGAGAATGTGTCGAGCGGCTGGTTCGCGCGCGCGTCGGTCGCGAAGCGCGCGGCGAGCTGTTCGTAGAGCCGGCGCGCCTCGTCGAGCGTCAGGTCGATCCAGTACGGATCGCCGGCCGCATCGTTGAGGCGTTCGGGCGGAAACTGGATTTCGATCACACTGCCTTTGCGATACATGGCGCGAGCCCCTTTGCTTGATCTGTCGTTCGGCGAAACGCAAAGTGTAGCAACCGGCATCGCGCCGATTCGCGCGCGTGAGGCAATACAGAATTTCGCTTTCGGGAAACGCGGCCGGCTCCGTTTCGCGCCGTCGTCAAATGCCGGTCAAACGGCCGTAATACAATGGCCAGCTTACCCATTACAGTCGCCTCGGGCGCACACGCGATGCTGGCGGAACAACGTCATCAATACATCCTGTCGGAGCTCGGTCGGTCGGGCGCGCTGTCGGTCGCGGAACTCGTCCGTTCGCTCGACGTGTCGCGCGAAACGGTCAGGCGGGACCTGAACGCGCTGGCCGCGCGCGGCCTGCTCGTGATGACGCACGGCGGCGCGCTGGCCGCGGATCGCCGCGAGCCGAGCCTGTCCGAGCGCGAAGCCGCGAACGCCGAAGCGAAGCGCACGATCGGGCGGCGCGCGGCCGAATTCGTTCCCGACGATGCATCGGTGCTGATCGATTCGGGCAGCACGCCGCATGCGGTCGCGCTGGCGCTCGCCGACCGGCACCGGCTGTCGATCTACACGAACGACTGGCGTACCGCGTTCGTGCTCGCGCGGCGCAACGGCAACCGCGTGACGTTGCTCGGCGGCGAGCTGTCCGACGACGAGGACGCAACCTTCGGGCTCGACACGATCCACCAGCTCGCGCAATACCACGTCGATTTCGCGTTCGTCGGCGCCGGCGGCATTACGCCCGATGGCGAATGCACCGACTACTCGCGGCTCGCGGCCGAAGTGCGCAGCCGGATGATCGCGGCGGCCGGCACGGCGATCATCGTCGCCGACCATTCGAAATTCGGCCGCGTGACGCCGGTGCGGATCAACGGCACGGCCGCCGCCCGCTATCTCGTGACCGAGCGCGCGCCCGACAAGGCCGTGCGCCGTGCGCTGACCGCGCGCGGGATCGAACTGCTCGTGTGCGACTGACGCGCGTCCGACATACAAGGTTCACCGAACCGTCATCCCGCGGGAAGAACCGCCGTCAACACTGACCCATTCACCTCGACCGGCCGCCAGGCCAGGGAGCAACGAATGACCGTCAGCGTGCGCAGCTATCTTTCCCCCACCTTGGTCCTGCTGGCCTTCGACTGGCCCGATGCGGCGTCGCGGTCCGATTTCCTCGGCTTCGCGATCCGGCGCACGCCGGGCTTCTGGTCGATCGACGGCAAGACGCGTGCGCCGGACAGCTGGTTGCCGAACCGCCTGACCTTCGACGGCCCGGCCGCCGACACGCAGGGCGATGCACCGACCGACCAGGCGCCGATCCAGAAATTCATGTGGTGGGATGCGCGCATCGATCCTCAGGACCGCGATGCGTCGTTCCGCTACGACGTCTATCCGGTCGTCGGCACGCCGGCGAACCTGCAGGTGCTCGACGCGCAAGCCGGCGTGTGCGATGTCGTGCTGCCCGCGCACATCGAGGACGGCATCGGCACGTGGTTCAACCGCGCGGTGGTCAGCTCGCAGGCGTTCGCGAAGCAGGTCGCGGCGCTGGGCCTCGCGCCGAACGAGGCGCCGAACGAGGCGCCGAGCGAGGCGCCGAGCGACGCGCAGGCGCTGAAGCTGCGCACGTGGCTCGCGAACGACATGGAGCAGGTGTTCGCGGAGATGCTCGACCCGGCGTCGCGCGCGGCCTCGGCCGTTTATCACCTGACCGACACGCTGTGGGCGCTGCCCGCATTCGAAGCATTCGGGCGCAAGCACGGCGAAGCGTCGCTCGCGATCGTCTACGATGCGCACACGACGGCGCGCAAGGGCAAGCCGCCGCTGCCGTCGCCGAACCAGCCGGCCGTCGACGCGCTGCAGGGTCTCGCGACGCTCGCGCCGCGCGACAAGACGCACATCATGCACGACAAGTTCGTCGTGACCGATGCGCCGTCGAACCCGGCGCCCGCGCGTGTGCTGACCGGTTCCGCGAACTTCACGACCGAGGGGCTGACCGAGCAGGCGAACGTGCTGCACGCGTTCGACTCGCCCGTGCTGGCTGCGCTGTACAACGACCGTGCGCATGCGCTGGCCGGGAATCCGTCGATCGCGGAGACGGCGAAGCTGACGTCGGGCTGGTCGGCGCCGATGACGATCGGAAGCGCGCAGGTGCGCGTCGCGTTTTCTCCGGAGCCGGCGGGGCAGCGCACGGAGATCGACACGATCGTCGCCGCGATCGCGGCGGCGAAGCATTCGGTGTCGTTCTGCCTGTTCATGCCGACCGACGCTGCGCTGCGCGACGCCTGTTTCGCGGCCGGCGACCGCGGGTTGATGATGTTCGGGCTGGTGAACAAGATCAACGTCGGCAGCGCGACGAAGGCCGATACCGCGCAGCAGGCTGGCCAGACGCTCGATGCGGCGACGCTCGCGAACCTCGAGCTGTACCACCGCAGCCGCGACAACCACGACGTGATCGATGCCGCGTATTTCTCGCCGGCCACCGTGCCGCAGGGTTTCACGCCGGAACTGCGGCTCTTTCCCGGCGAGCCGGCGCCGGCTTTTCCGCCCGTCGTGATCCATCACAAGTTCATCGTGATCGATGCGGAAGGCGCGAATCCGGTCGTCTATACGGGCTCGGCGAACATGAGCCGCAACTCCGAGCAGTACAACGACGAGAACCTGCTCGAGATCCGCGACAAGCGGATCGCGGCGATCTATCTCGCGGAATTCCTGCGGCTCTACGAGCACTATCGCGCACGGGCTTTGGCGATCAATGCGAAGCAGCACGGCACGGACGCGGGGACGGCCGCGCATGCGCGGCTCGTGCTCGCACCCGATTCGAGCTGGGCGAAGAAGTATTACGTGGCGGGAAGCCCGGAAGAGAAGGCGCGGATCGCGCTGGCGTCGACCGCGCCGACGGACTGACGCGCTGAAGTGCTGAAGTGCTGAAGTGTGAAGGGCGCGGATGGTGCGCGCCCCGGCCGGCGGTTGCCGCCGCTTACGCGGCGACGTAGCGCAGCACGGCGTCGGCGATCGTGTCGCGATGCCGCGCGCGCAGGCGCGGCGCCGACGGGTCGCGGCCGAACGCGGCGCCGAACGTGTAGCGGTTCGACACGCGGTGGAAGCAGAACGAACTGATCAGCAGGTGCAGGTCGAACGCGTCGATGTCCTGGCGGAACGCGCCGCTGGCCGCGCCACGCTCGACCAGTTCCTCGAGCGTCTTGATGATGCTGACGTTGCGGTTCTTGAACGACTTCAGCTGTTCGAGATACTTCGCGCCGTGGATGTTCTCGATCGACACGAGGCGGACGAAGTCGCGATGCTTGTCGTGATAGTCGAACGTGAATTCGACGAGGCGGCGCATGCCTTCGCGCGGCTCCATGTCGCCGACGTGCAGTTCCTGCTCGAGCGCGCGGATGTCGCCGTACACCTTCTCCAGCACGGCCTCGTACAGGCCTTCCTTGCTTTCGAAGTAGTAGTAAAGCATGCGCTTCGTCGTGTTCGTGCGCTCGGCGATCGCGTCGACGCGTGCACCGGCGAGGCCCATCGCAGAGAATTCCTGCGTGGCGACATCGAGGATGTTGCGCTTGGTTTGCTCGGGATCGTATTTACGCCGCGCTTCGGACGCAAGCGCGCGGGTGTCGGACGTGGCGGCCTTGCTTCCTGCTTTCATGTGACTTTATTGTGGGTTCGCGGCGGCTTGGAAAAGGCATTCTAGCATGTGGGAAACCCCCGCCCGGCCGACCTTCCGCTCTAATCGGCCAGGCCATCCGGCCCGGCCGTTGCGGCCGCCGCGGCCGCTCAGCGGCGGCAGGATGCGAGCGCGTCGCGGGCCTGGTACGCGGTGTACGTGAGCTGCGCGGCCGCGAGGCCGGCCAGCCCGAACGTGCGCGTGAGCCCGAACGCGTTGAAGCCTTCCGGCACCGGCCGGCCTTCGGCCAGCGCGGCGGCGAGCGCCTCGCCGGCCACCGTGGTCGGCGCCATCCCGTGACCGCCGAACGCGATCGCGTGCCACACGCCGTCCGCGTCGCGGCCGATCTGCGGCATCTTGTGCCGCGCGTAGCTCATCAGCCCGCCCCACGCGTAGTCGACCTTCACGCCTTCCAGTTGCGGATACACGCGCAGCAGGTCGCGCCGCAGCAGGCGCGCGATCGCGTCGGGGCCGCGGTCGAGCACCGAGATCCGGCCACCCCACAGGATGCGCGTGTCCTTCAGCGGGCGGTAGTAGTCGAACGCGAAACGGGTGTCGTAGATCGCGTATGGCGCATCGATCGCGTCGGGCAGCCGCGTGCCGAGCGGTTCGGTCGCGATCACGTAGGTCGCGATCGGCAGCACCGCGCGCTCGATGCGCGGCGACACGCCGCGTGCGTAACCGCCGCCGGCGAACACGACGTCCTTGGCGCGCACCGCGCCCTGCGCCGTGCGCACGACGTACCCGGCGCCTTCGCGCGCGATGCCGAGTGCCGCCGAGCGTTCATACACGCGTGCGCCGCCGCGCGATGCGGCCGCCGCGACGCCGAGTACGTACTTGAGCGGATGGAAGTGGAACGCGTTCGGCTCGAACAGGCCGTCGTAATACCGCTGCGTCTTCAGCCGCTCGCGCAGTGCGCCGGTCGGGACGGGTTCCCAGTCGACGCCCAGTTCGCTCTTCATCAGCGTGCGCACGCTGTCGAGCCGCGACGGATCGTCGAACCAGTTCGCGAGCATCACGCCCTGATCGACGATGTCGCAGTCGATCCCGTAGCGCGCAATGCGCGCGCGGATCAGGTCGACCGCGTCGACGGTGAGCCGGTACAGCCGGCGCCCTTCTTCACGGCCGAGCGTGCGCAGCAGGTCGGCGTTGTCGAGGCTGTAGCCGCCGAACACGAAGCCGCCGTTGCGGCCCGATGCGCCGAAGCCGACCCGTTCGCCGTCGAGCACGACGACGTCGTGCACGCCGCGCTCGACGAGGCCGAGCGCCGTGCACAGGCCGGCGAGGCCGCCGCCGACGATGCAGACCTGCGTGTCGATCGTGCCGGTCAGTTGCGGGTAGGGCTGGCGGGTAACGGTGGCTTCGTAGAAGTTCTGCATGCGATTTCGATGATTCGTAACGGCGGAAAAACGGACGGCGCGCGTCGATCTTGCCTGAACGCGCGCGCCGCGTCGAATGGAGGTTGTTTGGGCGCCGGCTGCCGCGCGAGGGCGGCGGCTGGTGCGATGCGGGTCGATCCGGGCGGTCAGGCGCCCGGCGCCGGGTTGGCCGGACGCGCGACGTAGCCCGCGTAGCCGGCGTCGGCCTGCGGCGCGGTTTCAGGCGTCGCGTTGCGTTCGATCCACGGTGCGATCTCCATGTCCTCGTAGCGTACGAGGCGGCACTTGCGCACCAGCGCATAGCCGAGCCAGATCGCGAGGAAGAACGGCAGGCCGATATAGGTCGCGGCGACGCCGACCCAGTCGATCTTGTCGGAGAGGAACGCCTGGTAATCCTGGCCGAGCGCGACGACTGCGCACAGCGCGAACGCGAACAGCGGGCCGAACGGGAACCACTTCGCCCGGTACGGCAGCTGGTCGAGCCGGTAGCCCTGCTTCAGGAAACCCTTGCGGAAGCGGTAGTGGCTCACCGCGATGCCCAGCCACGTGATGAAGCCGGCCATGCCCGACGTGTTCAGCAGCCACATGTACACGGTCTTGTTGCCGTACAGCGACGTGAGGAAGCACAGTGCGCCGACGGCCGTCGTCGCATACAGCGCGTTGCGCGGCACGCCGCCCCGCGACAGCTTCGCGAAGATTTTCGGCGCACGGCCTTCGACCGCGAGGTTGTAGAGCATCCGCGTCGACGCGTACATGCCCGAGTTGCCGGCCGACAGCACGGCCGTGAGGATCACCGCGTTCATCACGCCGGCTGCGAACGCGAGGCCCGCGTGGCGGAACACGAGCGTGAACGGGCTCACGCCGATGTCGGTCACGTCGCTCTTCAGCAGGCTCGGATCGGTGTAGGGAATCAGCACGCCGATCACGAAGATCGCGAGCACGTAGAACAGCAGGATCCGCCAGAAGATCTGGCTCACGGCGCGCGGGATCGTCGTGCGCGGGTTTTCCGATTCGCCGGCCGCGACGCCGATCATTTCGGTGCCCTGGAACGAGAAGCCCGCGATCATCGCGACGCCGAGCATCGTCGCCCAGCCGCCCGCGAACGGCGCATCGCCGATCGTGAAGTTGCTCCAGCCGGCGCTCGGGCCGCCGCGCATGATCCCGAAGATCATCAGCAGGCCGACGCCGACGAACGCGAGCACCGTCAGCACCTTGATCAGCGCGAACCAGTATTCGGCTTCACCAAAGCCGCGCACCGACAGCGCGTTGAGCGCGAAGATCAACGTGAGGAACAGCGCGCTCCACCAGACGCCCGGTACATGCGGGAACCAGTAATTCATCACGAGTTGCCCGGCGACGAGCTCCACCGCCAGGGTCACGGCCCAGCTGTACCAGTAGTTCCAGCCGAGCGCGAAACCGAAGCCTTCGTCGACGAACTTCGCGCCGTAGGTCGCGAACGAACCCGACACGGGCATGAACGCGGCCATCTCGCCGAGGCTCGTCATCAGGAAGTACACCATCAGGCCGATCACCATGTACGCGAGCATCGCGCCGCCGGGGCCGGCCTGCGAGATCGACGCGCCGGACGCGACGAACAGGCCCGTGCCGATCGAGCCGCCGATCGCGATCATTCGCAGATGGCGGGCCTGCAGCGCACGGTGAAGGGACGGCTTCGCGGGCGGCGAGCCGGACGGGCGGGGCGAATCGGGGCGGGCATCTGAATGCATGGCGGGCGCTGGGCGCTGTCTCCGGGATTGTTTTTTCGGCGACGAAGCGCGACGCGTTGCCGGCCGCGGGGCGGGCAGCGGTGAGGCGGTGCGGAAGCGGGCTCGACGAGCCGGGCCGCGAGGCGTGTCGCGTTCGTCTGGCATCCGGCTGCCGTAGTGGCGGCCGGCGGCGCGCCGGGTGCGCTGCACCTCGACGTCGCCCCGATTGTGTGTGCCCGATGCACGGCCGGCAAACGATATTTCCGAACAGGGTGATGCAGGTTTGTCATCAACTTGAATCGCGCCACGGTGTGTCTGACAGCATGGATACGGGCTTTGGATACGTCCCGTATCAGGGCGGGAGCGTGCGGGCTGGACCGCCGAGTTGTTGCGTTTTGAGAATGAAGTCGTGAGTTAATATCAATAGCGGCCCGACTTGTGGCCACCGACAATGTGTTTCATGGATCGTGCCTTGCGAGGCGGGTGTGCGCCGTCCGGCCGGGCTTCCGGCGGTGGCGCAGCGCGATGCGCCGTACGGCGCACCGGGCCCGCCGCGCGGCACATCCGCTTGCACCGGGCGCGCGAACGCGCTCCAATCGAATCACGCGGGCGGCGCTGCCGCCGCACCGATCAATCTGTCCCTGAAGAGGAAGTGATGCAATTCAACGACATTCTTGCCGCGCTCGATATCGATCTCGCCCAGTGGAAAGGCAATGCGCTGACCGCGCG
The DNA here is from genome assembly GCF_905339975.1 of Burkholderia sp. BCC1999. NCBI lineage: Bacteria > Pseudomonadati > Pseudomonadota > Betaproteobacteria > Burkholderiales > Burkholderiaceae > Burkholderia > Burkholderia sp. BCC1999. Next base: position 76,840 of record NZ_CAJPHP010000028.1, on the reverse strand, counting down.
TTCGCCGCTCGACGGCGCGACGCTCGCGACGCTGGCTGTCGACACGCCGGCCGACGCGGAACGCAAGATCGACGCTGCGCACGACGCATTCCTCAAGTGGCGCACGGTGCCGGCGCCGGTGCGCGGCGAACTCGTGCGCGTGTTCGGCAACGTCCTGCGCGAGCACAAGGCCGAGCTTGGCCGCCTCGTCACGCTCGAGGCCGGCAAGATCACGTCGGAAGGCCTCGGCGAAGTGCAGGAAATGATCGACATCTGCGATTTCGCGGTCGGTCTGTCGCGCCAGCTTTACGGCCTGACCATTGCATCCGAGCGCCCGGGCCACCGGATGATGGAAACGTGGCACCCGATCGGCGTGTGCGGCGTGATTTCGGCGTTCAACTTCCCGGTTGCGGTGTGGGCGTGGAACGCGGCACTCGCATTCGTGTGCGGCGATTCGGTCGTGTGGAAGCCGTCCGAGAAGACGCCGCTCACGGCGATCGCGTGCCACGTGCTGCTCCAGAAGGCGATCCGCGAGTTCGACAAGACGCATCCGGGCGTCGCGCCGGCCGAGCTGAGCCAGCTGGTGCTCGGCATGCGCGATGTCGGCGAGGTGCTGACGGCGTCGAAGAAGGTACCGGTCGTCAGCGCGACGGGCAGCGTGCGGATGGGCCAGGAAGTCGCGAAGGTGCTGAGCCAGCGTCTCGCGCGCGGCATCCTCGAACTCGGCGGCAACAACGGGATGATCGTCGCGCCGAGCGCGGATCTCGACCTCGTGGTGCGCGCGGTCACGTTCGCGGCGGTCGGCACGGCCGGCCAGCGCTGCACGACGCTGCGCCGCCTGATCGTGCATCGCAGCCTGGTTGAGCAACTGCTGCCGCGTATCGAGAAGGCCTACGTGTCGGTGAAGGTCGGCAACCCGCTTGAAGACGGCACGCTGGTCGGCCCGCTGGTCGATCGCGCGTCGTTCGATGCGATGCAGAAGGCGCTGGGCGATGCACGCGAGCAGGGCGGCGAGGTGAAGGGCGGTGAGCGCGTCGACGTCGGTCACGCGGATGCATACTACGTGCGTCCGGCCATCGTGCGGATGCCGAAGCAATCGGCCGTGGTCGAGCGCGAGACGTTCGCGCCGATCCTGTACGTGATGGTCTACGACAACTTCGACGACGCGATCGAACTGCACAACGCAGTGCCGCAAGGCCTGTCGTCGGCGATCTTCACGAACGACATGCGCGAGGCCGAGCAGTTCATGTCGGCAGCGGGCAGCGATTGCGGGATCGTCAACGTGAACATCGGCACGAGCGGCGCGGAAATCGGCGGCGCGTTCGGCGGCGAGAAGGAAACGGGCGGTGGCCGCGAGTCGGGTTCGGATGCGTGGAAGGCGTATATGCGCCGCGCGACGAATACGATCAACTACAGCCGGCAGCTGCCGCTGGCGCAGGGCGTGAAGTTCGACGTGTGATGTAGGGCGCCCGACATCGGGCGCCGTGCATGAACGAAAAGGGCCGGTTACCGCGTTGCGGTACCGGCCCTTCGTTTTTTCAGGCGCGAGACGGTGGAGCGCGCGATGCGTCTCCATGCGTCTCTATGTGTTGCTTGCGTCTCCGACCGCCGGCATGTTCTGCACGACCAGCATCTGCGGGCTCGACAGCGTGATCCCCGCCGCGCGCAACTGCTTCAGGATCTCGAACAGCAGATCGCTCTTCGTCGAACTCGCGATCCGCGGGCTCGACACGTAGCCCGTCACGCTCAGCGTGATCCCGTCCGGCGTGAGCTGGCTGAACGTCACCGACGGCGCCGGCTTCTCGAGGATCGCCTGATGCTCGCGATACGCGTCGAGCAGCAGGTCGCGCACCTGCTCGGGATCGGTGTTCAGCGGGAACGTCAGCACCAGCGTCGCGACGCCCTGCGTGCTGTTGCCCATCGTCACGTTGCGCACGTTCTGCGAGATCAGCTGCGAGTTCGGCACGATCACGGTCGAGCGGTCGCTGAGCTGGATCTCGGTCGCGCGGACGTTGATGCGGCGGATGTCGCCTTCGACGCCCGCGATGCTGACCATGTCGCCAACCTTCACCGGACGCTCGGTCAGCAGGATCAGCCCCGACACGAAGTTCTTCACGATCTCCTGCAGGCCGAAGCCGATACCCACCGACAACGCGCTGACGATCCACGCGAGGTTGTTCCAGCGGACGCCGAGCAGCCCGAGCGTCATCAGCACGAGCAGCACGTAGCCGACGTTGGTGAACAGCGTGATCAGCGATACGCGCATCCCCGTATCCATGCCGAGCGCGGGCATGAACTCGCTGTCGAGCCAGCGTCGCAGCGAGCGCAACAGGTAGAAGCCGATCGCGAACCCGATCACGGCGTTCAGGATCCGGTCGGGCATGATGTTCAGGCTCTGCAGCCGCTGGCTGCCGATCATCGCGACCGCGCTGTCGAGCAGGTCGCCCGGCGTCGTGCCGAAGCCGCCCGTCAGCAGCGCAATGGCCGCGATCAGCATCAGCAGGCTCGTGCCGAAACCGGACAGGACCGTGCGCGCCTGGTCGAGGTGACGGTCTTCGAGCGCGAACAGGTGCTTGATCTGCTGGCCCGTCGACAGGCTCGACGAGAACAGGCTTTCGCTCGCGTCGCGCGTCAACTGGATCAGGATGTAGGTCGCGCACAGCACGATCTCGAACCACACGAGCTCATACGTGATGAAACGCGCGACCGTGATGTAACCGATCAGGAGTGCGATCAGCGATGCGACGATCGCCAGCGTGACGCCGGCATGGATCAACCCCGCGAGCGTCGAGCGCTGCTCGGGCGCTTCGCCTGCCGCCGCGAGCGCGCTGCGCGCCCGGTTCGCGCGCAACAGCGACGCGCCGACCGTCAGCGCGACGACGAGCGATACGATGCCGCGACCGAACAGCGTGACCGACAGGCTGGTGTCGACGATCCGGTTGATCGATTCGAGCGTGCCGGACACCAGCAGCAGCCCGGCCAGGATGGCGGGGAACGGCTTCATCGCCAGCGCGACGGGATCGGCGAGCGCGGGCAGGCGCCACGACGGATGCCTGGTGCAGAGCAGTGCGCGGCCGAGCCCGGCGATCAGTGCGCAGGTTGCGGCGAGCTTCGCGAACTGGTCCCACAGATCGGTCAGCGACGGCGTGAGCTCGTAGTGGCGCGCGACGGCGAGGTAGAGGATCTGAATCGCAATGGCCGTGGCGAGGAAGGTCGATAGCGCAGTCGACAGCGCCAGCGCGCTGCGGCGCAGGCGGGTGTGCGGCAGCCGGTTCAGCGCGATCCAAGCGAGCCCGCGTTCGATCAGCCGGCGGCCGCCGAGCCACGCCGCGAACGCGGCAATCAGCAGCACCGTCGTGATCGCGCGCTGCCCGGGCACCCACGACGAACGCAGCATGTCGAACAGCTCGTCGTTGAAATCCTCGAGGCGCTGGCGGTCGTCCGGCGACAGGTGGAACAGCGGCAGCCAGAACTGCGCGCTGAAGATGCTGCCCGAACGGAACGCGAGCTGGTTCTTCAGCAGGCCGCGATGGAGCTTCGCGAACTGCTCGGTCAGGTTCGTGAGGCTGGTTTTCTGGTCGGCGGCCTGCTTCAGCGCCGCGTCGATCTGCGTCTTGCGCGCGTCGAGCGTGGCCCGCTGTTTCGCGACGGCTGCCGTTTCCGGCGCGGCGCCCTCGGCAGGCGGTGGGCCGAGCACGTCGAGTTGCGCCTGGATCTGCGCGCGTTGTGGCGTGAGATCGCTTTGCAGTTTCGCGACGTCGCTGCTCAGTTCCTGCGCCGAGTCGTCGAGCGCATCGAGTTCCTTGCTGTTGGTCGACGTCGAGGTCTGCTGCTTGATACGGTCGAGCTCGACCTGCATCTGCTTGAGCTGCGCGACGGCGTCGTTCAGCGAGATGGCCGGCACGGGCGCGCCGACGCCGCTTGCGCCCGGGGCGGAAGCGGGCGTCGGAAACGCCGACGCGGTTGCGATCGCCGCGAACTGCAGCAACGCGATCAGCGCGACCCGGCGGGCGTACGTGGATAGTCGTTGTATGAACATGGAATGCTTACGATTTGCCGACAATGCCGGGTGCCGAAAGGCAGCCGGAAGCCGGTGGTTGGCCCGGTAGCATGTTACCGGGGTGCGGGCCATCGATTTCCGAATATGCATTGCCGACGTTTCGGCGTCGGGCACGTGCGGCCGACCGCGGGAAATCCGGCTCGCCCCTGTTTTATTAAGGGTGTGCCGATCGAATCGCATCCGAATACGCGCGATGTCGCCGTTCAGCCGCGGCGGGCGGCGGGACAGATGGTTACGAAATTTACATGAAGTCGGCCCGAGGGCGGCTCGTGCTAATTGGGGCGCGAGTCATTGCTGGATGCGCCGCCGAGGCGGACCTTTCATTTTCCCGTCGTTCAATCGTCGGTACAATGCCGCGAGTCGTTGGCAGGACGTCCGGGACATGACAAGAGGGGCCGCCTGCCGCAGGCCGAAAAACGAACAACGAGAAGAATCCTGAGAGCATGGCTGATCAAAAACTCCCTCCGGGAGCGGAGCACGAACAGGCCACCCCGTGGCTGACCGATGTTCATCCGGAAGACGTCGTCGCGTCCGGTGAAGGTTTCAACGCGTGGCTTATCGACGTGACGCATGGCTACGTGAACGTCGATCGACTGGCGGCGGTGGCCAGCATGATCCCGATCCTGAACAACCTCATGGCGTTGGCCGACGCGCTCACCGACATCGTTTCGATCATCCGCAAACGCGGCGGCGAACTGCTCGACTATCTCGGACTCGCAATCAACCTGATCGGCGTGGTTCCGTTTCCGCCGGTACTGGCGCCCATGCGCCTCACGGCCAGGCCGCTGCTGGCGCTGATTCGCAACGAACTCCTGATTCACAAGCGCGACATCGGGGCAGCGATCGTGTCGATCGTCGTCACGCACATACAGGCTTCGTGCTCGACCGAAATCGAGAACTTCCTGACGAAGCTGCAGAGCGTGGTCGACGAACTGATCGACAACTGTGCGGCGAAGGCGCGGGAAATCTTCACGGGCCTGGCCGACGGTATCGACGCAGCGGTGGCCGGCAAGCTGTTCGATCCGGCGGAGAACAAGCGGAGGGCTGCCGAATACCGGCAGCAGATGAAGAAGAGCGGATGGTTCAGCACGGATCTGGTGACGGGGGCCTGGGGGTATCTGTCCGAGTCCGGGGTGGCACTCGGCAAGAGCAATGTCAATTCCGCGGGCAGCACGATGGCGGGGCTCGTTCCCGAGAAGTACGTTGCGCCGATTCGCCAGTTGGCCGCGTCGTTGCGGACGTTGGCCCCGGTGGTGGTCGGCAAGATCAACGAGCTGAAGGGGAGCGATGAAGGCAAGCTGATGTGGCTGCTGCTGAAGCTGATCAATGCGCTGCGGCACAAGCGCGAAGCGATGCGGGCTGGATCGGTCAAATCGCAGGGCACGACGGAAGTCGAGGCCCGGCGGCAGCAGGTACCGCTCGCAGCGACAAAGAAGGAGGCGAAAGCGAAGGGTTCCGGCGTTGACCACTGCGAAGAGTGCGGGGTCGGCGCGTCGGGCGGTTCGATCAGCTACTCGTTCGGCGACGAGACGTTTTCTCATGCCGATTTCGAATTGCCGGGTGCGATGCCCGTCGTCTGGATGCGCGTCTATCGGTCCCGGCTGGCCGGATACGATGCCGGCGAACTGGGCGCACGCTGGCTCTCGCCGTACATGACACGCATCGATGTTCGGGACGGCAAATGGATCTACAGCGATTCGACCGGCCGCAACATCGAATATCCGGCACTCGCGGCAGGCGCCGTTCACGACGACCGTGTGGAAGGCGTGACGTTGAGCCGGCTCGACGATACGTGGACGACTGTCGCGTACGGTCACGATTTGCTGCACGTCTACGAGAAGCGCGGCGATTCGTTCCGCCTCGCGTTGCAGAAGGATCGCGCGGGAAATACGATCGCGCTCGATTACGATGATGCGAATCGTCTGGCGCGACTGGTGAGTTCGGCCGGTCATACGCTCGCGTTTCGTCACGACAGCCGCGGACGTATCGCGACGATCGAGCAGATCGTCGACGCGAACACGCGCACCACGCTTGCCCAATACCAGTACGACGAGAATGGCGACCTGGTGCGTGCAGCGGATCGATACGGCAACGTGCGCCAGTATGCGTACGACCGTCATTTGATCACTCGCTACACGGATCGCACCGGCCGCGGCATGAACCTCGAGTGGGAAGGGGCAGACCGCGACGACAACACGAATGCACAGTGCGTGCGTGAATATGCCGACGACGGCAGCCACGACATTCGCCTGATGTGGCATCCGAACATTCGCTTGACCTATGTGACCGACGCGCTGGGCAACGTCACGCGGTACTACTACAACATCCGCGGGTACATGTACCGGATCGCGTATCCGGATGGAACCGAGGAGTGGATGCGGCGTGACCAGGACAACAACCTGGTAATGCATGTTCATCGCGACGGTGGCATCGAGGAGATGGACTACGATGCACGCGGGAACATGACGAAGCATTATCGCGTCGACGGGGCAATGGTCGAGATGGGTTACGACGACCAAGATCATCTCGTTCGTTTCAAGGACCCCGAAGGATACGTGTGGGAACGCTCGTACGATGACGCGGGTAATCTGGTCGCGCAGAAGGACCCGCTCGGGCACGAGACGAAGTATGCGTACGACGCCGCCGGGATGCCCGTCAAGATGGTCGACGCGAAGGGCGGTGCGAAGGTACTCGTCTACGATAACGCCGGGCAATTGCTTCAGTACACCGATTGTTCCGGCAAGGTGACGAAGTGGCGCTACGACCGCGACGGGCGACTCGCGCAATCGACCGATGCGGCGGGCAATGTCACGGCCTACCAGTATGGCAAGAATGGGGCGGTCAGCGAGATCTCGTCTGCAGCAGGCACTTATCGATACACGTACGACGCCGAAGGCCGTCTGCTGTCCCATACCGATCCGCTGGAGCGTGTGACGCGTTTTTCATACGACGTCGCGGGGCGCGTGGCAAGCCGCGTCGACGCGCTCGGATACACGCTCGCTTACCGTTACGACCGCCTCGGTCGCCTGACTGCGTTGACCGATGCGAATCGCGCAACTTATCAATTTCACTATGATCCCGCAGGGCGATTGCTGGAAGAGATCGGTTTCGACGGCAAGCGGACGACATACGAATACAACGAGGGCACGCTGCAGCCGGTGAAGATCGACGAGGGCGGGCAGGTGACCGAACTCGAATTCGATCAGGCGGGCCGCATCGTATGCCGGACATCGGGCGCGAGCAAAGAGCGATTCGCGTACGACGCCAGTGGGCGACTCATCGAGGCGCGTAACAGTCACAGCCAGATGCAGATGTTCTTCGATCCGGTTGGCAATCAGGTGCGCGAACATCATGCTTATCGGCTGTTCGGTGAGTCGCGCAGCTACCTGTGGCATCACGAGTTCGATGAAATCGGCACGCGGATCAAGACCGTCCGCCCCGATGGTCATGCACTGGACTGGTTGATCTACGGTTCCGGTCACGTGCACGGGCTCATGCTTGACGGCGAGGAGCGAATTCAGTTCGAGCGCGACGATCTGCACCGCGAAACCGGGCGGATGCTGTCAAGCAAGGTGGCGCAGCAGACGCAATACGATCCGGCAGGCCGAATCACCAGACAGGCCGTTCGGCGATCGAATGCGCCGGCGGCGCTGGCCGAGCGCCGGTATCGGTACGATGCCGTGGGGCAGCTCGAGCATATCGAGGACAGCCGCAAGGGGCTGGTCAACTATCGTTATGACCCTGTTGGTCGCCTCATCGCGGCGATTGGGCCGCTCGGTACGGAGACATTCGCCTTCGACCCGGCAAGCAACATCATCGATCACGGCAGTCCCCGGCACGCGCGTACTTCGGGACCGGTGAAAGCAAGTCCCGTGGTGCCGGACAGCGTGGACAGTACGCTGCCGGCGGAAGTGCCTCGAGTGCTCGGGAACCTGTTGAAGGAATATGCCGGTACCCACTTCGAATACGACGCGCGCGGGAATCTGATCGGGAAACGTTCGCCGTCAGGCCGGCAGGAATACGAGTGGGACGGATTCAACCGGTTGAGAGTGGCGCGTGTCGCGGAGACTGCGCGGCAGCATGAGGCCCGGTATTTTTATGATCCTTTCGGCCGCCGGATCGGTAAGGACGTGGATGGCGTGCGGACGGTGTTCGGCTGGGATGGCGATCAGCTTGCTTACGAAAGCAGCGAAGCCGGAGCGACACAGTACGTGTACGAGCCGGAATCGTTCGTGCCGCTTGCGCAATATGTGACGGCGCAACCGGTTGCCGGGATTCAGACGCCGGTGTGGCATGAGGGCGAGCCGTATGTGCCGGAGAAGGATCCGCTGCAACGTGTGCCCGAAAGACAGTCGGACGCGCATTTGTTCTACTACCACTGTGACCAGATCGGCACGCCGTTGCTGATGACGGACGAGGTGGGAGAGGTGGTATGGGAGGCGTCGTATCGGGCTTGGGGCGAAGCGCGGGAGGTGATTGCGCGGGCGTCGAAGGCGACGGGTGTGGAGCCGAGGAACCCGATACGGTTTCAGGGGCAGCAGGAGGATGCGGAGACGGGGCTGAGGTATAACCGGCATCGGTATTACGATGCTGTACTTGGGCGCTTTGTCAGTAAGGATCCGATTGGGCTGACTGGTGGGTTAAATGGCTATCAATATGCACCTAATCCCATCGAGTGGATCGATCCGCTGGGACTTAGGTGCGACAGCCCAGCAGAGAAGCTCGCACGTAAGCTGCGCGCGCTCCAAAAAGCACAGGGAAGTGCGGTCACGACACGACAACTCCCAGACGGGAGAATCAGGTATTACGATGCCGAAGCTCCTGCTCTAAAGCCGGGGCCCACACGCGGACGTTCGCACGTAACTGAATGGAACCCTGGAACCGGCCAAGTTCGGTCGTGGGAGGAGACATACAATCAGGCTGGCGAGGTCAACAGAGTTCATCCCAAGATGAACAATGGTGAGGTACTAGACTTGCCTCACTATCCGCCGACAAAAGCGGATATTGATCAAGGTAAGGCTACGGCCTCTGGTCGAGCAACGTCGAGATGTCCATAAGGAAAAGTAATCATGTCAGAAATGAAAGCACGGTTTCTCAACGGCCTGAATTCCCTCATCAAGATGGAAGGTTATGCCCCAGATAAGGTCGCGCGTTACGCGTACGAGTTTTATCTGGATCATTCTTTTGATGATCCTCGTCTAGAGCATGTAGTGAATTTTCTTAAAGGAATGGATGCGGGGCCTGAGTTCGAATTATCGGAGGCGGAGCTGAAAGAATTTCTGATTAAAGAGTTATAAAAGAGCAGTCCGGTAGGTGTATAAAGAACTATTTTTACCCGCTTTAGGTCGACCAAGGGCGATGCGTACGTCGGCGGACGAGCTTGCCTTCCGGCTGACGTGCTCTGGCCAGTATCTAACAATGGCGAGTCGTTGGTTCATCTGATGAGTGTTCTCGGATGGTGGTTCGATGAGAGCTTTAAAGATGATAATTTCTGGATTTCGATATTTATTCCTTACGTAAGAGATCGGGTCGATCATTACCGACAGCTACGCGAAGCGGATGGGCGTTCTGAGGCAGTTGTTGTTGGGCATTCGGTGAGCGAATCTCTTCGTAATGAAGGTGAGGAAGAGATAAAGGATGTTGGGGAGGTTGCAATTTCGCTGAGCGGTGGCCCAGACGACTCTGAAAATCTGACTTCGTAAATTGATGGAGTGGATGCGTGGTTGCAGCGTCCAATTATAGTGTCGGGAATGCGCAGGCGGCGTCAGTGTACTGCGGTGATCTTGATGTGGCGCTGCCGAATTATAAAGGCATTCTTTCGGATGGAATGAGATACCTGTTCATCGATAACTCGGCGCTTGAGGAAAAGCACGCGGAGCTGGATAGCTTCTTTCTTCAACTTGGCTGGATATATGTATTGTCGCGTGCGACGTAGACAAAAGATGTCGTCGTAAGACGATGGGAGATTTCAATGTTAAATAGAGCGTATCTTAGTCAACGCTTCGAGCTGAGAATTCCAGCGACTTCTAGCCAGATTAATGTTGCAGAGGCGAAAGTCGGACTGTCTTTTTCTAAGGAATACGTTGATTTTCTGCAAATTTCCAATGGGCTAAATTCGATGGGCTGTTTGGCTTTGCATGAAATAGAAATTCTGCCTGAGAGGAATGTAGAATATGAAGTCCAAAAGTACATTCCGGGATATTTCATGATTGGGGATGATGGCGGTGGCCAAGCAATTTTGATTAATTTTAGTGGAGAGGTATTTGAGGTGGGAATGGGTGTAATGAACCAGAAATTTCTGGAGAGATCGGCTGATTCACTGACAGATCTGTTGGTGAATCTCAAAGGCTTGACGCTTGGGGAGAGGTGAGATCCAGGTTCCCCCTCGGAACCGTTGACCAGCTAAGGAAACACGGATTAATAGGCGATCGCGCAAGGCGATGAGCAACGCGGTACGCCGGGAAGGGATTAGCAATTCGCTGCACTTTGAGGGGCAATACTTCGACGCTGAAGCGGGCTGCACTATAACCGGCAAGGTACTACGATCCAAGTAACGAACGGTTCATTTCGAAAGACCCCATCGGCCTGGCCGGCGGCATCAACGTTTATAGGTACGCACCCAATCCTCTGCAGTGGATTGATCCGCAAGGGTTAAAGTCCGTTTGGCAAACCAATTGGGAAGCTGTTCATGATCCATTGTCCGATGGATATCAGGTTCGCCATATCGCCCCCAAAAGCGCGAGCTCCGTAAAATCTGCAAAAGCGCTGTGTAAATTATTTGATGAAAATAATGCAGGTAATTTAATTGCTTTGCCAATGGATAGTGAGGTGCGCTCCAAGGCGGATGGTGGTTTTGGAAAAACCACCCGTCAGGGCTATCACCTTGGCTATAGTGGAGCGGCTACATCTGCCATGGCCGTGGCAGTGAGATTTAAGAAATCGGGTTTAAGGGGGGGCTAAATTGAAAGCAATTCAAGGTGCTTTGAAAAAGCGACTGGAGACGGGCAGCCTCACCATGTACGGTAATCAGCATCCAGGTGGCGTTGATGGTGTGTAGTCCGATTGAGAGCAAAGTATTCGAGATGGAATTAAGAGGATGTGACGATGAAGACATGGCAGCAGATTTTGATCGCCGCCGATGTGTTTGTTCGGTTTCTTGAAAGAGGGTCTTTCTACGATAGACCTTACACGGGAGATCTGTCCGGGAAATTTGTAACCGCGGATGCTGTCGATGCGCGCCGCTTTGCTACCGACGATTCATTCGATGAGTTTGATGAGTGGGAAACCGTTTCCGACTCTTCTAACGTGTTTCCCGATGATTTCGAATGGAGTCTTTTGGTTAAATCTCAATTAAGAAAAAATGGACATTGGGGCATTGAATCAAAAAATTTCAATGGTACCATCGAGAAATGGTCGGACTTGACGTCGTTTTCAATGCTTGAATTGATGCGTCGTGACGTTGAGATAATATTTCAATGCTATGCAAATGAATATTTTCCGAGTATTTGGAAGGATATTTTGAATGTTTACTTGAATGGTGGCTTTCCATGTGGGTGGAATGGAAGGTATCCTGGTGGCCAATTGGTTGTGTTTTCTAATGTAAGTTGACTCCAGCCTAGGTTCCCGTGCCCATGTAATTGCGAGGATCGTAGATGTTCAATGAGTTGATCTTTGTTGGCGTGGAGCCAACCTCATCCGTAGCCTATTTGGGTGAGGGTCAGTGGCTTGTTGTGATTGCTATTGGTGTCGAAGTGCTGGGCGACAGGGTGGTGGGATGGAGTTAAGCTGTAGATATGTCAATTCTTTGGTTCCCGATATGGATCGCGCCGTAAGCAAGGCTAACGTAATTCGATACCACTCCGACGATATGCAGAAGTTATTTTGCTACATCTATGAGTGGGTAGATAATCTGAATTTTTGTCTTCCAGCAAGTGACTTCGTGGATGACTGGCGTGCGTATGAGAAAAGCGCGGGCGAGCAATTTTCCAGACATGGCTGGAATGGATAGGGACGTATCGAGCTTATGTGGCTTCCTTCCTTTGCGTTAGGCCGTATTCTGGCAATTGGGGTGGATGACTTTCTTCGTGTGGTAGGGGATTCCTGGTCGCACGGTTTAGTTGTTTGGCAAGTCAAGCAAAATCGGGATGGACTCTCTTTTATATTGTCTCCTGTAAAATTGAATTTATCTGATTTTGGTGTGGATTAGTCCAGGGTTTTCGTATGGGATGCTCTGTTTTTGCTGGGGATGGTAAGTGCGGCTGCCCGGTTGGCTCCATCTAAGCATCGTCTATGATCGTTTCGTCGAGCGTATTGGCGAGTATGAATATGCGCGAAATTCATGAGGTTTCGGTGTGTCATTGCGGTTCATTCATTAAGCGCTCCTGTCGACAAGGTATTGGATCGTTCCGTGTGAATCAGATGCCGTGAGGTGTGGCACTGGGATTCGATAGCAATGGTGGGGTTGGGCGGTATGGGCGCACCGGAACAGGGCGAGAAAGCATGACAAAAATATGGACCACCGAAGCGGACTATCCGGAAAGCCTGATGGCAGTCTACGACGAGGCAAAGAGCGGGATGGATCGTTTCGAGTTGCAAGCGGCAAAGCGCTTCGTAAATCCCACTCCGTTGTTGTTCGAGCTTCCCCAAAAAGGGTCGCCGAGGATTCGAGACTACGGCGTCATCTGGTCAAACATCCTGATTCCACTCGTAAATGAAGCGGTGCGTGCAGCGATCGAAGGACTGGCGAATGATGGTGATGTCCAATTTATCCCGGCTGTGATTGAATCGCGTGGAGACGTGGCTGATGACACCTACTTCCTTCTCAACCCGACGAGGAAAGTTGACGTGGTCGATCACGACGCTTCCGAGCCGGTCATGGTGAAAATTCCGGGATTTCCTGACGTCAAGGTCGGTTTCAACAAGATGATCTTGCGCCTCGAGTTCCCGGCCAATGGCGTTGGCCGTCAATACGACTCACCGACATACATCATCGTCGGAGATCAACTGGCAGATGCTGTACTGCACGCCACGAAGAATGGCGTCAGGTTCACTACAGGTATCCCATCAGCCGGCTGATGGCAAGGGTCCGCCGCTCGTTGAGCCGCACCGAAGACGGTTGGCACGCACCCGCGCATCAACCGATTGATGTGCTCAGGCCCTCGCCTCGCTAAAATGCGCGAAGCCGCTCGCCAGCCCCCTCTGCTGGCGCCAAGGACAATCAAGAATCCGGAGACTCGCCACCATGGCATCCACCCAGCCCGACCCGCTCGCTGCAGCAGGCGCCGCTCGCCCCGCGGCAATCGACCCCGGCTCCATCTCGGCCCGCCTCGACCGCCTGCCGCCGACCCGCAGCGTCTGGAAACTCGTCGTCCTGCTGAGCCTCGGTTTCTTCTTCGAACTCTACGACCTGCTCTACAGCGGCTACGTCGCGCCCGGCCTCGTGAAAAGCGGCATCCTGTCGGCGACGACGCATGGCCTGTTCGGCACCACGGGCGTTGCGAGTTTCATCGCCGCGCTGTTCTCCGGGCTCTTTATCGGCACGATCGCATGCGGCTTTCTCGCCGACCGCTTCGGCCGCCGCGCGATCTTCACGTGGTCGCTGCTGTGGTACACGGCCGCCAACGTCGTGATGGCGTTCCAGGACACCGCCGCCGGGCTGAACTTCTGGCGCTTCGTCGTCGGTCTCGGCCTTGGCGTCGAGATGGTGACGATCGGCACGTACATCTCCGAACTCGTGCCGAAGCAGATCCGCGGCCGCGCGTTCGCGTGCGAGCAGGCGGTCGGGTTCGTCGCGGTGCCGGTGGTGGCGTTCCTTGCGTACCTGCTCGTGCCGCACGCACCGCTCGGCCTCGACGGCTGGCGCTGGGTCGTGCTGATCGGCGCGCACGGTGCGCTGTTCGTGTGGTGGATCCGTCGCGAACTGCCGGAGAGCCCGCGCTGGCTTGCGCAGCAGGGGCGCGTCGATGAGGCGGACCGCATCATGCGCGCGCTCGAGGCGAAAGTCGAAGCCGAGTACGGCCGGCCGCTGCCGCCGCCCGCACCGGCCGAGCCCGTGCCGCCGCGCGGCCGCTTCCGCGACATGTGGGTGCCGCCGTATCGCAGTCGCACGATCATGATGACGATCTTCAACGTGTTCCAGACGGTCGGTTTCTACGGTTTCGCGAACTGGGTCCCGACGCTGCTGATCAAGCAGGGCATCACGATCACATCGAGCCTGATGTACTCGAGCGTGATCGCGCTCGCGGCGCCGATCGGCCCGCTGATCGGCCTCGTGATCGCCGATCGATTCGAGCGCAAGTCGGTGATCGTCGCGATGGCGGCGGCGATCGTCGTCTGCGGGCTGCTGTTCAGCCAGACGACGGTGGGCGCATTCCTGATCGTGCTCGGTATCGGCCTCACGCTCGCGAGCAACATCATGTCGTACAGCTTCCACGCGTATCAGGCCGAGCTGTTCCCGACGTCGATCCGCGCACGGGCCGTCGGGTTCGTCTATTCGTGGAGCCGCTTCTCCGCGATCTTCTCGTCGTTCGTGATCGCGGCCGTGCTGCGCGGCTTTGGCACGTTCGGCGTGTTCGCGTTCATCGCAGGCGCGATGGTGATCGTGATGGCCGCGATCGGGTTCATGGGCCCGCGCACGAAGGGCATCGCGCTCGAAACCATTTCGAAGTAGCCGGCAGTCGCGCACGCGTGCCGCATCGTTCGTGCGGCATGCGTGCGATGCGGTTTCAATGGACACCTCGCGTCGCCACAATGATTTGGCATGCGAATCAATAACACCGGGAAATCGGTTCGCTTCGAACGCACGGGCTACCCGTGCCCACGCAACGAACCGTCCAACCCACAAGCCTTACACGCAACGAAGCCGCAAACGGCAACGAGTTGAAACAAACCGTGACGAAGCGCAAATCTGGCGAAAACCATGCCTTTTGCCTCTGCCGATTCCTGCGCCGGCGCGTAAAATGAAGGGCCTGACGACTCATTAGCCGCCATCGGACCGCACGCGTTGCATCAGCGAACGGCTCCGCCGCGAAGAGGCGTCGGCGCCGGGCGCACGCGATGCGCCGGACGTGTCGATGGCTCGCGCGGAAGATGCGCCGCCCGCAACAGCACCATGCGGCGGCCGGATCGGCCGATGGCTTCGAACGTATGATGCTTTCCAGCCCGAAGCGGCCATTTGCGAAGCCGCACCGTCTTGCCCGCGCCGCTGCCGTGTACGTGTGGCTCGCGGCCGCGTTGCCGATTTCCGTTCTTGCCGGGCGGCCTGCCTTTGCCGCGTCGGACGTACCGCCACCAGTTGATACGTCATCCTCATCAGTGACGTCGCCCGCGTCGGCGGCTTCTCATGTGCATCCGGCTTCTTCCGCGCGTGCGTCGTCAGGCGCATCGGCCGCACAGTCCGCGTCCGCCGCGAATCATGCGGCGTCCGCCAGCGCGGCATCGGGCGCATCGGCTGCGTCCGCCGCGGAACCTGCGTCGGCCGCATCCGCCGGCGCAGCCAGCGAGGCGGAAGCGCCTGCACCGACCCCGCCAC
The DNA here is from genome assembly GCF_905339975.1 of Burkholderia sp. BCC1999. NCBI lineage: Bacteria > Pseudomonadati > Pseudomonadota > Betaproteobacteria > Burkholderiales > Burkholderiaceae > Burkholderia > Burkholderia sp. BCC1999. Next base: position 61,271 of record NZ_CAJPHP010000028.1, on the reverse strand, counting down.
GCCGGCATCCGCCGCTATCGGCCGACGAAGCGAAGAACGCGACGGCGCGTGCGGTCGACATGCGCAAGCGCTTCACGCAGGAAGTCACCCGCCGCCTGAACGTGCCCGCGGGCGAACAGCGCGCCTACGGCGAGCGGCTCCAGAAGGCGCTTGCCGATGCGGATCTCGGCGACCTCGCCGGCGAGTACGTCGCGATGGTCGATCGCGCACCGAACGTACAGGCGCTCTTCATCTACTTTCGCGCAACGCCGGCCAACGCATGGCTGATGATCGGCGCGTCACCAGTCGGCACCGGGCTGCCCGGCAAGTACGACCACTTCCTGACGCCGCTCGGCGTGTTCCATCACTCGCCCGACAACATGGATTTCCGCGCGGAAGGCACGACGAACGAGAATGGCATTCGCGGCTATGGCCGCCGCGACATGCGCATCTACGACTTCGGCTGGGTGGACGGCGAACGTGGCTGGGGCAAGGGCGGCGTGTCGCCGATGCGCTTCCAGATGCACGCGACCGACCCCGACCGGCTCGAATCGCTGCTCGGCATCCGGCACTCTAAGGGCTGCGTGCGGATTCCCGCGTCGCTGAACGAGTTCTTCGACCGCCACGGCCTGCTCGACGACGACTATCAGGCGCGCGTCGAGGCCGGCAAGTCGCTGTGGGTGCTGCGGCGCGACCGCGACATCACGCCGATCGCGGGCCGCTACCTGGTCGTGATCGACAGCGCACGCAAGACCCGCCCGGCCTGGACGCCGATGCCGGGACGCAAGGCGTGGTCGAAAGTGCCGAAGAGCGGCGACACGGCGGACTGACCGCCGCTCCGTCGAGGGTAGGAGGCGCAAGAATGAGAATAAATCCGTTTTATTGATACATAAGAAAAGCAAACTTTTATTATCCGAGCCGGGTTCGTATAGTCGAGTCCAGTTTCGCGGAACCCTGCCGCGCCTGGACCACCACCGATCACACGACCCGCATGAAAACTCTCTACAAGCTCGCTCCGCTCGCGATGCTCGGCGCCTTCGCGACCCATGCCTGTGCGCAAAGCAGCATCACGCTGTACGGTCTCATCTCGGCTGGCGTCGGGTTCGCGACCAACCAGGGCGGCAAGAACGCCTGGCAGGCGCTGTCCGGCACGAACCAGAACCCGCGCTGGGGCCTGAAGGGCAAGGAGGATCTCGGGCAGGGGCTGTCCGCGATCTTCCAGCTCGAGAACGGCTTCAACGTGATGACGGGCACGGCCGCACAGAACGGCCGTGAATTCGGGCGCATGGCCTACGTGGGCCTTGCCGACCGCACCTACGGCTCGCTGACGTTCGGCCGCCAGTACGACGCGATCCACGACTACATCGGGCCCGTGATCATCGCGAGCAACGGCGTGAACATCGGCGACAACGACAACGGCTACAACGACATCCGCGTGCAGAACTCGGTGAAGTACGTGAGCCCCGTCTACTATGGCCTGAAATTCACCGCGCTGTACGGCTTCAGCAATGCGACGGGCTTCGCGAACAACAGCGCGTACAGCTTCGGGCTCGGCTACGAGCAGGGCCCGCTGCGCTGGAGCGCGGTGTACGCGCAGTACAACCATCCGTACAGCGCGACGAACCAGGACGGCGCGATCGCGAACGACTATGCGTCGCCGCTGCTGATCTTCAGCAAGAGCGCGATGACGCCGGCGGCGTATGCAAGCCGGCAGCGGATCGCGGGCACGGGCGGCTTCTACACGATCGGCCGCGCGCAGTTTGCCGCGATGTTCACCGACGTGCGCTACGATTACCTCGACAATTCGCACCTGCACCTGCAGAACCTCGGCGTGAACGTCGTCTACACGATGACGCCGCAGCTCTTCCTCGGCGCCGCGTATGCGTTCACGAACGGCAAGTACGACGTGATCGACAAGCGTCCGAAATGGCACCAGGTGAACCTGCAGGCCGATTACTTCCTGTCGAAACGCACCGACGTCGCGCTGACGGTGATCGCGCAGCAGGCGGCCGGCGACGCGGACCATGCGCAGATCTTCGCGTACGCACGCTCGACCAGCACGCGCCAGATGATGGCGACGCTCGGCGTCCGGCATGTTTTCTGACGGCCCGACCATGACCCATCCGATCGCATCCCGCCGCACCTTCCTGAAGCTGTCCGCCGCGCTGGCCGGCACCGCGCTGCTGCCCGAAGCGGGCGCGTTCGCGGCCGGCGGCGACGCCGCCGCGCGCCGCACGGTGATCATCGATACCGACCCAGGGCAGGACGACGCCATCGCGATCCTGCTCGCGCTGGGCGCGCAGGACCGGCTCGACGTGCGCGCGCTGACGGCCGTCGCGGGCAACGTGCCGCTCGACCTGACCGAACGCAATGCGCGCATCATCCGCGACTGGGCCGGCCGCACGAAGACGCTGCCGGTCCATGCAGGCTGCCCGCGCCCGCTCGTGCGCGATCTCGTGACGGCCGCGAACGTGCATGGCAAGACGGGGCTCGAAGGCGTCGAACTGCACGAGCCGCGCGCGCCGCTCGCGGCAGGCCATGCGGTGTCGTACCTTGTCGATACGCTGAGCCGCGCGGCGCCGGGCAGCGTGACGCTGTGCGCGCTCGGTCCATTGACGAACATCGCGACCGCGCTGGTGGAAGCGCCGCAGATTCGCGGCGCGCTCCGTGAAATCGTGCTGATGGGCGGTGCGTTCTTCGAGCGCGGCAACATCACGCCGGCCGCCGAGTTCAACATCTACGTCGATCCGCAGGCAGCCGAAGTCGTGTTCGGCAGTGGCGTGCCGATCGTCGTGCTGCCGCGCGACGTCGCGGTGAAGGCGCCGATCACGCCGGCGCGCGTCGCGCCGTTCCGCGCGCTCGGCAACCGCTGCGGCGCGATCGTCGCGGACATCATGGATGCCGAGCTCGCCTACAACAAGAAACGGCGCGGCGTAGAAGACGCGCCGATGTACGACCCGACGGCCGTCGGTTATCTCGTCGATCCGACGTTGTTCCGCGGGCGCAAGGTGAACGTGGTGGTCGAGACGACCGGGCAGTGGACGCTCGGCGAGACGATCGTCGACTGGAACGGGCGCAGCGGCCGTGCGGCGAACGCGACGTGGATCAACGAGGTCGACGCGGACCGCTTCTACGCGATGCTCGTCGAGCGGATCGCGAAGCTGCCCTGAGCACGGGCAGTCACGCGGCGAACGGCGAACGGCATCAGATGTGCTTCGCAATCCACTCGCGGCACGCGCGTACGTGCGGGCCGCGATCGTCGGCGGCGAGCGAGATCAGCGAGATCGCGCGCGTGACGCGCGGTTTGTCGACGCGCAGCGCGACGAGTTCGGGATCGTGCAGATGCATCGTGTAGAGGCTCGGCAGCACGGCGGTCGCGAGGCCGTTGCGCGCAAGCGCGTAGAGCGGCTCGGTGTATTCCATCCGGTACGTGACGTTCAGGCGCAGCTTCTCGGCGCCGCCGGTGCGATGCAGCGATTCGCTGACGCTGCCGCGCACGAACACCGCGAGCTCGCGATCGACGAGCTTCGCCCACGTGACGCTCTTCGCGCGGGCGAGCGGGTCGTCGTGCCGCACGACGATCACGATCTCGTCCTCGAACAGCTGCTGGTAGCGCAGCGTGCCGTCGTCGCTGTCCGGCTCGCGCACGCCGATGCCGAGATCCGCGACGCTGTCGCGCACGGCTTCGACGAGCGCGCTGTTCGGCAGGTCGGTGAGCGTGAAGCGCAGCGTCGGGTGCGTGCCGCGCAGTGCGTTGAGCGCGGGCAGCAGGCGGCCCGCGACCGACGGGATGAACGCGATGCGCACGGTCTGGATGCGTTCGCCGATGAGCCGCGTCATGTCGTCGAAGGTGCCGCGCGCCTGGTTGAGCAGGCGTTCGGCGAGCGGCAGCACGGCTTCGCCCGCGGTGGTGAGCGTGAGCCGGTGCGCGGAACGTGCGAACAGGCGCCCGCCGAGCAGGAACTCGATCTGGCGGATCGACGCGGTGAGCGCGGGCTGCGTGAGCGACAGCGCCTGCGCGGCCTGCGTGAAGCTGCGTGCGTGGGCGAGTACGACGAAGTGCTGGACCTGCCGCAGCGTGAGCGCGGGCAGCAGCGACGAGCGATCGGACGACATCGGGCAATAACGGTCGGGATGCGGTACGCGGCAGTATAAGACCGCGCTGCAGGAATCGACACACGACAATATTCGGAATCACAGGAGAACCACCATGTCAGCGACTGACACGATCCCGGCGCGAGCGCCGGCCAACTGGCTCGAACGCCGCTTCGCGCTCGCCGCGCGCGGCACGAGCGTGCGCACCGAGACGATCGCGGGCGTCACGTCTTTCCTCGCGGCTGCGTACCTGCTCGTCGTGATCCCGTCGCTGCTCGCGACGGGCGGCATGGAGCGCGGGGCGGCGACGACCGCGACGATCATCGTGTTCGTGCTGTTCACGACGCTGATGGGGCTCTACGCGAACCTGCCGTTCCTCGTCGGCCCCGGCATCGGCGGCTCGGTGATCATCGGCGTGACGCTCGCGACGACGGAGCATGTGGGCTGGCAGACCGGCCTCGGCATCGCATGCGTGTCGGGCGTGCTGTTCTTCCTGCTGACGATCCTCGGTGCGCGCGGCGTCGTGATGAAGCTGATTCCGGTGCAGATCAAGCTCGGGCTCGGTGCGTCGATCGGCCTGTTCGTCACGATGCTCGGGCTGCGCAATGCGGGGATGGTCGTCGCGAACGCGAAGACCAACGCGTTCGCGCTCGGCGACTTCTCGCGGCCGGGTGCGCTCGTCGCGCTGATCGGCCTCGCGGTCGCGATCCTGCTGCAGGCACGCAAGGTGCCAGGCGCGATCCTGATCGCGATCCTCGTCGCGGCCGCGGCCGGCGTGCCGCTCGGCGTCACGCATTTGCCCGCGTCGTTCGTGTCGCTGCCGCACAGCATCGCGCCGATCGCGTTCAAGCTCGACATCGGCAGCGCGCTGAGCCTCGCGGCCGCGCCGTACTTGTTCGCGTTCTTCGCGGCGGAATTCTTCTCGACACTCGGCACCGCGCTCGCGGTCGGCGCGAAGGCGAACCTGCTCGACGAACAGGGCAACCTGCCGAACATCAACCGGCCGTTCCTCGTCGATTCGCTCGCTGCGACGATCGGGCCCGTGTTCGGCATCCCCGCGCTGACCGCGCTGATCGAATCGGCGGCAGGCGTCGAGGCCGGTGGCCGCAGCGGGCTGTCGTCGCTGGCCGCGGCCGTGCTGTTCGCCGCGATGCTGCTGTTCGTGCCGGTCGCGCTCGCGATCCCGAAGGAGGCGACCGCACCGGCGCTGATCCTGATCGGGCTGTCGATGTTCGCGACGATCCGCCACACGCATTTCGACGACTTCACCGATGCGCTGCCCGTGATGTCGATGGTGCTGCTCACGCTGATGTCGAACAGCTTCGGCACCGGCATCGCGGGCGGGCTGCTGTGCTACGTGCTCGTCAAGCTGCTGGCCGGCCGCTGGCGCGACGTGTCGTGGGGGCTCGTCGTGCTCGCGATTCCGCTCGGCTATTACTTCTGGACCGTCGTGAAGCCGCACTGAGAGACGGCTTTCACGACGCAATGGCACTACCGAAAAAGAGACTGAAATGAAGGGAACACCAGGCAACGTCCCGGCCGCGCGCACGGGCATCGAGATCACGCCGGCCCATCGGGCCTTCTTCCACGCGCTGCCGAAGGTCGAGCTGCATTGCCACCTGCTAGGCGCAGTGCGGCACGACACGTTCGTCGCACTCGCGGAGCGCAGCGGCGCGCCGATCGAGCGCGCGGAGATCGACGCGTTCTATGCGCGCGGCGAGAAGCCGGTCGGCGTGCTGCACGTGCTGCGCGCGCTTGACAAATATCTGCTCACGCAGCCCGACGACATGCGGCGGATCGCATACGAGTATCTGGAAGATGCGGCCGCACACAACGTTCGGCATGCAGAGTTCTTCTGGAATCCGACCGGCACGGTTCATGTATCGGGCATCGCGTATGCCGATGCGCAGGCGGCGATCGTGACGGCGATCCGCGATGCCGCGCGCGATTTCGGGATCGGCGCGCGCCTGATTCCGAGCATCGACCGCGAGCAGGATCCCGACGAAGCGGTGGCGATCGTCGAATGGATGAAGGCGAATCGTGCGGACGAAGTGGCGGGGCTCGGCATCGACTATCGCGAGAACGACCGGCCGCCGGAACTGTTCTGGAAGGCGTACCGCAACGCGCGCGCGGCAGGCTTTCGCACGACCGCACACGCGGGCGAGTTCGGGATGCCGTGGCGCAACGTCGAGACGGCCGTCGATCTGCTGCAGGTCGATCGCGTCGATCACGGCTATACGATCGTCGACAACCCCGAGCTGTGCGCACGCTATGCGGAGCGCGGGATCGTCTTCACCGTCGTGCCGACGAATTCCTACTACCTGCGCACGCTGCCGCCGGAGCAATGGGCGGAACTGCATCCGATGCGCAAGATGCCGGGCCTCGGGCTGAAGATCCATCCGAACACCGACGATCCTACGCTGCACAAGGTCAATCCGAGCGAAGCGTGGGAGCTGATGTTCAGCCATTTCGGCTTCACCGTGGCCGACCTGAAGCAGTTCATGCTGAACGGGATCGACGGCGCATGGGTCGACGATGCAACGAAGGCTGCGTGGCGTGCGGCATGGGCGCCGGAGTTCGATGCGCTGGCCGCCACGCTCGCGACGGGCTGAGCGCGACCGTGTTGGCCGCCGGCCGGTGCTTCAACCGGCCGGCGGTTCGTTCAGGTTCAGGTGGTAGCGCAGGTCGCCCGCGAAATCGAACAGCGTGTAGTCGCGAAATGAAAAACGCCATACGCCGTCGACACGCTCGAATGCGTCGTGATAGCGGCCTGCCGCGATCGGTTGCAGCGGGAATCCCGCGACGGCCTGCAGCACCGTGTAGTACGAGCGCACTGTCGCGCGATGCGCGGTTTCGTCGATCTCGATGATCGGATTCGTGACGACATGCTTCGTGCGCGGTGTGCCGCACGGGTAGCGCTTCACGCTCGCGCTGAACAGCGCGAGCAATTCATCCGCGCCGATCGTCGGCGCACCTTCCTTCGTCTTGATGCGGGCGTGCCGGAACAGCTCGGCGACGCCCGGCAGGTCGCCGCCATCGAGCAATTCCGCGTAGCGGTACAGCAGGTTCGCGATTGCGACAGCGCTTGCGGTCATGCGGCCTCCGGTATCGATGGACGATGACGGCGATGGTGCGCGGTGCGTGGCCGGGCCGCTTCGTCCAGGTGGACTAAGGCGGCGCATCGTCCAGGCACGATGCCGCGCACGCGTTGCGCGACATGCCGCCTTGCAGGCTGGCATACATCGGTCGCGTTCGCTATATTGGCGTCCGGCAGCGCCCGGTCGTGTCGCTGCCGCCGTGCGCGCCCGCGCCGGCATTCCGACAACAATTCGAATCCTGAGAGGCCCGCCGTGCGCATTCCTGTTTTCTGTCTGATGTTGTTCGTCTCGTTGTCCGCGCGAGCCGGCAGTGCCTGCGATGCGCTGCTCGGCGATTACGCGCCGGCCGCCGGCAAGCCCGCGACCCTGCGCGTCGAGAAAGTGGGCGGCGAGATCGTGCTGCGCGGGCGCGACGCCGGCCGATGGAGTGTCGAAACGGCACCGACGCACGAGGCCGAACTGGAAACCGACGGCCCTGACAAGGCGCCGCCGGGCGCCTGTGTGCTCGACGTGCCGGGCGGGGAGTTGATCAAGATGCCGATCGGCGCGCCGTATCAGGTCACGTCGATCACGGGCAGCAACTTCACGACGAAACATTCGACCACGGGCGTCCTGCTGCGCATGTGCAGGGCTTCCAGGTCGACGGCATCGAGCTGTATCCGGTCGCGCGCAGCGGCGATTCGCCGCCGGCCGCGGTGAAGGCGGTACGGGGCCGCGAGGTCGCCGGCGCGGGGCCGTGCCCCGGCTACCATGCGCCCGACATGAGCCAGGCCGACTTCGACGGACTGTCGGACCGCGTGCACACCTACTTCGCCGGTCTCGACCCGGTGCAGCAGCGCGCATTCGTGTGCGGGCAGACGCTCGACGAAATCGTCGGCGACGGGCTGTCGTCGAGCGACGCGAAGACGGTCGATGCGATGTGGCGCTGGCTCGACGTGATGCTGCACGCACACCAGGTGCCGCGCGACGAGCATGGCAGCGACGATCGCTGGCGTGTGGCCGGCCAGTTGCTGCGGCACAACCGTTCGGACGACGGTGCCAAGGCGTCACCGGACCGAGCACGCCGGCAGGCGCTCGTGCGGGATCTGCTGGTGCCGAACCTGCCGCCGCCCGACACGTTGCGCGACGGCCGCGAGGAGCAGGCGAGCGACCTCGTCGCCGAGCTCGTGAAGTTGCCGGAAGCGGACGCGCTTGCCGCGCTCGGCAAGCTGCACGCGAGCGGCGCACTGAGCTGGCAGATCCACGACAACAATCCGTACCATCTCGCCGACGCCGCGTTGTCCGACGCGTTGAACCCGCCCGTGTCGGCGGCGGTGTTCGCGCTGCTCGTGAAGGATACGAACCCGGTGGTGCTGCAGAGCGACACGCTGCTTCACGGCGAGGTGATCGAGCATCATGTCGAGGGCGTGCGGCGGCTGTTGGGTGTCGGCGTAAAGCCGACCGCGAAGGTGCTGGCCGATGCGGGCGACGATCCGGAGATCCTGCGGCTGTTGAAGGCGGCTGCGGCGCGCTGAAGGCACCCGCCCCGGCTTACCGCGACGCACGACGACACGACGACACGACGACACGACCACGAGGGCGACCCTTCCGATGGGAAATCGATCCTGGCGCTATCTCCAGGCCGGTGACGGCGGCGACGCGCGAACGATCGAGTTCGCGGAATCCAACAATCGCTTTCCGCAGCAGTGGCGCTGAGCGGCACCCCGCGCGTTACATGCGAATCGGCGACGATGCGTTGTTCGACGGCAATGCGGCGCGCACGCCGCTGATGCCGTGGTTCGTGCGCCGCGTCGCGATCGCGCGCAACTGGAGCAGCGGCGAACCGGTTGCGGCATTGCGCGACGACGGCATGCCCGTCTGGTTGTACGCGGACGGGCGCGCATCGACGTCGCGTCGATGACACGTGCAGCCGGCGTGATCCGCCGGCCGCACGCTCAGCGGAACATTCTCAGCCAGTCGAACAAGCCGGGGTGCGGACGCCGTTTCGGCGCCGGCGCCGGTGCGCTGCGCGGACGGAAGTCGGGCGAGAACTGCGCACGCGGATCGATCGCGCGCGTACGCAGCGCCGCATCGTAGAACGACCCGACGATCGGCAACGCGCTATGCGCGCCCGCGCCCCAGTAGTCGCTGCGCAGCGTCACGCTGCCGTCGTCGAAGCCGACCCACGCGCCGGCCACCAGTTGCGGATGCATCAGGATGAACCAGCCGTCCGTGTTGTCCTGCGTCGTGCCGGTCTTGCCCGCGACGTCGGTGCGGATCCCGTAGCGCCAGCGGATGTCCGCGCCGGTCCCGTAATCGACGACGCCGCGCATCACGTCGACCAGCGTCTGGGCGGCGGCCACCGGCAACGCGCGTTCGGGCGGGGCGCTGTTGAATGCGGCGAGCACCTTGCCGTCGCGATCCTCGATGCGCGTGATCATCTGCGGCGCGACGTACACGCCACGATTCGCGATCGTCCCGTACGCGGACACCATTTCCTTCAGCGTGACGGGGCTCGTGCCGAGCGCGAGCGACGGTACCGCGTCGAGCGGGCTTTCGCGCACGCCCATCGCGCGCGCGAGCTGCGCGACCCTGGCCGCGCCTTCGCGCTGCATCACCTGCGCGGTGATGCGGTTACGCGACAGCGCGAGCGCGTCGCGCAACGTCATCGGCGCACCGGTGGGCGCCTCGGCATCGGTCGGGCGCCACACGGCGTGCGTGCCGATCGGGATCGCGACGGGGCGATCGACGAACGTATCGCCCGGCTGCATGCCGTCCGCGAACGCGGCGCCATAGACGAACGGCTTGAACGTCGAACCCGGCTGACGCCGCGCCTGCGCGACGTGATCGAACGGCTCGCTGCCGAAGTCTGGGCTGCCGACCCATGCGCGGATCGCGCCGTTGCGCGGATCGATCGCGACGAAGCCGGCCTGCACCTGCGTCTTGCGCTCGCACAGCGCGCGCATGAACTCGCGTTTCGCACCGAGCTGCTTCAGCGCCGGCACATCGGCGAGCCCCGCGTCGCGGGCCTGGCGATAGTCGGGCGTCTGGCGGATGAAGCCGCGGAACAGGTCGTTGCGCAGCCCGCAGCCGGACGGGCCGCGCCATGCGCTGTCCGCGACCGCCTGCAGGCGATCGGTTTGCTGCGTCAGCGCCTGGGTCGCCATGTCCTGCAGTTGCGCATCGAGCGTCGTGCGCACGACGAGGCCGTCGGAATAGAGGTCGTAGTTGTTGCGGTCGGCCCAGGCGATCAGCCACTTGCGCAGCTGCACCGCGAAGTGCGGAGCCGGGCCCTGCTGCGCGGTCTGCGGTTCGAAGTCGACGCGCAGCGGCTGGCGTTGCAGTTTCGCGAGCTGCTTCGGCGTGAGCATGCCCATCTGCGCCATCCGGTCGAGCACGATGTTGCGCCGCTGGACCGCGCGTTCCGGATTGAGCACCGGGTTGTAGTAGCTGTTGCCCTTCAGCATCCCGACGAGCGTTGCGCTTTCGACGATGTCGAGCTGGTCGGCCGACTTGCCGAAGTAGGTACGCGCGGCCATTTCGACGCCGTACGCGTTGTACAGGAACGGGACGGTGTTCAGGTAGGTCTCGAGAATCTCGTTCTTGCTGTACACCGACTCGATCTTGAAGGCGGTGATCAGCTCCTTCACCTTGCGCGTGAGCGTCAGCGAACGGCCGACTTCGTCCGGATACAGGTTGCGTGCGAGCTGCTGCGTGATCGTCGAGCCGCCCTGACGTTCGCCCGAGAACGTGTGCAGGCCGGCCGCGAGCGTGCGGCGCCAGTCGATGCCGTGATGCGAGTAGAAGCGGTGGTCCTCGGTCGCGATCAGCGCGTCGACCATATGCGGCGAGATCTGCTTGAGCGGCACCCATTCGCGATTGACGGGCCGGAATTCGGCGATCAGCTGGCCATCGGCGGACAGCACGCGCGCGGGGCGGTCGATGCGCGCCTTGCGGATGTCGCCGATGCTCGGCGTGAACGGGACGAACGCGATCAGCACCAGCAGACCCAGCGCCGGAATCGCGGCGAGCGTCAGCGCGACGCCGCGTCGCGTCGGGTGACGCAGGCGGTGCAGCACGCCGGCGCACAGCGCGCGGATGCGCGCGCCGCAGGCGGCGGCGAACGGTGCGACGCGGGCGCGGCAACGGAGCCACGCGTCTCGGAGAAACGGCACGAAGCGGTTCAAGGCGGCAGGAGCGCGGATGGAAGAGGCGCGATCCTAGCAAACGACACAGGTGCGGCCCCGGCTAAAACGGCCGTTTGCTTGCAGGATTTACAGACGATTACGTTTGTTGCCTGCCGACAACCTTTTGCGACGCGCGTGGCCGCGATTCCACTGACGAAACCACGTCCGCGAGCCGCTGCGCGGCCGCCTCCATCTGCGCGCGGCCGAACCCGCCGAAGCCGAGCACCAGGCCCGGGCGGGCCGTGCCGGGCGCGAACATCGGCGACACCGCGCGCACCGCGACGCCGGCCTGCGCGGCGCGCGCGACCACGTCGAGATCGTCGATGTCTTCCGCGAGCCACAGCACGACGTGCATCCCCTGGTCGCCCGGCTGTACCCACGCGCGTTCGCGCGGGAGCCGTGCGCCGAGCGTGTCGATCAGCAGCGCGCGCTGTTCCGCATACACGCCGCGCACGCGGCGGATGTGGCGGTCGAGATGGCCTTCCGCGATGAATGCGGCCAGCACGTGCTGATCGGCGGTCGGCGCGTGGCGATCCATCAGCACGCGCGCGCCGCAGAACGCGGGCACGAGATCGTCGGGCGCGATCACGTAGCCGAGCCGCAGCGACGGAAACAGGATCTTGCTGAACGTGCCGAGGTAGATCACGCGATCGGGGTCGAGCCCCTGCAGCGACGGGAACGGATAACCTTCGTAGCGCAGCTCGCTGTCGTAGTCGTCCTCGACGACCCAGGCGCGATGCGTGCGCGCCCACGCGAGCAGCGCGTTGCGCCGGGCCATGCTCAGCGGCATGCCGAGCGGGTACTGGTGCGACGGCGTGACGAACGCGGCGCGCGCGTCCGGCGCGAGCCGCATGCCGGCGTCGACGTCGAGGCCGTCGGCGTCGACCGGCACGCGCACCATCGCATCGCGTCGCCCGGTGCTTTCGAGCAATGCGGTGATGCCGCGATAGGCGGGATTCTCGACCCATGCGCGGTCGTTGTCGCCGAGCAGTATCTGACTCGCGAGATGCAGCCCCTGCTGCGTGCCGCTCGTGATCACGACCTGACCGGCATCGCAGCGCACCGAGCGTGACCGGCGCACATAGTCGGCGATCGCTTCGCGCAGCGGCAGCGCGCCTTGCGGATCGGCATAGCCGGACGGCGCGCCGGCGCCGCGGGCGCGCAGGCGGTTGCCGAGCCGGCGCCAGATGTCGTCGGGCGCGGTGAGGCCGATCGGCACCGAGATCGCGAACGGCATGGCCGGCAACGGGCTGAATTCGCGGGCGATCCGTGCGAAGGTGGCGGCGGGCTCGGGCAGGCCGGCGTGTGCGGGGCGCTGGCGCGGTGCCGGCGGTGCCGGTTCGTTGCCGGGCGGCGGTTCGGCGAGCGCGTTCGCGACCCGCGTGCCCGCGCCGCCGCGCGATTCGAGAAAGCCTTCGGCGATGAGCTGCGCATACGCGTCGACGACGGTACCGCGTGCAACCTGCAGCGAGGTGGCGAGCAGCCGGGTGGACGGCAGCGTGTCGCCGGGCTGGACGTCGCCGCGGCGCACGGCGTCGCGCAGCGCCTGCGCGAGCTGGCGGCTCAGGTCGCCGGCCGCGCGGTCGAGCGCGCCGAGCGACGGGATTTCGACGATCCGGGCCGTTCTTGCCATGATTCTGGTCTGCTGAGAATGTTTCAAACCGGCTCTACAGCATAAACCAGTTTGGGATCACAATCGCCGCATGACGGGCTCGCGCCCGCGCCATTTCCAACTCCGTACGACCGTGGAGCCGACATGTACGTCCCCGCCGATTTCAACGAGCCCAATCCCGACGCGCTGCGCGAGCTGATCGTCCAGCATCCGTTCGGCAGCCTGATCACGCACGGCAAGAGCGGGCTCGACGCGAACCACATTCCGTTCGAATTGCTGCCCGACGACGGCGGGCTCGGCGAACTGCATGCGCACGTCGCCCGCGCGAATCCGGTCTGGCAGGACGTCGCGAACGGTGACGAGGTGCTCGTGATCCTCCGCGCCGGCGACGCGTACATCTCGCCGACCTGGTATCCGAGCAAGCACGTCGAGCACCGGCAGGTGCCGACGTGGAACTACGTGGTCGTGCATGCGCACGGCCGCATCACGGTGCGTGACGACGAGAAGTTCGTGCGCGGCGTGGTTGCGCGGCTGACGCGCACGCACGAGGCGTCGCAGCCGGTGCCGTGGAAGATGGGCGACGCGCCGAAGGACTACATCGACACGATGCTGCAGTCGATCGTCGGGCTGCAGATCGAGATCACGCGGCTCGTCGGCAAGCGCAAGCTCGGGCAGAACAAGGCCGAGGCCGATATCCGGGGCGCCGGCGAAGCGTTGGTCGCGGACGGCAACCTCGCGATCGGCGAAGCGATGCTCGCGGCGGCCGACGCGAAGCGCGAGTAAGCGAGTGAGGGCACGATGCGCGTGCAGGCGCGTGCCGCGCCCGCACGTCGCACGGATCACTGCGTGCGTGTCGCATCCTTCGCCGGTGTGCCCGCCTGCGCGAGCGCGCCACGAATCGCGGCCTCGGTCTTGTCGTACCCGCCTTCGCCGTAGCGCGTATAGACGACCTTGCCGTTCGCATCGATCAGGTACAGTGCGGGCCAGTACTGGTTCCCGTACGCGCGCCACGTGTCGTAACGGTTGTCCTGCGCGACCGGATACTGAATGCCGAAGCGCTTGATCGCATCGGCGACGTTGCCCGCATCGCGCTCGAACGGATATTCGGGCGTATGCACGCCGACCACCACGAGCCCCTGGTCGCGATACTTGCGGTCCCATTCCTTCACGTACGGAATCGTATGAATGCAGTTGATGCACGAGTACGTCCAGAAATCGACGAGCACGACCTTGCCGTGCAACTGGCCGAGCGTCAGCGGCGCGCTGTTGTGCCAGCGGTCGATGCCGGTGAAATCGGGCGCCGGCGTGCCGGCCAGCGACGTCGGCATGCCCGCGTCGTCGCGGGTGCCGGCGAAGGCGGCGAGCCCGGCCGTGGCGGCGAGGGCGATGACGATGGCGGCGGTCTTGAGTCGGGGCAGCATGGCGTTCTCCTGATCGGTGGGGCCGCTGCTCGGGGGCGCGGCCGGACGGGTTTCGTCAGGCCCCATTAGGCGGCGCCGACGTATCTGCGATGTGTCCGGCCAGCCGCGCGTGTGCAATGTTGTGTGTCGTCACGGCGGCGAGATACATTGGGATACAAACGCGTGCCTGCCTTGCGGTATAACAGCGGACATCGCCAGCCCGAACCACGACACCGACAACGATTCATGGACAAGATCGACCACGTGCTGATCGTCGACGACGATCGCGCGATTCGCGAACTGATCGCGGACTACCTGGAAAAGAACGGCATGCGCGTGTCGCTGGCCGCGAACGGCCGCGAGATGCGCAACGTGCTGGACGACGGTGCGCCCGACCTGATCGTGCTCGACCTGATGATGCCGGGCGAGGACGGCCTCACGCTGTGCCGCGACCTGCGCGCCGGCAAGTTCCGCGCGGTGCCCGTGCTGATGCTGACCGCCCGCGGCGAGGAAACCGACCGCATCATCGGCCTCGAGATGGGGGCCGACGACTACCTGGCCAAGCCGTTCGCGGTGCGCGAGCTGCTCGCGCGGATCCGCTCGGTGCTGCGCCGTGCGCGCATGCTGCCGCCCGGCATGCAGGTGACGGAATCGGCCGAGATGCTCGCGTTCGGCGAATGGCGGCTCGACACGACCGGGCGCCACCTGCTCGACGCCGAAGGCACGCTGGTCGCGCTGAGCGGTGCCGAATACCGGCTGCTGCGCGTGTTCCTCGACAACCCGCAACGCGTGCTGACGCGCGACCAGTTGCTCAACCTCACGCAGGGGCGGCAGTCCGATCCGTTCGACCGATCGATCGACCTGCTCGTGAGCCGGCTGCGCCAGCGCCTGCGCGACGGTGCGCGTGAACCGCGCTACATCAAGACGCTGCGCAACGAGGGCTACGTGTTCTCGTCGGCCGTGACCGCCGTCGACGGTACGCCATGAGCGCGCGCACTCTGTGGCACTGGCCGCGCTCGCTGTTCGCGCGGCTCGCACTGATCCTGTGCGTGGGTCTCGCGCTCGCGCAGACGCTGTCGTTCTGGCTCACAGTGACCGAGCGCGACCAGGCGACCACCAACCTGATGATGGGCTACATCGAGCGCGAGGTCGCGAGCTCGGTCGCGCTGCTCGATCACCTGCCGCCGGCCGAGCGCGCCGCGTGGCTGCCGCGTCTCGCGCGGCGCAGCTATGCGTTCATCCTCGGGCCCGGCGAGACCGGCACGCCGCCGGAAGCGCGGCTGTCGGCGCGCGTCGAGCGCTCGATCTCGGACGGCATCGGCGGCGACTACCCGCTGACCGCGAACGCGATCCCCGGCGACCGCGAACATCTGCAGGTGCATCTGCGGCTGACCGACGGATCGCCGCTGACGATCGACATCCATCCGATGTCGACGGTGCCGCTGTCGGGCTGGCTGCCGGTCGTGCTCGCGCTGCAGCTCGCGGTGCTGGCCGCGTGCTGCTGGCTCGCGGTGCGGCTCGCGACGCGGCCGCTCAAGCAGCTCGCGCAGGCCGCCGACGCGCTCGGCCCCGACCTGAAGGGCGAGCGGCTGAACGAAGGCGGGCCGTCGGAAGTCGCGCGTGCCGCACGGGCGTTCAACGCGATGCAGGACCGTATCGCGCAGTACATGGCCGAACGCATGCAGATCCTCGCGTCGATCTCGCACGACCTGCAGACGCCGATCACGCGGATGCGGCTGCGCGTCGACGTGATGGACGACGACACGCAGGGTGCGAAGCTGCGCCAGGACCTGATCGAGATGGAACATCTGGTGAAGGAGGGCGTCGCGTACGCGCGGACGCTGCACGGCACCGAGGAAGCCGCGCGCCGCATCGATCTCGACGCGCTGCTCGACAGCATCGTGTGCGACTACACGGATGCGGGGCAGGACGTCGCACTGCACAGCCGCGCGCCGCTCGCGCTCGTCACGCGGCCGAAGGCGCTGCGCCGCATCGTCGGCAACCTCGTCGACAACGCGCTGAAGTTCGCGGGCGCGGCCGAGATCGACGTGCAGGCCGTGCCGGACGGCGGCGCGGTGATTGCCGTGCTCGACCGCGGGCCCGGCATTCCGGCCGATCAGCTCGACGCGGTGTTCGAGCCGTTCCGGCGTGTGGAGACGTCGCGCAACCGCGACACGGGCGGCACCGGGCTCGGCCTGGCGATCGCGCGGCAACTCGCGCTCGCGATGGGCGGCACGCTGACGTTGACCAACCGGCCCGACGGCGGCGGGCTCGAAGCGAGGCTCACGCTGAGGAATGCGGGGTGAGGCGGCGCGGCGCGTGAGCGTCGCGGTTTCAGGTGCGTGCCGAAGCCAACGCCAAGACTGACGGCGACGCCGGCGCGCGTGACGTCACACGCGCTGCAGATGCGCGTCGACGAGCGGGGCGAGCGCTTGCGCATGCACGGCCGCGAGATCGTGCCGGCCGCCCGGCACGACATGCAGCTGCGCATCGGGCAGTTGTTCGAGCAGGCGCCGGCCGGCCGCGACGGGGCTGATCGGATCGTCGTCGCCCCACAGCAGCAGCGTCGGCTGTGCAACGCGGCCGATTTCTTGCGAGAAGTCCGCGCGGAACGTCAGGAACCAGTCGGGCAACTGCGGGTTTGCCTCGGCGAAACCGGCCCGCCAGTCCTGCGCACCGAGCCCTGCCATGTCGAGCCCGCCGGACGTGACCGTCAGCACGAGGTGCGTGACGAGCCCCGGCTTGTCGAGCGCCGCGCGCATCGCGATTACGCCGCCCATCGATTGGGCGATCACGGCGGTCGGCCGGTCGATCTGCTCGAGGACATCGCGCACGAGGCTGTCGAAATCGTCGACGGCCGGATTGCGCGGCGTGTCGCCGAAGCCCGGATAGGCGACGATCCGCCGCTCGGCCGGATGCGTCAGCAGGCCGGCCAGCGGCTGCCAGAAAGCAGTGCTGCCCGATGCACCGGGCAGGAAGAGCAGTTGCGACGGAACGGGCATGGCGCTCGATTTTCCTTCGAAAGAAGCGAAGCGGGGTGATCGGGCGGCGCGCGTGTCAGCAGCGGCCGGTGCGCAGCGCGACGGTCCAGTCGTCGCGCCCGCGCGAGGCCGCGGTGACGGCGGCCGTGTGCCAGTCGTATTCGACCGCATGGAATTCGACGTTCCAGCCGGCCGCCGTGCGCGACACCATTGCGTAGCGCGCATGCGGCGAGCCCGTCTCGATACGGTGCGGATGCGGCAGGTCGTCCTCGTACGCCTGCAGTCCGACGCTGCCCGGATTGACGATCAGCCGGCCGTCGTCGAGCTTCGCGGTGCGCGGCACGTGCGTGTGGCCGCACAGGATCAGCGAGGCTGTTTCGCTGCCCGCGCGCTGCGCGATTTCATCGGGCGTGGCTGCGCGGCAGCCGTCGGGCGTGACCGTTTCGAGGAAGTAGACGAGATCGCTGGCCGGCGTGCCGTGCACCATCAGTACGTCGTCGTCGAGCGTCATGCGTTCGGGCAGCGCGGCGATCCAGTCGCGCTGGTCGTCGCGCAGCGTGTCGTGCGCCCAGCGATCGGACAGCCGCATCGCTTCTCGATCGTAGGTCAGCAACTGCCGCTCGTGATTGCCCTTGACGGTCGGCAAATCGAGCGCGATCAGGCGGTCGGCCGTTTCGGCCGGATGGAGCGCGCCCGATACGATGTCGCCGAGATTGACGATCACGTCGGCGCCGCGGCGGCGGACGTCGTCGAGCACCGCGTCGAGCGCGGCGAGGTTGCCGTGGATGTCGGAAAGCGCGGCAATTTTCATGGCGGAGTGTCGATGAGGTGAACGGCGATTGTCGCCAATTCGGCACGGGTCGTCCAATCGCTTCACGGCATCGGCGCGCGATGCCGCATGCTGCGCGTCAGTCGGTCGCGAGGCGCGCGTACATTGCGAAATCGCCCGGCGTGCCGCGCACCATCTTGTAGGCGCGCAACAGCCCTTCGTAGCGGTAGCCGCACTTCTGCAGCACGCGCGCGGAGCCCGCGTTGCTGGTCAGCACGACGGCCTGCATGCGCATGAAGCCGCCATGCGTGAACGCCCACGCGGTGACGGCTTCGCACACGGCGCTTGCGACGCCGCGCCCCCAGTACGGCGGCGCGAGGTCGTACGCAATCTCCGCCGAGCGGTTCACGGTGGACACCGTGTGCAGCCCGACCGTCCCCGCGAGCATGCCCGATGCGGTATCGATGATCGCGAGACGCCGGATCGAATCCGGATCGGCCGATTCGATGTTGTCGAACAGCGGCAGCAGATCGTCGGGTGTGCGCAGGTTCCAGCTCGTGTGGTGGAAGACGTCGGGGTTCGACAGGTACGCGTACCACGCGTCGAGGTCAGCGCGGTCGAGTTGCCTGAGCGACAGGCCGGGAAAGCCGGAGCGGGGCGGTGCGGCAATTTTCATCGGAACGGGCTCCTACGTCGCATGGCGCCGGTACAGCGCCAGCGAACCGGCGAGCGCGAGCAGCATCGCGCCGCAGGTGCGTTCGAGCCACAGCGCGCCCGAGCGTTTCAGCAGCCGCACCGCGCGTGCGCCGAGCAGCGCGTAGCCGAACATCACCGCGCCGTCGAGCAGCGCGAACGTGACCGCGAGTGCGACGTACTGCGGCGCGAGCGGCGCGGACGGATCGAGGAATTGCGGCAGGAACGCGGAGAAGAACAGATAGCCCTTCGGGTTCGTGACCGCGGTCAGGAAGCTCTTCGCGAAGATCGACGCATTGCGCTCGGCTGCCGTGCCGTTTTGCGCGGCGGCGACATCGAGCGCCCCCTTCGACATCAGCAGCCGGATGCCGACATACGCGAGGTAGGCGGCGCCGAGCCACTTCACCACCGAGAACCAGAACGCCGACGCCATCAGCAGCGCGCCGAGGCCGAGCGCGACCGCGACGATCAGCACGAAGTCGGACAGCATCGCGCCCGCGAAACCGTAGGCCGCGCGGCGCACGCCGTAGCGCGAGCCGTTGGTCAGCGCGAGCAGCACGGTCGGGCCGGGTGTCGCGATGCCGACGAACGCGACGGCGGCGAAGATCAGCAAGGTCGTTTCATGCATGACGGAACTCCCGAGGGAAGGGGCGCGCTCGATTATCGGGTGTGCCAGCCCGTGCTGTACAGGCGCGGCAGCCGTCAAAGACGGCCGCGCCCCGACTATCTCGATTTTGGCAAAAAACTGTTGTCATTATTCCGCTTTGGAACGGAACCGGTTCCATCTACCATGGCGGCCGCAGCGGGCATGCCCGCCGCGTCGTCGCGCGCGGACGCTGCCGGCCTCGGACCGCCGGCGGTTCTCGGCGCCCGCGCGCGCTACTCGCAACAGCACGCCAGAACAACGGGTTCACCGCCCGGAGACATAAAACCATGAACAAGCAACTGATCGCAGCCCCGCTGCTGCTCTCGCTCGCGGGTATCGCCGCCGCGCAAAGCTCCGTCACGCTGTACGGCATCGTCGACGCGGGCGTGACCTACCGCAGCAACGAACGGGTCGGCTCGGCGGGCGCCTACACCGGGCATTCGAACGTCGCGCTCACGACCGGCAACCTGTCGGGCAGCCGCTGGGGCATCAAGGGTTCCGAGGATCTCGGCGGCGGGATGCGCGCGCTGTTCGTCCTCGAGAACGGCTTCGACGTCACGAACGGCACGTCGGGCCAGGGCGGCCGCCAGTTTGGCCGCCAGGCATTCGTCGGCGTCGGCAGCGACCGCTACGGCACGGTCACGCTCGGCCGCCAGTACACGTCGCTCGACGACTTCGTGAGCCCGGTCGGTCCGTCGTCGTTCATCGGCGGTTTCGGCGCACATCCGGGCGACATCGACGATCTCGACCAGACCGCCCGCGTCGACAGCTCGATCAAGTACACGAGCGCGAATTACTCGGGCTTCACGTTCGGCGCGCTGTACGGTTTCGGCAGCCAGCCGGGCAGCATGAAGCAGCGCAACACGTGGAGCGTCGGCGCGGCGTACGCGGCGGGCCCGCTGCGCGTCGGCGTCGGCTACGAGCGTTCGGACAACAGCAAGACGGGCGCGACCGACCCGACGGCCGGCAAGTGGCAGAGCACCGATGACGGCCTCTTCAACTCGTCGATCAACGAAGGCTATGCGAGCGCGCAATCGCAGCAGGTGATCGCAACGGGCGCGACGTACGACTTCGGCACGGCTGTCGTCGGCGTGAACTACAGCAACGTGCAGTACCGCAGCGGCGGCCAGTCGCTGTTCACCGGTCACGCGACGTTCAACGTCGCGGGCGTGTTTACGCGCTGGAACGTGCAGCCGCAGACGCAACTGTTCGCGGGCTACAGCTACACGCGCGGCAGCGATGTCGATGGCGTCGACGATCGCGCGCAGTATCACAACGTCACGCTCGGCGCCGTGTACGACCTGTCGAAGCGCACCAGCGTGTACCTGCTCGGCGCGTACCAGCATGCGTCGGGCATGACGCTCGACGCGCTCGGCCGTCCGGTGGCCGCGACCGCGTCGGTGTCCGACAAGGCGAACGGCCACTCGTCCGACTCGCGGTCGCAGGCGATCGTCAGCCTCGGGCTTCGCCAGAAGTTCTGACGCAGCGGTCGTTGCGTGCGCAACGGGGCCCGCGGTCGACGCGGGCCTCGATGCATGCTCCTATACTGTCGCCTCCCTTTCAGAGGAGACGACATGACCCGAACGCTTTCCGCGCGCTGCCGGTGCGGTGCCGTGACCGTCACGCTGCGTGGCGAACCGGCGGCGCGCGCGAACTGCCATTGCACGATGTGCCGCGACTTCTACGGCACGCCGATGCTGTCCGCAACCGCATGGCCGCCGGAGCAGGTGAGCATCGACGGTAGCCACGCGACGTTCCCGCATCCGGAGAAGTCGATGTCGCGCACGTGGTGCGCGTCGTGCGGCGAGATCGTGTTCGGGACGAACCGGCTCGACATGCGCGTCGTGCCGAACAGCCTGGCCGCGCGTGCGCACGGCGGGCAACTGCCCGGCGACCTGCGGCCGACGATGCATCTGTTCTACCGGCAACGCGTGATCGACGTCGTCGATGCGCTGCCGAAATACCTTGACGGCTGGGACGGCCCGACGCTCGACCCGGCGGCCTGATCGATCGCTGCGCGTGCCGGCGTCGCCGGTGCGCGGTTTCCCCGCCGCATTCCTCTTTTCCCTCCCGCTTCCCCCGGTGCGCCAGATCGCGAAAAATCGATCGGGCCGAATATTATTTTTTCTCTTTCATTTCAATTTCGATTTGTAATCATTGAAATGATTTCCGGGGAATGAAAAAGCAATGCGGACATATCAGAAAAAATGACGTATTCGCATTGGTCGAACCGGAAGAAAATGCCGGGGAAAAGCACCGAAATCGTGCGGCCGGCAAGCCGTTGCGGCGTGGTTTCGCGGGTTTACCTTCGTTGACGAAAAAGCGCCGGACGGCAAAAGGCGCGGAGTGAATAATCCGTGATAAAGGCGAATGCGTATTTGCCGAAATCACCAATATTTCATGCGCCGCGATTTACAGTGTCGACCATTGATCGTCTGGGAGCATTATTCATGTCAATGAAACAAATTCGCGCGGCGTTGCTGGGAATGTGCATGGCGATGCTGGCGCCGGCGAGTCACGCGCAGGTGCAGTATTCGACGGACTGGCTCGCGAACACGTACGGCACGCTGGTCTCGCACGTCGGCAACGGCGCGCGCTCGATGTGGGTCGCGCCCGAAGGCGTGATCTACACGGCGTCGCGCTGGGACGAGAACGCGGGCGGCGTCGCGATCTACCAGAACGGTCAGCCGCTCGGCACGATCGGTATCCACGACGAATTCCAGGGCGGGGCGATCACCGGCAATTCGACGTCGCTGTTCGTCGCGCTCGGCTACAACCGCACGTTCGGCAGCGGCTCGGTGGGCCGCTACAACCGAAGCTCGAACCAGCGCGACCTGCGCATCCCGGTCAGCACGTGGACGGGCATTCAGTATGCGGACGTGATCACGGGCCTCGCGACGGGCGGCAACCTGCTGTACGTGAGCGACTTCTACGGCAATCGCGTGCGCGTCTATACGACCGACGGCGTATGGCAGCGCGACATCGGCGTATCGGGACCGGGCGCGCTGGCGCTCGATGCGGCCGGCAACCTGTGGGTCGCGCGCAAGAGTGCGGGCGTCGTCGCGCAGTTCAGCGCGACCGGCGCCGCGATGAGCACGATCCAGATGGCGGCCGGCGCGCGGCCGGCGTCGCTCTTCTTCGATGCTTCGCTGGGCCGGTTGATGGTGGGCGACGAAGGGCCCGACATGAACATCAAGGTCTACACCGGGCTGCTCGGCTTGCCCGTACAGGTCGGCACGTTCGGCGTGCAGGGCGGCTATCTCGACACGACGACGGGCATCAAGGGGCAGGTCGGCGACAAGCGCTTCACGCGCGTCGCCGCGCTCGGCAAGGATTCGGCCGGTAACCTGTACGTGCTGAACAATGCCTGGGGCGGCGGCTGGGATCTCGGCCGCAACGGCAGCACCGACCTCCATTCGTACAGCCCGACGGGCGCGCTGCAGTGGAAGCTGCAGGCGCTGAACTTCGAGGGGATCGCCGCGCCCGATCCGGTGACGGACGGCACGTTGTTCTACAGCGGCAACAACGTATATACGGGCTCGGCGGGCGGTACGTTCGTCGCGAACACGGTCGACCCGTTCACCTATCCGAAGGACCCGCGCCTCGACATGAACGACTACCAGCGCGGCCAGCACTTCGGCCAGGTCGTGAACGTCGGCGGCAACCGGATCCTCGTCGCGTCGGGCCAGAACCCCGGCAACTTCAACTTCTATTACTTCAACACCGCGAGCGGCTATATCGCGATTCCGGCCGGTTCGCTGCCGGGCAAGCCGTTCAACACGACGCTGCAGGTGACGGCCGGTTTCGACATCGACGGCAACGGCGACGTGTGGGCCGGGTTGAACGGATCGAACGTGATTGCGCGCTACCCGATGACGGGCTTCGACGCGACCGGCAAGCCGTCGTGGGGCAAGGCGACGACGACGCCCGTGCCAACTAGCGTCGCGCCGGTCACGCGCATCATCTACCAGGCCGACAGCGACACGATGATCCTCGCGCAGGGTCTGGCGGGCAACTGGGACTGGACCGCGATGAACGGGCACATCGAGGTCTATCACGGCTGGAAGAACGGCAACACGAACGCGCCGAACCCGGTGATCAACCTGACGAGCGCGAACCCGAAGTCGATCGCGGCGGCCGGCCACTACCTGTTCGTCGGCTATGTGCACACGGTGCCGAACATCGATGTGTTCGACCTGAACACCGGTGCGCTCGTCACGACGCTGACGAATTCGAACACGTCGGCGATGGATGTCGGCAACGACGTCGACTCGATGTACGGTGTGCGCGCGTACCTTCGCTCGACCGGCGAGTACGTGATCACGAAGGACAACTACAACGGGTCGAGCATCGTCGTGTATCGCTGGCATCCGTGACCGAGTCGGCCGCGCCTGCCGCGCCGGCCGACTCGACCGGCGCGGCCGATCGTCACGGCGCGCCGAGCACGCGGCCGTTCACGCTGCGTCCGTACATCGAGTCGGGCGAATCGTGGAACTTCGCGCGTGTGTCCTGCACGGAGCCCGTGAAGCGTGGGTCCTGCGGGCGTTCGTGGCTGTCCATGAAGGTCGCGACGTCCCACGCTTCCTGATCGGTCAACGTGCCGCCGAGCCCGAGCGGCATGTTCGCCTTGATGAAGCCGGCTGCGTTGCGGATGTCGCCCATCCCCGCGCCCCAGTTGAACGAGCGCGCGCCCCACAGTGCCGGGAACGCCGGCTTGCCGCCGCTCGACTGACCCTGACCGTCCGCGCCGTGACACAGCGCGCAGTGCTGCGTGTAGACGGCTGCGCCGCGTGTGTAGTCGGCTTTCTGCGCGGGCGGCGGCAATTTCGGGAATCCCTGGCCCGGCAGCTTCGTGCCGACCGGCGCGCCCTTCGCAAGCCAGTACGAATACGTCTCGAGCGCGACGAGGATCGGGTCGCCGGCCGGCGGCGCCTTGCCGTTCATGCTGTAGCGGAAGCACCCCTGCAGGCGTTCGGAGAACGTGTTCACGTGGCCGTTCTTGCTGCGGTACGCCGGATACAGCAGGTATGCGGCCCACATCGGGCTCGAATCGGGCCGGCGTCCGGCGTCGAGGTGACAGCTCGCACAGGTCAGCTTGTTGCCGACGTACTTGCCCGCGAACTCGGGCGTGTGCAGGAAGATCTGTTCGCCGAGCTTCACGGTCTTGCCGAAGTCGTCGGCAGGGATCGCCGATTCGGGCGGCGGCGTGAACGGCCTGGGCGCCGGCGCGGCGGCGGGGGCGGTCGCGGGCGAGGACGCGGCGGCCGGTGCGTCCTGCGGGGTCGCCGCGAACGCGAGCGCAGGCAACCAGGCCATGCCGAGCAACGTCGCGCGGGCGTGGCGGATCAGCGTCGTGCGGTCGATCATCGCTTGTCTCCTTGTGCGGCGCCGCCGCGCGCATAGTAGGCGGCCACCGCGTCGATGTCGGCGTCGGACAGCTTGCCGGCGATCATCGGCATCAATCCCATTGGCCCGGGCGGACGCGTGCCGTGTTTCCAGCCGTTCAACTGGCCGGCGACATACGCGGCCGGCTGGCCCGCGAGCGGCGGAAACGCGGTGCCGACGCCAAGGCCGCCGGGGCCGTGACATTGGGCGCACGCGGGCAGGCCCTGCGACCAGCGCCCGCGCGTGGCGAGCCACGCACCGGTGTTCGCCGGATCGATCGAGGCATCGTCGGGCGTGAAGACGCTGGCCGGCGCGGGCAGGCTCGCGAAGTACGCGGAGACGGCGTCGCGCTCGTGCGGCGACAGCAGCTTCGAGAGCGGCTGCATGATCGGGTTCTGGCGGCTGCCGTCCGCGAACGCGGCAAGCTGCGCGGACAGGTACGCGGCGTTGGTGCCCGCGAGGCGCGGGAAGCCGGCCGCCGCGTTGCCTTCGCCCTGGCTGCCGTGGCAGCCGATGCAGGCGGCCACGCCCGTCGCCGTGCCCTGCGTCGCGATCGTCTTGCCGGACGTTGCGTCCTCCGCGTGCGCGTGGCCGGCCAGCAGCGCGGCGGCGGCGAGCAGCAGCGGCGCGAACCGGCGTCGCGATGGTGCTCGCGGTGTATCGACCGTATCGTTCACGTGTCCCCCTCCTTGTTGTATGTGGTGTGCGCCCCGTGCGGCGGCGCGACCGGCGGTCAGCCGGCGGCGGGCCCGTCCTGCTGCGGCGCGAGGTGCTGCGTCGGCCGCGTCGCATCGTATCGGCCGAAACCGTAGCGCTCGAAGATCCGGAACGCTTCCGGCGACCGGATGAACGCGAGCCACGCGCGCGCGGCTTCCGGATGCGGCGCGTCCTTCACCATCGCGCCGGCATAGATCGCCGTCGTATTCTGCGCGGCCGGAATGTCGATGTGCATCAGCGGATGCCCGACCTGTTCCTGGAACGCCGCTTCGGATTGCCACAGCACGCCCGCGTCCGCGCGCCCCTGCATCAGGAACAGCGCGGTTTCCCGATGATGGATGTGCGTGAGTTCGGTCGTGCCGGCGCGCACCTTGTCGTCGTAGACGGCGCGTGCGAGCGTATCGCCGCCGGCCTTCACGAGCGACGCGCGGATCTGCCGCGCGACGCCTTCGAATGCCGGGTTCGGCATCGCGAGCTTCACGTCGGCGCGCGCGAGATCGTTCAGCGACGCGATGCGCTTCGGATTGCCGGCGCGCACCAGGATCGTCAGCTGGTTCGTCACGTACGGCACGGCCGGGCCCGTGAGCGTGCCGTCCGCGATCAGGCCGTCGATCTTGCCGAGCCCCGCGAAATACGCGTCGGGCTTGACCGTCCACGTCATGTTGCCGACGGTGATCGTGCCGCCGGCCTGGATCTGCTTCACGAGCAGCCCGGGCGGGATCGTTTCCCAGTAGATGCGGCCACGGTACTCGGGATGGTCCTCCTCGAATTTCGCGACGAGCGGCGCCATCGCGAAGAAGTAGTTGCCGCCGACGTACAGCACGAGCTTCGGTGCGGTGAGGTCGCCGTGGAAATCGGCGAGCACGTCGACTTGCGGCACCGTGAATTCGAGGCCGCGATGGATCGCGTCGTTGTTGCGGCCGTCTTGCCAGGGCGGAAAGACGGTCGCGTCGGTGGTGGCGGGTGCGGCGAGCGCAAGCGCCGACGCACCGCACAGCCAGGCAGCCAGCGCGGCCCGCAGCGTGCGCCGGCGGCGGCGCGACTGCGATTGCAATAGCGGTTTCGTTTGGATCGGTGTCATCGCGGCTCTCATTTCGCGTACGTGAAACCGGCCTGCTGCAGCTCTGGCAGCGTGCCGACCGCGCCCGGCGTGACGATTGCCGACGGGATCACGTGGTTGGTCAGGTCGGCCGCGAGCGCGTCGAGCGGCAGCTTGTCCGGGTTCGCATTTGCGCTGTCGAGCCGTTCCGCGAGTTCCCAGATCGCGTTGTGGCACGACAGGAACACGACGCCGCGCTGCTGTAGCGCGGCGAGGCTGTTGTCATGCGACGAGAATGCGCCGTCGGGCGCTTCATGGTCCTGCACGCCTTTCGATTGCGCGGGCTTTGCGTCGAGCAGCGTGTTGGCCGGGAACGCGGCGCCGGCGAATTTCGCGAGGCCGTATTTGTTCCACGCGGCCTGGTCGAACAGCGCGAGATGCGCGCTGCCGTGCGTGGCCGACACGACGAGGAAATCCGGATGACGGTAGGACCAGATCTGCGCGTTCAGTGAATTGCGCATCAGGTTCAGCCACGGGCCGCCGAGTTCGGTGTTGTCCCACACCTGCTTCGGGCCGCCGCGATAGCCGATCACTTCGGCGAGCGCCGCGTGATCCCACTGGTCGAGGTGCTCGAGGATCATCGGCACCGTCTTGAAGTCGCGCCGTCTCGGCGCGGCCGCGAGGCGGCGCGTGAGGTCGGCGAGGCGCGCGGCGCCGCCAGGCAGCAGCGTGGCGGTGTCAGGCGCCGCGGCGTGAGCCTGGCGCGTGGCGGCGAGCAGTGCGGTGCCGGCCGCGAGGCCGAGTGTCTTGAGCGCGCCTCGGCGCGCGTGCCGGTCGGACATGGGGTATCTCCCGGAATCGTTTTTGTGGGGGCGCGTTGCCGTGCGGCGGCGCGGCGTCACGATCGCGTAGCCAGTCTAGAGGCGCGCGATCGATCCCGGAAATCGCGATATCGGATGGGAGATATTCGAAGGTCTGATGATTGACCCGGAGGCAGGCGCCGCTGCGTGGCGCGGCGGTATGGAGGGGCAGGGGGATGCGCGGCCGACGGATGCCGTTCTGCGTCGGCCGCGCGGGTGCGTCAGAACGACACCGTCGTCGTCAGCGTAACGAGCCGCGGCTCGCCGACCGCGACGATCAGGTTGTTGTTGCTCGACGGGTAGTAGGTCTTGTCGAGCAGATTCTTCACGTTGAGCTGAAAGCGCGTCGGGAACTTGCCGATCGTCGTTTCGTACGCCGCGAACGCGTCGACGGTCACGTAGCCGGGCAGCGTGAAGCTGTTTGCGGTGTCGCCGGAGCGTGCGCCGACCAGGCGCGCACCGCCGCCGAAGCGCCAGCGGCCGGGCAGGTTTGCGATGGCCGTGTCGTACACGGCGAACAGGCTGCCCGTGTGGCGCGCGACGTTGACGAGCGGCGTGTTGCTGTCGCGATCGGTCGCATTCGTATATGCATAGCTGCCGATCACGCTCAGGTGGCGGGTGATTTGCCCGGCCACGTCGAGCTCGATCCCGCGCGAGCGCGCGGTGCCGATGGTCGACGTGATGTCGCCGACCGTGACCGCGACGTTGCGCTTGTCGATCTGGTAGACCGCGAGCGTGCCGGTGATCGCGGGCTTCAGGCTGAACTTCAGCCCGGCCTCGAGCACGCGGCCGTATTCCGGCGCGAGCGGCGCGGCGACGTTCGTTGCGACGTTCGGCTTGAACGAGCGGCTCACGTTCGCGTAGGCGGTCAGCGCCGGCGTCAGCGCATACGCGAGCCCGAACTGCGGCAGCCAGACGCTGCCGCGCGAACGGTCGGCGAACACGAACGGCCGCCCCATTCCCGATTCCTGCTGCCAGTTTTCCCAGCGCAGCCCGCCCACCGCGGTGAGGCGGTCGGTGATCTTCACCGAATCCTGCACGATCGTCGAATAGGCATGCACGACCGAGCGCGAATCGCTTTGTTTCGCGTTGGGCGTGCCGCCCGCCGCGAGCAGGCCATACACGGGATCGTAGAGATTGAAGCCGGTCGTCGCCTTGCCGCGGATCGTGTCGCCGCGAAAGCTGCGCTGTCGCTCGTATTCGCCGCCGATGTAGATCGCGTGGTTCATCCCCGCGAGCGTCACGTTGCCGAGCAGGCCGAGCGTCGCGATCTGGTCGGAATCGTTGCGTCCGAGGTTCGCATCGGACGAGCGCATCATCGCGCCGGTCTTGCTGTTGAACGCGGTGGCGCGCGTGATGGTCTGGTCGTAGCGGTCGCGGCCCCAGCCGTAGGTTGCGCGCACGCGCCATGCCTCGGAGAAGCGGTGCTCGATGCGCGTACGCAGCGTTTCCTGGATGCCGCTGCTTTGCGACCACGCCTCCTCGTAGCGGCGATAGCGCAGCGCGTCGTCGAGCTGGCCGTTCACGAGCACGGTGCCGCGATCGAACGGCATCGTGTAGTCGACGTACTGGTAGCTGACGTCGATCGACGTGTTCGCGTCGTGCCACGACAGCGCGGGCGCGATCAGCGCGTTGCGTTCGCGGCCGAAGCTGCGCCAGTAGCGGCTCGTGTCGTATTCGCCGGTCAGCCGGAACGCGAGCGTGCCGCCCGCGACCTGGCCCGGCTTGCCGAGCGGGCCCGTGAGATCGAACTGCGCGCTGCTGCCGCCGTGACTCGTGCGCGATGCGGAGATCGACCCGCCGAACGTGTCTTCCGGCTTGCGCGTGACGAGGTTGATCACGCCGCCCGGATCCTGCATCCCGTACAGCAGCGAGGCCGGGCCTTTCAGCACCTCGACGCGGTCGATCGTCGCGAGATAGCTGTGCAGCACCGGCGTGCGCACGCCGTCGACGAGCACCGAGCCGTCGTTGTTCGACCCGAAGCCGCGCTTGATGAACGCGTCGCGCGTGCCGCCGAGCGTGTTCGTCTGCGTGACGCCGCTGATGTTGCCGAGCACGTCGTCGAGCGAGCGCGCCTGCTGGTCCTGCATCACGCTGCTGCTGACCACCGCGACCGATTGCGGAATCTCCTTCAGCGAACGGTCGTCGCCGCCCGCGATGCTGGTGGTGCGCGGCTGGTAGCCGACCGTCGGGTCGACGGCCGACGATGCGTTGACGCTGATCACCGGGAGTTCTTGCCCGGCGGGCGTCGTGGGAGTCGATGCGGGTGCGACGGGTTCGGCGCTGGCCGCATGCGCGCCGCTCGCGGCGCACAGGGTGATCAGGACAGGCAGGCTTGCGCGCCACGGACGCAGGGTCCGGGCGCGGCGGGGCGTTCGACGGGATGGCATGAATCGAGGCAGGATGGAGTACTAAGGATCGTGTCGCGAGCCGCGGCGTTTTGTTGCGGCCAGGTTGCGCATAATATATGTAATGAGAATCATTTGCAATTGTAAAGGGATATCCGGCAGCGTCCGGGCCTCGGTTGCCGGGCCGCCGGCCGTCTGCTACCGTAACGGCCAAAATCAGACGCAGTGAAATTCAATGAGAGAACCGGGGGCCGCACCATGTCATCGTCCTGTCACGTCGCGTTCCGCGCGGCGCCAAGCACCGCGCACGACCATGCGGGTGACGAAGTGATCGCAGCCGTATTCCGCCATTCGAACGATTAAAGCAACGGAAGCGAATTCATCCGGCGTTGCGCCGGGCTTCAATCACTTCAACCACCACGCTGGACGGGAGACCAACCCATGAAAAAGATTTCCGCGCCGTTCGCGGCGGCCGCGCTTGCGGCATGCACGCTGCTGGCGGGCGTTCACCAGGCTGCTTGCGCGGCTTCGGACGCCGAACCCGCGATCGCCGCGCATTACGGCGCCGTGATCGAGGCCTATACGCAGGACATGGCCGCCGCGAAGGCGAAATACGACGGCAAGCGCCTCGCGTTCGTCGGCGCCGTGATCCGGATGGGCGGCGACCCGGGCGGCACCTACTTCGGCGCGCTGACGGCCGACGGCGAGCAGTTCGACACGCATTTCGACGTGGCCGACCAGGATGCGCTGAAGCCGAAATTCCCCGGCGGCGAGATCAAGCCGTTCGTCACGTCGTCGGCGTTCCGCTTCAGCTGCGTGAACGAGGGCTATATCGACGCGCCGGTGCTGCCGGGGTTGAAGCTCTCGCATTGCCGGCTCGCCGATTGAGGATGCGCTGGTGCGGTGTCCGGCGTTCAGAACTTCTGCTGGATGCCGGCCATCACGCCGAGCTGGTTCATCCCGGTGCCGACCGTCCCGCCCGCGGCGACCGCGTTCGCGGCCAGCTTGCTGTTGAACATGTAGCCCGCCGACGTATAGACGGTCGTCCGCTTCGACAGGAAATAGTTCGCGCGTCCGACGAGCAGCGTGGCATTCGTGCCGCCTTCGCTGTTCTCGCGGCGTTGCAGGTAGCGGACGCCCTGAAGATCGAGCGCGAGGTAGGGCGTCGCGTAGTACGTGCCCCCGGCGAAAATGATATCGGCCTGCAGGTGTTCGGCCGCCGCGAGGTTGCGGCGGATCCACCCGGCGCCCAGTTTCGCGGGGCCGATCTTCACGTAGCCGGCGACGATGTCGCGCGTGTCGGTGTACGCCGGATTGTTCAGCGGCGCGAGTGCGCCGCCACCGCCGCGCATCACGTCGTGCGACGCGGCGATCCCGAAATTGCTCGCGTCGTACGCGAGCATCGCCGTATATTGGCGGCAAGCGACGATGTCGCCGGGCACCTGTCCGGCGCAGCCCGTCGCTGACGGCCCCGCCGGCCCGGCCGCGTCGCGGCCGAAGCTGTAGGTGGCGCCGAGCGTCACGCCGTGGAACGTACCCTTGTAGCCGATCGCGTTGTCGCTGCGCGCGTTCGGCAGATAGGAGTCGAAATCCGCCATGGAGTGAATCGAAGGGCCGATCACGTCGGCATTGGTCAGCACGATCATCGACATGTTCATCTGGCGGCCGAGGGTCAGCGCGCCGAACGGACTGTTCACGCCGACGTTCGCCTGCCGCCCGAACAGGCGCCCGCCGTAGTTCAGCGCGCCGGTGCCGGGCTGGAAGCCGTTCTCGAGCACGAAGAAGGCCTGGTAGCCGCCGCCGAGATCCTCGGTGCCTCTCAGCCCCCACCGTGACGGCACCTCGCCGGTCAGCGTCGGCACGCCCGTGAACGATCCGCCGTGCGCGGCGTTGTTGTAGTAGGACATGCCGGTATCGATGATCCCGTACAGCGTGACGCTGCTTTGTGCGCAGGCCGGTCCGGCCAGCGCCATCGCCGTCGCGAGTGCGACGCCCAGTTTCGTTTTCATGGCTGTCTCCAAACAGTATGTAGATCTACTTATTGATTTTTTAATGACCCGGACGTATCCGGGATGCCGACGGGTATCGGCAAGACTGCGGGCGTTGCGTGTTACGACATCGCCGGATCGCGTTGCCGGCGAGGTACCGCGGCACGCGTGCCCGCCACGGCGACGGCGATCGCCGCGCCGGCCATCGGCACGAGGAACGCGAGGTAGAGGTGGGAAACGGACCAGCCGTCGTCCAGCAGCGCACCGACCGTCATCGGCGACAGGATTGCGCCGAGGCGGCCGATGCCGACCGCGAGGCCGATGCCGGTCGTGCGGATTTCGGCGGGGTACGGCGTCGGCGACAGCGCATACATGCCGGCCACGCACGCATTGATCACGGCGCCGAGGAACACGCCGACGGTCATCCCGATGCCGAGCGAGCCCGTGTTCGCGCCGAACACGACCATCAGTACGCCGCCGAGCAGCAGCGTCGCGCCGAGCAGGTTGCGCAGGCCGAACCGCGTCGACAGCAGGCTGAAGAGCGACGCGCCCGCAATGCCGCCGAGGTTGAGCAGTACGCCGCCGGTGACGCCCTGCGATGCCGACAGCCCGGCCTGGACCAGCAGCTTCGGCGTCCAGCTCACGACGAAGTAGAAGCTGCCCATCACGAGGAAGAACGCGATCCACAACGCAATCGTGCGGCGCGCAAGCGGTGCGCGCAGCACGGCTGTCCAGCTCGACGAGGGGCTCGCCGTGTCGATGGACGAGGTCGGCAGCGTGTCGATCGGCGCGCGCTTCATTCTCGCGAGGATGCGGTTGATTTTCTGCAGCGCGTTGTCCGGACGCCTCGCCAGCAGGAAGTCGAGCGATTCCGGCAGGAGCGCGAGCACCATCGGGATCGACAGCAAGGTCAGGATGCCGCCGAATGCGAACACGCTGCGCCATCCCCACGTCGACAGCAGGTAGCCGGCGATCACGCCGCCGGCGGTGGCGCCGATCGCGTAGCCGGTCGACTGCATGCCGATCGCGGCGCTGCGCCATTTGTTCGACGCGTACTCGCCGCTGATGACGGTCAGGCTCGCCAGCATGCCGCCGATGCCGAGCCCCGTGTACGCACGCGCGACGGCGAGTTGCAGCGTGCCGTGCGTGGCCGCGCAGGCGAGCATCCCGGTCGAGATCACGGCGAGGCAGAGCAGGATGATGCGGCGGCGGCCGACGCGGTCGGCCAGCGGCGCGATCAGCACCGAGCCGATACCCATGCCGGCCAGCCCGGCACTCAGCAGCAGACCGATTTCCTTGCCGCTCAGTTTCCATTCGGCCGCCAGATGCGGCGCGGCAAACGCGATGGCCAGCACGTCGAAGCCGTCGAGCATGTTCAGCACGACGCAGGCCGTGACCGCCATCGTCTGGAACACGCTCATCGGGGATTCGTCGATCGTATTGCGGATACTTGCGCTCACGTCAAAGATCCTTGAAAAATAGTATGACTAATCAAATTGGATGGAATCGAAGCCACGGTAAAGAATGGGACGAAAGCGAATACGAATGCGTGGGCTGGCGGGCATCCCGGGGCCCGCCAGCCCGCGCGATGCTTACGCGGGTTCGGGTTGCAGCAGCAGCCGCTCGATCACGCGCCGCGCGCGATTGGGGCCCGCGTCGACGTGAATGTCGATCTGGCGGCGGTCCGGAAAGCGCAGATGATTCCGGTATTGCGCTTCGATCACGGTCTTGTCCTCGTCGAACGTCGCGGCGGATTGCTCGATGACCGTTTGCGCGACGCGCTCCACGTCATGTTGCGGATTGGTCGCGACGGTCCAGAAGTAGTGCGTCGTCGTGTCCGTCTCGGGCGTGATGCCGTGGAAGCCGCGCATGTGAAAGCCGCCGCGCGCCGGATCGTGCAGGTCGCCGGTGCCGGCGTCCATTGCGCCGGTCCAGATCCGGATGTGCGACACGTGAAACTCGATTTCCTGCCAGCGATCGACGCGGCCCGCGAACGGCCAGGCGGCGGTGTAGGTCGGCGGCGGATCGGAATCCGGCATCAGGCGAACCAGTTTCACCGTGTCGCCGTCGCTGCCGACGCGGGTTTCCGCGCCCATGTGCAACTGCGCGTTGCCGCCGATCGTTTTCAGATGGACATAGCCGAGGTGGCTGAGGTCCATCAGGTTGTCGTGGATCAGTTGATACGGCGCGTCGTAATGGTAGTTGCCGCCGCCGAACCGGTACTGCGGATCCGCGTGGAACGCGTAGCGTGGCGGTGTGCAGGTCGGTTGAGCGTGCGCATCGGCGCCAATCCAGATCCACACGATCGCGTCCTGCTCGTACACCGGATACGACGACACGCACGCTTTCGCCGGAATCCGCTCCTGGCCGGGAATTTCCACGCATGCGCCGCCGCGGTCGAACAGCAGGCCGTGATAGCCGCAGCGCAGGCCGCGCGCTTCGAGCGAGCCGCACGACAGCGGCAGCGACTTGTGGCAGCAGCGATCCTCCAGCGCGCCGACTTCCCCGGACGGCAACCGGAACAGCACGACCGGACGGTCGAGCAGTGTGCGCGCGACGGGTTTGTCCGTCAGTTCGGACGACAGCGCGGCGACCCACCAGCGGTCCATCGGGAAATTGGTCGTATTGATTGGTGGTCGGGCATGTTGCTCCATTGATCGTCTCCAGTATTGTGGTTGGCCGCCGCGAGTCGGGCGGTCCGTCTGCGGATCTACAGATCGAGTACCAGCAGGTCGCTTCGCGATCGCGAACAGCACGGCATGAACTGGTCGCCGGCCGCCTGTTCCGCCTCGGTGAGATACGAATCGCGATGATCGGGCTCGCCTTCGAGCACGCGCGTCACGCAGGTGCCGCATACGCCTTGCTCGCACGACGTCAGCACGTCGACGCCGTTCGCCGCCAGCGCCGCGATGACCGTGCATTCGGCCGGCACGTCGATCACCTTGCCGCTGCTCGCGATCCGGACCTGGAACGCACGGTCCGCGCCGGACGACGTGACTGCGCCGCCGAAGAACTCGTAGTGCAGCCGCGCTTCTGCCCAGTTGCGCTCGCGCGCGGCGTTCAGCACGGCGTCCATGAAGCCGCGCGGGCCGCATACGTACAGGTGCGTGCCTTCGGGCGCGGCGGCGAGCACGGCGGCGAGGTCGAAACGTTGCTCGGGAGCACCGTCGTCGACATGGAAGCGGGTGCGATCGTGAAACCCGGCCGTGTTGATGCGCTCGACGAACGCCATGCGCTCGGTCGAGCGCGCGCAGTAGTGCAGGTCGAACGGTATGCCCGACGAGAACAACCGTTCCGCCATGCTGAGGATCGGCGTGACGCCGATCCCGCCCGCGAGCAACAGGTGGTGCGGGGCGTCGGGGGCGAGCGGAAATTGATTGCGCGGCACGCCGATCCGCACGGTATCGCCTTGCCGGACTTCGTCGTGAATGGCGCGCGACCCGCCGCGGCCGTCGGCATCGCGCAGCACGGCGATCTGATAACGATCGCCGTGCTCCGGGTGGTTGCACAGCGAATACTGGCGCACGAAGCCACCGGGCAGATGCACGTCGATATGGGCGCCGGCGTCGAAGCGCGGCAACGGCGAGCCGTCATCGCTGACGAATTCGAAGCCGCAGATGTCGCGCGCTTCCTGCCATTTGCGGGCCACCCGCACGGTAAGGGTCGGGGCGCTCATGACGCCTCCCTGACAGGCGCAATCGGGATCACGGGCCGCTGCGGACGCGAAACGTTTTCGTCGGCGAGCAGGCGTTCGATCACCTTGCGCGACAGCACGCCGCCGGCGTCGATGTTGAGCTTGAGCAGCTTGCGATCGGGCCACTTTTCCAGGTTGAGCTGCTGGCGTTCGAGCATCTCGAGATCCTCGGCGAAGATCTTGCCCTGGCCTTCGCGGATCTCGGCGGTCAGCGCGTGATCGTCGGGCCGGAAGTTGCGCGCCATGCCCCAGAAGTACCAGATCGAGGTATCCGTCTCGGGCGTGATGAAATCGACCACGATCGACGATGCCTTCAGGTCGGCCGGCGCGTCGTAGCCACCGTGGCCCGCGTGCGCGACGCCGACCTCGATCATCACGTGGCTCGGCGGCGTGAAGCGGCAGATCTGCCAGCGATCGACCGGCACGTCGTCGGCCAGGCCGTTGCCGCGCAACCCCATCTGCCAGAACGGCGGCGGCATCACGTTCTCCATGAAGCGGCTCGTGACGACTTCGTCGCCATGGCTGGTCGTCTTCGGCGGTGCTTCGTCGATTTCTTTCTGGCCGATGCTCGTCGCATGCACGTAGGTTTCGTGCGTGAGGTCCATCAGGTTGTCGATCATCAGCCGGTAGTCGCAACGGATGTGATACAGGCCGCCGCCGTGCGCCCAGGCCGGATCCTCGGCCCACGCCAGCGCAGGCAGCTTGGCCGGATCGGCTTCGGACGCCTCGCCCGGCCAGACCCAGACGAATCCGTACCGCTCGACCACCGGAAAGCTGCGTATCGACGGGAAGCCGCCGACGCGCTGGCCCGGCATGCCGGCCGCCTTGCCGTTGCAGCCCATTTCCAGCCCGTGATAGCCGCACACCAGTACGCCGTCGCGCACGAATCCCAGCGACAGCGGCGCGCCACGGTGCGGGCAGAAATCCTCGAGCGCGGCGACCTGGCCGTCCGCCGCGCGGTAGAACACCATCGATTCGTTGCAGATCTTGCGGCCCAGCGGCTTGCCGTCGATTTCATCGGGCGTGCACGCCACGTACCAAGCATTCTTGAGAAACACGTTCGTCGTCTCCTTCAGGTCGATGCCGCCGGTACGCGGCATCTCTACATTCCGTGTACTGAATGAGATTCAGTGTACTCATTGAGATTGGCTGGAGCAAGGCGAGCGGTATACTGGTTTTCCCGGGAAATGGCGCGAGGCAGCGCCATGCCGTCGGCGCGCGCAACCGGCGCGCGTCGCCTATGTCATCGACTCATTCATGGAAAAAACGAATCCCGCCGACGCGCCGGCTTTCCCGCTCGATCTGTACGACGAACCCGGGCACCTGATCCGGCGCGCACACCAGATCGCGGTTGCGATGTTCTACGAGAAGCTGGGCCGGGACGTGACGCCGGTGCAGTACGCGGTCCTGCGGATGCTTTACGAGTGTCCGGGGCTCGATCAGGTGACGCTCGCGCAGCGGGTGGCGCTCGACACGTCGACGACCGCGGATCTCGCGGTCCGGCTCGAAGCGAAGGGATTGATCGTGCGCGAAGTGCTGCCGCGACGTCAGCGCCGCTTGTTGCTGACGCCGGCTGGCGTCGAACTGCTCACGCACCTGATTCCGTCGGTGAAGGAGTTGCGTGCCGGCCTGTTCGACGGGATGGGAGAGGACGATTCGCAGGAACTGGTGCGCCTGTTGCGCAAGTTCGTCCATTTGAACAACGAGCAGAGCCGCGCGCCGCTGCGCGTCGGCGACGAGTCGTAGCAACCCCGAACCCCGCGACGGCGGGGATGCGGCGACGGGGCGTGCTGCCTGCCGCGCGTCACGCGCGCGTGCTTTCGCCTTCCAGCCGCCGCACGGCTTCCGCCACTTCGTTCCTGAAGCGCACGAGCGCCGCCTGTTCCGGCGCCGGCGGCTGCACGGCGGCCCACAGCATGTCGACCAGTTGCGCGGCCGTCGTTTCCGTATCGAGCTTGCGGTGCCCGAGGATCGCGTCCCACAGCACGTGCTCGATCGGCCCGAACACCATCGAGCGTAGCAGGCTCAGCGGCAGGTCCGCGCGCACCTGCCCGGCCGCCTGGCCACGCGCGAGCACGTCCATCAGCGGCGCGGTGTAGCGGCGCTGCAGCGCGGTGAGCTCGTCGCTCAGCGCGTGCTGCTTCGCGCGGCCTTCCGACAGCACCAGCGCGCACAGCCCCGTGCCGTTCACCAGCATCAGCCGCAGGTGGGTGCGCACGATGAACGCGAACTGCTGCTGCACCGACGCATCCTGCGGCATGCCATGCTCGAACGCGGCGATGATTTCGTCGTACCAGTCGGCGATCACGCGTGCGCACAGCTCGCGCTTGCCGCGGAAGTAGCTGAACACCGTCGCCTCCGACACGCCCACGCGCTGCGCGATCTCGGCGGCCGTCGCATGCTCGTAACCTTTTTCAGCGAACACTTCACGACCGGCGCGCAGAATGTCCTGCACGCGCTGCTGGGATTTGCGCCCGGCGGGCGCGCGCGGCGCGTCGGTGCGGTCGGCTTTGACGGTGTCGGTCATGGTGTCGGCGGTAGCGGCTGTCATGTACGCATGATATCTGAGTGTCACTCAAAAAACTATTGACGCCGCCCCCAACGAGGCGCGAAACTGTGCAAAATTTCCGCTGTATTGGTCAATGAATCGGTGCATTCATTCGATTTGAGCGAAACTCAGAAATCGGTGAGTGCGACACACTTTCTAGAGACGGAGGAGACATGATCAACCTGCCCGGCGTGCAATTCATGCTCGGTGAAGACATCGAGATGCTGCGCGACGCCGTCGCGACGTTTGCGGCGAAGGAAATCACGCCGCGCGCGGCGGAGGTCGACCGCACCGACCAGTTTCCGATGGATCTGTGGAAGAAGTTCGGCGATCTCGGCGTGCTCGGCATGACGGTGGCCGAGGAGTACGGCGGCGCGAACATGGGCTACACCGCGCACATGGTCGCGATGGAAGAGATCTCGCGTGCATCGGCGTCGATCGGCCTGTCGTACGGCGCGCACTCGAACCTGTGCGTGAACCAGATCCACCGCAACGGCACCGAAGCGCAGAAACAGAAATACCTGCCGAAGCTCGTGTCGGGCGAACACATCGGCGCGCTCGCGATGAGCGAGCCGAACGCCGGCTCCGACGTCGTCAGCATGAAGCTGCGCGCCGACAAGCGTGGCGACCGCTACGTGCTGAACGGCACGAAGATGTGGATCACCAACGGCCCCGATTGCGACACGCTCGTCGTCTACGCGAAGACGGACATCGAAGCCAACTCGCGCGGCATTACCGCGTTCATCGTCGAGAAGGGGATGAAGGGCTTCTCGGTCGCGCAGAAGCTCGACAAGCTCGGCATGCGCGGCTCGCACACGGGCGAGCTGGTGTTCCAGGACGTCGAAGTGCCGGAAGAGAACATCCTCGGCCAGTTGAACGGCGGCGTGAAGGTGCTGATGAGCGGCCTCGACTATGAGCGCGCGGTGCTGTCGGGCGGCCCGACCGGCATCATGGCCGCGTGCCTCGACGCCGTGGTGCCGTATATCCACGACCGCAAGCAGTTCGGCCAGTCGATCGGTGAGTTCCAGCTGATCCAGGGCAAGGTCGCCGACATGTACACCACGTTCCAGGCATGCCGCGCCTACCTGTACGCGGTCGGCCGCCATCTCGATTCCGCCGGCAGCGACCACATCCGCCAGGTGCGCAAGGATTGCGCGGGCGTGATCCTCTACACGGCCGAGAAGGCGACGTGGATGGCCGGCGAGGCGATCCAGATCCTCGGCGGCAACGGCTACATCAACGAATACCCGGTCGGGCGCCTGTGGCGCGATGCGAAGCTGTACGAGATCGGCGCAGGCACGAGCGAAATCCGCCGGATGCTGATCGGCCGCGAGCTGTTCGCGGAAACGATGTAACGCCCCACGTCACGCGAACGGAGCCCCGTCGATGCCGATCATCGAATCGAAACTGAACCCGCGTTCGGAAGATTTCCGCACGAATGCCGCCGCGCTCGAGGCGGTCGTCGCCGACTTGCGCGCGAAGATCGAACAGCTTGCGCAGGGCGGCGGCCAGGCCGCGCGCGACAAGCACCTGTCGCGCGGCAAGCTGCTGCCGCGCGACCGCATCGCGCAACTGCTCGATCCGGGCGCGCCGTTCCTCGAGTTCTCGCAGCTCGCCGCGAACGGCATGTACAACGACGACGCGCCGGGCGCGGGCGTCATCACCGGGATCGGCCGGATCGCCGGCCGCGAATGCGTGATCGTGTGCAACGACGCGACGGTCAAGGGCGGCACCTACTACCCGGTCACCGTGAAGAAGCACGTGCGCGCGCAGGAGATCGCCGCGGAAAACCGGCTGCCGTGCGTGTACCTCGTCGATTCGGGCGGTGCGAACCTGCCGAACCAGGACGACGTGTTTCCCGATCGCGACCACTTCGGCCGCATCTTCTTCAACCAGGCGACGATGTCGGCGGCGGGGATCGCGCAGATCGCCGTCGTGATGGGCTCG
The DNA here is from genome assembly GCF_905339975.1 of Burkholderia sp. BCC1999. Classification (NCBI taxonomy): domain Bacteria; kingdom Pseudomonadati; phylum Pseudomonadota; class Betaproteobacteria; order Burkholderiales; family Burkholderiaceae; genus Burkholderia; species Burkholderia sp. BCC1999. Next base: position 21,306 of record NZ_CAJPHP010000028.1, on the reverse strand, counting down.
TGCACGGCCGGCGGCGCGTACGTACCGGCGATGAGCGACGAGTCGATCATCGTGAAGGAGCAGGGCACGATTTTCCTGGGCGGGCCGCCGCTCGTGAAGGCCGCGACCGGCGAGGAAGTCAGCGCCGAGGATCTCGGCGGCGGCGACGTGCATACGCGCCTGTCGGGCGTGGCCGACCATCTCGCGCAGAACGACGCGCATGCGCTGTCGATCGCGCGCAACATCGTCGATCATCTCGCGCCGAAGATCGCGTCGCCCGTGGCGCTGCGCGAGCCGAAGCCGCCGCGCTACGACGCGAAAAGCCTGTACGGCGTGATTCCGGTCGATACGCGCAAGCCGTTCGACGTGCGCGAGGTGATCGCGCGCATCGTCGACGATTCCGAGTTCGACGAATTCAAGGCGCGCTACGGCACGACGCTCGTCACGGGCTTCGCGCACATCTGGGGCCATCCGGTCGGGATCGTCGCGAACAACGGCATCCTGTTTTCCGAATCGGCCGTGAAGGGCGCGCATTTCATCGAGCTGTGCTGCCAGCGCAAGATTCCGCTCGTGTTCCTGCAGAACATCACGGGCTTCATGGTCGGGCGCAAGTACGAGAACGAAGGCATCGCACGGCATGGCGCGAAGATGGTGACGGCCGTGTCGAACGCGAAGGTGCCGAAGTTCACCGTGATCATCGGCGGCTCGTTCGGCGCCGGCAACTACGGGATGTGCGGTCGCGCGTTCGGCCCGCGTTTCCTGTGGATGTGGCCGAACGCGCGCATCTCGGTGATGGGCGGCGAGCAGGCCGCGTCGGTGCTCGCGACGGTGCGTCGCGACGGCATCGAGGCGAAGGGCGGCTCGTGGTCGACCGACGAAGAGGAAGCGTTCAAGCAGCCGATTCGCGACCAGTACGAGCGCCAGGGCCATCCGTATTACGCGAGCGCGCGGCTGTGGGACGACGGCGTGATCGATCCCGCGCAGACGCGCGACGTGCTCGGCCTTGGCCTGGCCGCATCGATGAACGCACCGATCGACGACACGCGCTTCGGCGTGTTCCGCATGTAACGCCCGGGAGGACTGACCGATGCGATACGAAACGATCAAGGTAAGTGAAGCCGGCCGTGTGGCGACCGTCACGCTCGCACGCCCCGACGTGCGCAACGCGTTCAACGAGACGACGATCGCCGAGCTGACCACGGCGTTCGAATGGCTCGATGCGCACGAAGGCGTGCGCGCGATCGTGCTCGCGGCGGAAGGCGCCGCGTTCTGCGCGGGCGCGGACCTGAACTGGATGAAGAAGATGGCCGGTTACTCGGACGACGAGAACCGTGCCGATGCGCGCAAGCTTGCACGGATGCTCGAGGCGATCCATCGCTGCGGCAAGCCGGTGATCGCCCGCGTGCATGGCGATGCCTACGCGGGCGGGGTGGGCCTGGTGGCCGCGGCCGATATCGCGATTGCCGCCGACGGCGTGAAGTTCTGCCTGTCGGAAGCGTGGCTCGGGCTGATTCCCGCGACGATCGCGCCGTACGTCGTGCGTGCGATGGGCGAACGCGCGGCGCGCCGTTACTTCACGACGGCCGAGGTGTTCGACAGTGCGCGTGCAGCATCGCTCGGCTTCATCCACGAAGCAGTGCCGGCCGATGCACTCGACGAAACGGTCGCGAAGCTGGCCGCGACGCTCGTCGCGAACGGCCCCGACGCGGTGAAGGCGTGCAAGCGGCTCGTCGCCGACGTGGCCGGCCGCCCGCTCGACGCGACGCTGATCGAGCAGACCGCCGACTGGATCGCGCGGACCCGCGCCGGCGCGGAAGCGCGCGAAGGGATCGCGTCCTTCCTCGAAAAGCGCACGCCGTCGTGGCGTGAATGATCGCGTGACCCCCACTCTCCGGACGACATCGAAGCCATGTTCGACAAGATTCTGATCGCCAACCGCGGCGAAATCGCGTGCCGAGTCGCCGCGACGTGCAAACGTCTCGGGATCGCGAGCGTCGCCGTCTATTCCGACGCGGACGCGAACGCGAAACACGTGGCCGCATGCGACGAAGCCGTGCACATCGGCGGTTCGGCCGCCGCGGACAGCTACCTGCGCATCGAGCGCATCATCGAAGCCGCGCGCGCGACCGGCGCGCAGGCGATCCACCCGGGCTACGGCTTCCTGTCGGAGAACGAGGATTTCGCGCATGCGTGCAAAGCGGCCGGCATCGTCTTCATCGGGCCGCCGGTCGACGCGATCGCGGCGATGGGGTCGAAGGCAGCCGCGAAGGCGCTGATGCATGCGGCTGCCGTACCGCTCGTGCCGGGCTATCACGGCGACGACCAGGATGCTGGCAACCTGCATCGCGAAGCCGACGAAATCGGCTATCCGGTGCTGCTGAAGGCGAGCGCGGGCGGTGGCGGCAAGGGGATGCGCGTGGTCGAGCGCTCCGACGATTTCCCGGCGGCGCTCGCGTCGTGCCAGCGCGAAGCCGCGAGCAGCTTCGGCAACGACCGCGTGCTGATCGAGAAATACCTGACGCGCCCGCGCCACGTCGAAGTGCAGGTATTCGGCGACACGCTCGGCAATACCGTGTACCTGTTCGACCGCGACTGCTCGGTGCAGCGCCGTCACCAGAAGGTGCTCGAGGAAGCGCCGGCGCCGGGCCTGCCCGACGACCTGCGCCGCGCGATGGGCGAGGCGGCCGTCGCGGCGGCGCGCGCGGTCGGCTATGTCGGCGCGGGCACGGTCGAATTCATCATGACGGGCGACGCGTTCTACTTCATGGAAATGAACACGCGCCTGCAGGTCGAGCATCCGGTCACCGAAATGGTCACCGGGCTCGATCTCGTCGAATGGCAACTGCGCGTCGCGTCCGGCGAGCCGCTGCCGCTGAAGCAGGACGAGCTGCGCGTGCAGGGCCATGCGCTCGAGGCGCGTCTCTATGCGGAGAACCCGGCGCGCGGCTTCCTGCCGTCGACGGGCACGCTGAAACACTTGCGGCTGCCGGCCGGCGTCGAGTTCTCGATCGGCGCAGCGGTGCGCGTCGACAGCGGCGTGCGCGAGGGCGATGCGATCACGCCGTTTTACGATCCGATGATCGCGAAGCTGATCGTTCACGGCGCGGACCGCGCGGAAGCGCTGAGCCTGATGCTGCGGGCGCTGCGTGCTTGCGAAGTGGTCGGCCTGCACACGAACGCGGCATTCCTGCAGCGCATCGTTGCGTGCGAACCGTTCGCGTCGGCCGATCTCGACACCGGGCTGATCGAGCGCAACCACGATGCGCTGTTCGCGCCGCAACAGCCGCCGCGCGCGATGCTCGCGCTCGCCTGCGCGGCGCTGCTCGCGCGTGAGCGCGGCGCGGCCGCGCAGGGTTCGTCGCCGTGGGGCGCATTGCCGGACTGGCGGCTGAACGGCGGCTATCGCCGCACGCTCGAATGGCATGCGGCCGATCGCGAAGCGGAGGTGACGGTCACGTACGAGGACGACGGCGCCGGCGCACGTATCGCGACCGGCGACGCGGCCGCGCAACCGTTCACGTGGACGCGCGGCGCCACGCCGCTCGATTTCGACGTGACGCTCGGCGGCGTGCGCAGCAGCGGCCGCGTGTATGCGGACGGCGACACGTTCCATGTGTTCACGCAGGGCACGTCGGAAACGTTCGAATGGCGCAACCTGCTCGCGCATGCGGGCGATACGGAGCAGGGCGGCGGCCGCCTGACCGCGCCGATGCCCGGCAAGGTGATCGCGGTGCTGGTCGAGCCGGGCCAGAAGGTCGAAGCGGGCACGCCGCTGATCGTGATGGAAGCGATGAAGATGGAGCACACGATCGGCGCGCCGAGCGCGGGCGTCGTTGCGGAAGTGCTGTACGGTGTCGGCGACCAGGTCGCGGATGGCGCGCAGTTGCTGATGATGGCGGAAGGCTGAGCAGCGCCTTCTCGCTGTGAACGGGCCGGCTGCCTTGGCTGCCGGCCCAAAAAAACCGCGTTGCGCTTCCCCGCGCGACCGCTGTCGAATCGGAACGGCTTCGATCGCGTCGATATCGACATCGACATGCCGAAGCAGTGCGAATCTTTCGATCGCATTACGCTTCAGCCACATCCACTCGCGTCACCGCTCGCGCGCACATCGCGCTACGCTTTCACGCGACACCGTCGTGTAACAAGTCGAACTTAGCATCTCGCGGTCGATATGACCGGTGCACACCCGTGCCCGAGTCACGTCATCACCCCCACGGAGAACCGTTATGCGAAAGTCGGCCCTGCGGCCTTTCGCGGTCGTTTGCCTGATCGCGCTGACAGCACTCCTCGGCGCGTGCAACGACGACCTGACTGCACCCGCCGCACCCGTCGCGCAGCAGAAGGCCGCATGCGGCGGCGCTGTCGTCGCCACCGCGCAGATGCACTGCCCGCCGGGTTTCACTGCACCGGCATCCTCGCCCGCTTCCTGATACCGGCCGTTTCCACCAGAAATCCAATCAAGAGCAACCAGCATGGCCACCCATTCGCGACGCGATTTTCTGAAGTTCTCCGCCGGCCTCGCCGGCGCGACCGCCGCCACCGCACTGCTTCCCGAGTCGATCCGCAAGGCGCTGGCAATCGAGCCGAATTCCGTGACGGGCACGATCCAGGACGTGCAGCACATCGTCGTGTTCATGCAGGAGAACCGCTCGTTCGACCACTACCTCGGTCACCTGAGCGGTGTGCGCGGTTACAACGACCGCTTCCCGGTCACGCTGCCGAACGGCAAGCCCGTATGGTTCCAGCCGCGGCAGGAGGACAAGACGAGCGTGATCGCGCCGTTCCGCTACGACACGACCAACCCGGGCGTCAACGCGCAATGTATCGGCGGCCTGCCGCATACGTGGGCGACGACGCACGGCGCGATCGACAACGGCCGCGCTGACCAGTGGGCCGTGCAGAAGTCGAACATGACGATGGGCTATCACGTTCGCGACGACATCCCGTTCCATTACGCGCTCGCGGATGCGTTCACGGTGTGCGACAACTACTTCTGCTCGATTCCGGGCAACACGCACCCGAACCGCATGTACCTGATGACGGGCATGGTCGATCCGCTCGGCACGGGCGGCGGCCCGCTGCTCGACAACACCGACTACATCGACAACCAGTTCGACAAGATCCAGTTGCCGCCCTTCAGCTGGACGACCTACCCGGAGCGCCTCGAAAAGGCCGGCATCTCGTGGCAGGTCTACCAACAGGGCACCGGGTTCGACAACTTCACTGGCAACTACGGCACGAACATGCTCGCGTGCTTCAACAACTTCGTGAATGCGCCGGCCGGTTCGTCGCTGCAGACGCGCGGGATGAGCACGCGGCCGATCACGCAGTTGAAGGCCGACGTGCAGGCCAACGCGCTGCCGCAGGTCTCGTGGCTGCTGCCGCCCGCCGCGTATTCGGAGCATCCGAAGTTCACGCCGCTGTACGGCGCGTACTACCTGTCGACGATCCTCGATGCGCTGACGTCGAATCCCGAGGTGTGGAGCAAGACCGTCCTGCTGATCATGTACGACGAGAACGACGGCTTCTTCGACCACGTCGTGCCGCCGTCGGCCCCGACGCTGCCGGGCTCGGGCATGAGCACCGTGGATGTGTCGCTCGAGCGGCACAACGTCGTGACGTCGACGCAGACCGGCACGTATACGGCCGACAACCTGCCGTACGGCCTCGGCCCGCGCGTGCCGATGTTCGTCGTGTCGCCGTGGTCGAAGGGCGGTTTCGTCTGCTCGCAGGTGTTCGATCACACGTCGGTGCTGCAATTCATCGAGAAGCGCTTCGGCGTAATGGAAACCAACATCTCGCCGTGGCGCCGGGCGATCTGCGGCGACCTGACGTCGGCGCTCGACTTTTCGAAATCGGATGTCTCACTGCCATCGCTGCCGAGCACGCAGGCGTACGTCGCGCAGGCGGACCTGCAATGCTCGCGCGCGTCGTCGCAGACAGCACCGGCCAGCACCGCGCAGCAGGTCGTGACGGCGCAGGAATCCGGCACGCGGCCGGCTCGCGCGCTGCCGTACGAACTGCACGTGACGGGCCAGCTCCAGGCGCAAGGTTATGCGGTGACGTTTGCGAATTCGGGCACGCAGGGTGCGCACTTCTGGGTCTATACGGGCGATCCGACCGCGATGCCGCGCCGTTATACGGTCGAGGCCGGCAAGCAGCTGACCGATACGTGGGCGCTCGATGCGAACGGCAACTACCTGGTGAGCGTGTGGGGGCCGAACGGCTATTTCCGGCGCTTTGCGGGTTCGGCCGCCGCGGATGCTGCTGCGAAGCCGGAAATCACGCCGTGTTACGACGTGGCGAACGGCGACGTCTACGTGACGATCGCCAATGCGGGCAGCGGCACGCTCACGGTCACGGCGACCGATGTCGCGTACGGCGGCGCGGCGCGCACGCTGACGATCCCGGCGGGGCAGCGCATCGAAGCGCACTGGGACCTGTCGTGCAGCAGCCAGTGGTACGACCTGCAGTTCGCGGTGGCGGGCAATGCCGGCTGGACGCGCCGCATCGCGGGGCACGTCGAAACCGGCAAGGCCAGCATCACCGACCCGGCGGCCGTGGCGCCGACGATCACGCCGATCTGACGGCAGCCGGTACGACGATGCGCCGGCCGGCTGAATCCGGCCGGCGCGTCGCCTTCGAGGTATCGATGCCGAAGCGGTGGCGTCAGCGCAGCAGGCCGTCGTCGTGCGCCATCACCAGCGCGCGCATCGCGGACCACATGCCGAAGTAATGCACGATGTAGCTGTCCGCACGGCGGAACAGCCAGGGCGTGTTGAAGCTGACGAGATCGGTCACGCCTTCGCCGTGCAACTGCCCGTCGTGCGCCATCGCGCGAATGAAATGCAACTGGTCGCCGTCGCTCGCATAGACGCTCGAGCGGTCGTGCAGCGCGGCGATCGTCGTCATCAGGTCGCGCAGCATCGCGTCGTTGCGTTCGGTGCGGCGGAATGCCATCACGCCGGAGTTGAACGCCCACTGGCCGATATCCTGCGCGAGCAGCCAGTCGCGCCCTTCGAGCAGTGGCTCGAGCGGTTGGTGCTGGTTCGCGATCAGCACGTCGGCATCGAGCCACACGACCCAGTCATGATGCTGCAGGTACGCATGCAGCAGCCACGGCTTGAACCAGTTGCCCGTCGCGTTCAACCCGATCTCGGCGGGAATGTCGCGATGCACGTAGAGCGTGTAGCCGTGCGCATCGCAGTAGCGCCGGAAATTGCGCTCGGCGACGCGTGCGTAGCTGCCGATATTCGGCGTGTACAGCATCATCAGCGCGATCGGGCGGCCGGGGTTGTACGTGCAGCGCTCGGCGGCTTCGTCCGGTGCGGCGACGTCGTGATCGAACGAGAACATCGGCTGGCCGGCGGCGCGGCATCGATTGATGTACGCGACGAGCATGTCGCGGAAACGCGGCGTCGCGCCCTTGCGTTCGGGATCGTGAGGTGTGTCGTCGATGCTGATCGCGAACGTCGGTTCGCGGCTCCACATCGGATCGAGGTGGGGGCCGCACGGCATGACGGCGTACAGCCCGTCGATCAATGTCATGTAGGGATGCGTGTCGAGCCCGGCGAACAGCGCGGCCTCCGACGTCGGCCTCGGCTCGCTGCCGAGCTTGCAGCGCTGCACGAGCTGCATCACGATCGCGCGCACGTCCGCGGTGTTGCGCCAGATCTGCACGTCGACCTGCGGCAGCGGCGGCGCGAACGCGTCGACCAGCAGCATGTCGCGCCCGGCCATCAGGCGCTCGAGCGCGACGGGCTCGATGATTGCCGCATCTTCGCCGAGCAGCAGCACGAGTTCGTCGGGCTGCGCGTGGCGCAGCACCTGGAGCAACGATTCGTAGCGGTACAGTGGCCGCAACGGCATGGCCTGCGGCATCGCGGACGCGTCGACGATCTCGTGGCGATAGCCGTGCACCTGCGCGTAGCAGCGGTGATTCTCGAGGCTGGCGGGTGCGGGCTGGCTGAAATGGCTGAGGACGATCATCGCGCGCTCCGCAGGCGGGAAAGCGGCCTGCGCCGCAAGCGTTCGCCGAAGCGGCGCAGCAATCCCGGCAGCTCGCGAATGGCCTGCGCGGTATTGTTCAGCTGCGGACCCCACCCGGACACGCTTTCCTGCGAGTGCCACCGCCGTTCGTCGTGGATCTTCCGGAAGACTTGCGCGGCATCGTGGTCCATTCTGTCAGCCTTTCTTGTAATCGTGGTGTGGCGTGGTCGTGTGTTGCCCGTTCGAGCCCCCGGAAAAGCCGGCCGACTGGCGGCGCGGCGGGTGGCACGAGTATCGCATAACGGTCCGGCGGATTTGCACGGCCGGGGCGGGCGCTGACCATCCCTGACAGTGTGCGGCCGGTGCTCCGCTAGAATGCCGGGTTGGTCGCCGCCGCTTGACGCGGGCGGCGCTTCGCGCGCTACACTGCGCCATGCCACTCCTCTCCAACCTTCCATCCTGCCGACGATGACGTCTCCTGTCCTGAACGGCCTGCGCATCGGTATCACGATCGGACTGCGTGCCCCCGACGAAAGCCTGTGGATCAACGGCATCAAGCAGAACGCGCTGTTTCTTGCGAAGCTGCTGATGGCGTCGCCGCACGGCTACCGCGTGACGCTGGTCAACACCACCGATGTGCCGCTCACCGATGCGCTGCCCTGGGATCGCAGCGTCTTCGACACGCGCACGTTCGACGACATGAAGGATTCGCTCGACGTGGTGATCGAACTCGGCGGCCAGGTCAACGGGGAGCAGACGGCCTACCTGAAGGCGCGCGGCGCGAAGCTCGTCAGCTACTGCTGCGGCGTCGAGTACATCAACGTGATGGAATCGATGCTGTTCGGCCGCCGACTGTGGGATTCGCTGTTCATCAACCGCGGCTACGACGAGGTGTGGGCGATTCCGCAGATCGCACCCTCGTCGTTGCCGTTCCTGCAGTCGCTGCGCCGCTGCCCGGGGCGCGTCGTGCCGTTCGTGTGGGATCCGATGTTCCTGAGCGCGCGTGCCGCGTCGCTGCCCGGGCACGGTGAATACCGGCCACGCAGCGAGCCCGGCAAGCGGCTGACGGTGATGGAGCCGAACCACGACGTGGTGAAGTTCTGCGTGTATCCGATGCTGATCATCGACGAAGCGTATCGGCGAGACCCCGACGCGATCTGCTTCACGCACGTGACGAACGCCCTCCATCTCGCACATGACAGCCCCGAGTTCGTGATGCTGATGAATTACCTGGACATCGTGCGCGCGGGCAAGGCGAGCTTCGTCGGCCGCTTCGAGACGCCGCTGTTCCTGGCCGACCTGACCGACATCGTCGTGTCGCACCAGTGGTCGAATCCGCTGAACTACTTCTATTTCGACGTGTGCTGGCAGGGCTATCCGCTCGTGCACAACGCGAGCCTTGCGCCCGATCTCGGCTACTACTATCCGGACAACGACGTGCAGCAGGGCGCCGATGCGCTGCTGCGTGCGCTGCATACGCACGACGACGACTGGGAAGCGTACACGCGGCGCCAGCGCGAGATCCTCGGCCGCTATACGTCGGCGAATCCGGCGCTCGTCGCCGAATACGACGGGCTGCTCGCGAACCTGATCGGCGCATCGGCCGTATAAGGCCGATTTTCCACGGCGGACATTCATTGCGCCGCCGGCCGCCATCGGGGTTGTCCCGCCCTAATGTCTGACGAAATAATGCCGTTAAAAAAGAAACCGTCGAACCCGATCGGTTCGACGGTTTTGAAGGCACGAAATTGACGGCTCCGAGGGAAGTCCGTCAGAAATAATTTTATAGGTTAACAAGTCTTGAAGATTGTTAAACATGTTTCAATCCATAATCATCACATAAATAAAACTTGATATTATTGATTCCACGCAGTGGATTCTGTTTTGAGATTTAATAATGTCGTTTGAGACGTGAAAATTGAATGCTGCGATGATCGAATGATGAGCGGCGGCCGGTTTTCGCTGGATGGCGGCCCGAGCTGGAAGCCGTTGCTGCAAGCTCGTTCATCACGGGTTCGCGGCATTTCTCGGGCCTGTATTTGTCTGATCAATTAATGATTTCCCGATTTGCAGTGCTGTAATATCGTGAAAGAAATGGATTCGGATAAAGCTGTCTGAGTGGCGAAAATAAACGATCTGGATTCGGGGTTTCGTACTTTGTGTTGTGTAACCTGTCGCACTGTCGACATGGTTCGTGCATGGTGTATTGGCAGTTACTGAATATCGTTGAAAATATCGAATTTGACGGCGCGCCGAAGCGAAAAGTACGCTCCCGGAAAAAATCGACATAACAGGATGGGCCGGGTAGGCGGCGGAGCGCGTCAGGATCGGTTTGCTCCGCATATTTGTTGAGGTCGAGCCGCGATCGGCGGCTCGCCATTTGCCGGAGCGCCGGATGAATGCGGTCGAAGCTCGCCTTGAGGCGAATCGGGAAGCGAATCGAGACGAAATCGATCTCGTGTTCGGCGCCCCCGACCATCATGCCGACCTCGCGTCGGTACGCAGTTTCGTGGAAAGCCGGCTCGGGTTCGCACATGAGCCGGTGTGCCGGGCCGACCTGTCGGGCGGTGTGCTGTACCAGGAGCGCCTGGCGCGGCTGCGGTGGGGCGAGCGCGATGCGCTGCCGCCGCTCGCGTTCCTGCCGCGCCTCGAGGCGCTCGGGCTGATGCGCTGGTTCGACCGGCTCGTGGTCGGCCGGACGATCGACGCGCTGCGCGCCGATCCGGCTGCGGTGTACGGGTGCAACGTCGGGGCGGTGAGCGCGGTCGTCGACGACGCGTGGCTGGCGATCTTCAGACGGCTCGAGCGCGAGCCGTCGGTGGCGGCGCGGCTGGTGGTCGAGATCACGGAGACAGGGCCGCTGAACCCTGTCGCGGGCCGGTCGTTCGTGAACCGCTTCCAGCAGGCCGGTTGCCGGATCGCGATCGACGATTTCGGCGTCGGTTTCAGCGCATTGAACAGTCTGGTGGTCGGCAATCCCGACATCGTGAAGCTCGACCGGTCGATCCTGTCGATGATCAAACGCAACGCGATCGGGCGCTACCAGTTCCGCAGGTTGATCGCGTTCGCGCACGAAGGGGCGCGGCACGTCGTCGTCGAAGGCGTGGAGAGCGAGATCGACCGGCAGATCATCTTGGATGCCGGTGTCGCTTGGGCGCAGGGCATCCGCTTTTCATGGCGGTCGCCGGCCGCCGCGTGACGGCGCGAGAGCAGGTGCAGCAGGACGAATCGCAAAGGGGTGTGGCATGGCGGGGACGAAGGCCGGAGTCGGAACGGGCACGCAGGCAACCGATGCGCGCGAGCTGGTCGCGATCGCCGAGCTGGCCGACATGCTGTGGCAACTGGGCGCCGAGTCGACCGATGTGCCGATCGACGTCGCGCCGTATCTCGACGGCCTGAAGGCCATTGCGCGTCGCATTCAGCGGATGAAGCCGCTCGATGCCAACGGCTGCGAACTGGCGGCGCGGCACTATTACGCGGGTGTCATTGCCGGCGCGTGCGGCAACGATTCGGCGATCGCACGCGGCGTGTCCGATAGTCTCGTCAAGCCATCTGGCGGCGTCAGCCGGCCGGCGGCGCGTTGCTTCGCAGTGCTCGCGCGGATGGGCCGGTGGCATGGCCGTACGTTCGCCGCACAGAGCGGTGATCGGGTGCTGGTCTAGCGCCTGTTCACGCCCGTCACGGGCCCCGGCGCAGCGCGAGACGCGCGGCCCGCGCCGGCATCATCCGCACACAGCGGCCCCGATTCGCATCCCGTCGCTCAATCCTTCCCGAAACCGCCGAGCACCAGCGCCATCGCGCGATCGACCGCGTCGTCCCATTGCCCGACGTGCGCGGCGCGCACGATCCGGATGCCGGGATAGAGCGCGGTGCGTGACCCGATTTCCCAGCGTGCATCGGCCTTCGGGCTGAGCAGCAGCACGGCCGGCACGCCGAGTGCGCCGGCGAGGTGGATGTGCGCGGTGCAGGTGGTCACCACGGCATCCAGCGCCAGCATCAGCGCCGCCAGGTCGCTGAAGTCGCCGATCGCGTGTTGCGGGAACGTCACCGGCAGGTCCGATTGCTCGGACTGTGCGGAAAGATCCCGGTTGATGCAGTACGCGGCGTAGCCGTGCATCCGCGTCAGCGGCGCGAGGTCGCGAAGGCTGGCCGCGCGATGGAAGCGCGCGTCGCTTTCGTCGCGCCCGCGCCAGTTGAGCCCGATGCGGCGCGTACCGGCGGCATGGCCGTCGCGCTGCACGCGCTCGCGCCACTTGGCGGCGTGTGCGGGCGGGCACGACAGGTACGCGGTCGCCGATCCATTGGGCGCCGGTGCGTAGCCGAATTGCGCGGCGAGCACCAGGAACGAACACCAGTAGTCGTGCGCGATCTGCGACGTGTCGACCCACGCGCCGTGCGCACCGATGAATTCGATGTGCGGGAACGTGTGACGCAGCAGGCCCGTCAGCGCGTCCGGAACGACGACGGTCACGCTCGTGCAGCCGAGCGTGTCGAGCGCGCCCAGGTAGCGCGCGTACTGGAGCTGGTCGCCGACGCCGCCGTAGCTGAGCACCAGCAGCCGCTTGCCGTGCAGCGGCTGGCCCTGGTAGAGCCGCTCCGTCGGCAGCCCGAACTGCGCGGCGGTGAGCACGTTTTCGCTGGCAATCGTGGCGCGGGCTGCCTCGTCGCGCCGGCCGGCGCGCAGCAGCAGCTCGGAACGCGCCAGCTCGATGCGGCCGCGCGTCGCGTCCGGTAGCGCGGCCGGATCGCCAAAGCGCTCGAGTGCCGCCAGCCCGGCATCGGGCGCACCGGCGAAGCCGTAGCACGACGCGAGTTGCAGCGCGATCGCATCGTCATCGAGCCCGCGTCCGCGCGCACGTTGCCAGCGTGCAATTGCATGGCCCCACTCGCAGCGCGACTCGTGGTCGAGCGCGCGGTTCCAGTTCGTTTCGGGCGCGTCGGTGTCGGCGGCGGGCGCTGCCGGGTGGCGCGGATCGGTTTCGGCCGTCGCTTCGATCGTGACCTGCTCGACCGAGATGGCCAGCCGCTGCGGGTCCCAGCGCATATTCGGCACGCAAAGCAGGTTCAGCGAGTCGATCCGGTAGAACGTATAGTCGAGGCCGGCAAAGGTGGCGATGATCGGCGCCTCGCCGACTTTCCGGTATTCGATCCAGCACCAGGGCAGATGCGTCTCGATCAGCCGGCGCGCGCCGCGCAGCGCGTCGAGCTCCATGCCTTCGATGTCGAGCTTCAGGAAATCCAGCCGCGGCAGGCCGAGCGAGTCGAGCCTGACGACCAGTGTCGGCGTGCCGCCTTCCGCGTGCGCGTCGACGAGCGAGACCTGGCCGAAGTCGGCGTCCTGCCCGTAGTCGACGTCGGGGACTTTCATCGTGCCGTTGGCGCCGGCCAGCCCCATGTTCAGCAGGTGGACGTTGTCGAGCTGGTTGAGCGCGACGGTGCCGCCGAGCGCATGGAACAGCGTGCGCTGCGGTTCGAACGCGTACACGCGGCCGCCGCGCGCACGCAACCGATGGGCGATCGGCACGCATACGAGCCCGGCATTCGCGCCGCCGTCCACGGCGATCGCATCGTCCGGCAACTGGTCGATCACGTGCATGATCGCGTCGAGCTCGACCTGGATGTGCGGCCGCCCCGTCTTGATCAGTGCCTCGGCCTGATGCGCGCAGTGCCGGTTGATGACGAACGGACCGTGAATCGAATCGATCACGACGAAATTGCGGACGGTCTGATTCATGGGCGGTAGCGTGGACGAATGAGGTCAGCCGAGTGCGCGACCGGCGAACAACTGCTGGATCTGCCCGGAGTAAGCGCGAACGTTGTGCTCGGCGAGCGTGTCGACCTGATGCAGGCAGCGGCGGGCCGCGGCCGAGTAGTCGTCGAGCCGCGTGTCGTGCGTTTGCGCGGCGGTCGCGATTGCACGCGCCGCATCGAAGATCTCGAAGTCCGGGTAGTAGTAGCCGACGTCACGCAGGAACGGCGAGTTGTGTACGAGCGGATAGTTGCCGTAAAGCGCGTCGTACAGCAGGTAGTTGAGGCCGTTTTCCCAGTGGTGGGACACGACGATGTCGGTGTGATGCGCGGCCCACGCGACGAACGGCGCGCGCACGTCGGCGGTCGCCTTGCCGTCGCGCACCATCTCGAGCCCGAGGGCGAGATGCTTGAAGGCGACGTTTTCCTTCTTGTCGAACGTGTTGGTCATGTACACGTGCTCGACGAGCTCCGGGTGTTCGACGTAGCACGCGTTCGCGGCGAGCATCGGCACGATCGAGCTTTTCACGACGTTCAGGTTCGGCTCGAAGAACGCGATGCGCTTGGCCGGGCCATGGTTGCGGTAGCCGAAGCGCGCCTTCAGTTCGGGATCGGCGTCGAGGCTGCGCTCGATGAAATACGGCGACCAGATATGCGGCAGTTCGATCACCGGCGCCCTATATACGGCCTGGAAATAGGCCGCGCACGTGTGCATGTGCTGCGGGTTGGTCCAGATCTCGTCGAACTGCACGCGGTGCGGGTTCGGCCGCCAGTCGTTCTTCTCGAAGTTGATCGTCTCGACCGCGATCACGTAGTCGTTGCCGAAGCGATACGACACGCACTTGCCGCCGCGCTGGCGCACGACGTCCGTGTGCGACGGATCGATGAACGCATTCATCTCGATCAGCAGGTCGGTCTGGTGGACGACGGCCGACAGCGGCCGCAGCGCGTCGCCGAACGCGTCCATCATCAGCGCCTGCGGATACTCGGTGATGCCGTTGTCGTGCGCGAGCCAGACTTCGCCGATCAGCGGCGACTGCTTCAGCAGCATGTACAGGTACACGCAATGCTGGTTCGCGCCGTTGTACCAGATCGACTGCGTCGCGTCGCGCTGCACGTTCATCGTTATCGCGACATTGAGTTTCATGATGGCTCCGTGGTGCGAGGCGTTGCGCGGGTTACGGCGTGTAGTTTTGCGACTGGCGCGGCACATAACCGGTCATGTGCCAGCGGCCATCGTCCTCGAGGCGGAAGCTCAGCTTCTCGTAGGCCATTGCGCCGCTCGTCAGCGTGGTGACGTAGTCGACGTTCGCGTAGAGCCCATCGGGTGTCGTCGACGCATTGGTGTAGCGGATCCGCGTGATCTGCGCCCAGCCGCGATGGCGGACCGTACCGACCGACTGGCGTGCACGCTGCATGTCCGACGCGAACTTGTCCTGCTTGATGCGCGCCTTCACGAATGCGGCAGCGTCGGTCCACACCGCGCCGTACTGGCCGGCGTCGAGCTGCTTGAACACGGCGTCCGAGTCGCGGAGCAGCGCGTCGGCCGATTCGCCGTCGGCTTGTGCATGCGCGCCGATCGCGATCGAAGCGAAGGCGCAACCGATCAGCCATTTGGCGCGGGTGAGGGGCGTGCGTGCGGTCATGTCGGAGTCCGGAAGAAGGCGGCGCGTCACGCGTCGCGATAGAGGGTGGCGATCGCGTCCGTATAGGCGGCGACGTTCTCGGGGTTGTAGATACTCACGGAGCTGAGCACGTGCTTCGACTGCTCTCGGTACGCCTCCAGATTCGCGTCGTGCTCGGTGAACGCCTGCAGCAGCGCGCGGCCGCCGGCCTGGCAGTCGAAGTCCGGATAGAAATACCCGGCCTTGCCGAGGAACGGTGAGTTGTGGATCAGCGGATAGTCGCCGTACAGCAACTCGTAGTACAGGTAGTTCTGCGCGTTTTCCCACGTGTGCGACACCACCGCATCGCCGTACGCAGCCATGAACTCGTACACCGCGTAGCGGCTCTCGAACGTCGTGACCCCGTGGTTCACGATGTCGAGGCTCTTGGCGAAGTGGACGAACGTCGTATGCTCCTTCAGGTGGATCGTGTTGCACACGCGCACGTATTCGAGGAATTTCGGATTGGCGCGGTACGCCTCTTCCGTGACCAGCATCGGGATGATGCTCGTCTTCACCATGCAGATGTTCGGCTCGAACATCGTCACGCGCCAGCGCGGCTTGCCGGGCTGATAGCCGAAGGTCAGGCCCGCGCCGAGTGTCGCGCGTGCCTTGTCGAACAGCATGGGATGCCAGATGTGCGGGACGATCGTGACCGGCGCGCGCAGGCCGGTCTGGTAATAGTGCAGGCACGAGCGCTCGAACTCGGGAATCGTCCACACGGCGTCGTACGGCGCGCCCGAGAACAGGAAGCCCGACGGCTTGTTGAACATCGCGCGTTCGATGTCGATCACGTAGTCGTTGCCGACCCGCATCGTGACGACCTTGCCGCCGCGGTCGCGGAATGCGCGCAGGTAGTCCGAGCCGAACTGCGCACTCATTTCGATCAGCACGTCGCAGCGTTCCAGCGCTTCGTCCATCGACAGCAGCGGCACGTCCCACTCGCCGAGCATCATCTGCGGATCGGCGACCTGTTCGCCGCCGTTCACCATCACGGCTTCCGCGACGAGCGGCGACTGGCGCAGCAGCAGGATCAGCAGCAGGCAGTTCTGGAAAATGCCGTTTTCCCACAGCGACTGGCCGGCGCCGCGCACGAACAGCGAAACGCCGACGACGAGACGCTTGCCCTCGCCGGGCGCTTGACGGGCATTGGAGTCCGACATGCGTATGCTCCGGTTCAGGCGACCAGACGCGAGACAAACGCGTCGAGGTTCGCGGGGTTGTCGATCGAGACCGACTGCAGCAGCCGGCCGGCTTTCGCGCGGTAATCGTCGAGGCGTTCGTCGTGATGCAGCCACGCGTCGAGCAGGGCGCGGCCGCCCGCGGCGGAGTCGAAGTCCGGGTAGTAATAGCCGGCGTCGCCGATCAGCGTCGAGTTGTGGATCAGCGGATAGCCGCCGTACAGCACGTCGTAATACAGGTAGTTCTGGCCGTTTTCCCAGTGGTGCGACACGACGGCATCCGCGTGGCGCGCCATGAAGCCCGGCAGGTCGAGTCGCGGTTCGAACGTCGCCTTGTGGTGGCGGACGAGATCGAGGCTGTTCGCGAAGTGCACGAAGGTCGAATGCTCCTTCATGTGCATCGCGTTGACGACGAACATGTGCTGCACCGCGTCCGGCCGCGCGCGGTAGAACTCGTCGCATGCCAGCATCGGGTAGTGGCAGGACTTGGCGACCGAGATGTTCGGTTCGAGCATCGCGAGGCGCCACGGACGCTGGCCCGGCCGATAGCCGAACGTCGCGCCTTCGCTTGCGAGCGCAGCCACGCGGCGCTCGAGGAAGTACGGCGACCAGATGTGCGGCATCAGGTGGACGGGCGCGCGCAGGATGGTCTGCAGCATCGGCGCCGCGGTCTTGTCGTATTGCGGCAGCAGCCACACTTCGTCGAACGGCGCGCCGTTGAACACGTGTCCGGACGGTTTCCCGAAGATCGGCGTTTCGCACAGGCCCGCATAGACGTGTCCGCAGAAGAACGCGGTGATCTTCTTGCCGAGCGCCTTCATGTGCCGGAGCCATTCGACGGGCAGCTGCGCGCCCATTTCGATCACGACGTCGAGTTCGTGCGTGACGTCGGAGGGTTTCACCAGCGGGATGTCGAGGCCGTCGAGTTCGAGGCCGGCCGGCAGTGCGTTCGCATCGCCGCCGTTCAGGAAATAGACGGGGCCGACGCGATCCGAGCGCTTGAGCATCATCGCGAGGAACGCGATGTTCTGGTGAATGCCGTTTTCCCAGATCGCCTGGCCGTCGCGCGCAAACAGCGAGATGCCGACGGCGGGCCGTTGCTTGCGGGTGCCGCCCGCGGCGGCTTCATTGATGTCCGTCACCGGTTGGTTTCCTCTGCGGCGTCGTGCGTCCGGGCATCGCGTCGAGCGTCTGGCCTGGAAGCGGCGCGCCGTGGGTTGTCATGGTTGGATTCGCGCCGGTGCGTTGCGGCAGGCGAATCGGGCGACGTGGTTCGCGAGGGCGGCAGCCGGATTCCGGCGTGTCGTCGGGCGCGCCTGGCACGGCGCGCGATTCGGGCAGGCTGCCCCGGCGACTGTCTGCGGCGATTGTGGCATGGAAACCGCCGTTTTTGGCAGGACGTGACGAACTTTGACATACTCGCCGGCCCACGGGAGCGGGGCACCGGCGATGCGGCGCCCGCGTTGTCCGGCGCGGCGCTGGCGGCCTGCCGGATCGGCCGCCGCACCTGCGGCGGCCGGCTGCTCAGTGCTGCAGCCGGATTTCGACGCGGCGGTTGCTCGCGCGGCCTTCGGGCGTCGCGTTCGATGCGACCGGATCGGCCTTGCCGCGGCCCGACACGGTCAGCGCGTCGGTCTTCAGGCCGTGCGCTTTCAGATAGGCGGCGACCGATTCGGCGCGGCGCTTCGACAGCGCGAGGTTGTAGTCGTCGCTGCCCACTGAATCGGTAAAGCCGGTGACGCTCACCTGCGAGTACGTGTGGTCCTTGCGCTCGCTCAGCAGGCGGTCGAGCGATTCGCGCGCGGTCGGCGCGAGCGTCGCGTGGTCGGTCGCGAACAGCGCGTCGCCCGACAGGTTGACCTGTTCGACGACGGCGGTCGCCGGTTCGGCGGCCGAGGCCGCTTCGGCCGGCGCGGCGCCGCACTGGAAGACCAGCGTGGCCGGATCGGATTTGTCGCGCAGCGCGCGGGCCGAGTCGACGGCGCGCACGGGCTGGTCGCCGCAGATCTTTCGGGCGGCCTTCATGCACGTCTGCGGGCCTGACAGCAGGCCGTGGCAGTCCACCTGGAACGTGCGCACGCCGTCGCGCGGCTGCAGTTCGGAAGCGCTGTAGGTCGGGCCGGATGCGGTCGAGCACGCGGCGAGGGCCGTTGCGGAAAGTGCGAGCGCAAGAGCGAGTTTGTTCACGGTTACATCCTCAATGCTTGGGTTGACTGAAGCCCGCCACGGGTTGCGCGGCGGGCTCGTCCGGCCGTCGGGGCCGCCGCCGGCCGTCCGGCTGGCGAGCCGGGCGGCCTGGCGGCGCGACGCGTTACTTCCACTGATACAGCATGCCGGCGCCGATCACCTTCTGACCGCCGCTGAAGCCGCCGTTGATCGACGCCTTCAGGTTCTCCGTGATGCGGGCCTGCATGTTGACTGCCATCGCCTTCTGGCCGAGGAAGGTCGACGTACCCACGCCCATCCCGAAGTTGGCGTCGCGATCGAGCTGCGGGATCGATGCCATCGCGCCGACGGCCGCGATACCCTGCTTCGCCATCTGGTCGGTCTGCTGCAGTTGCGAACCCAGCGAGTTGATCTGCGTCTGCTGGCCCGACAGTGCCGTCGACAGCGTCGTCTGCACCTGCGTCAGCTGGTTCACGTTCACCGCGTCGGTGCCTTGCGTACCCGGCGCGACGTTCGTGATCTGGCGCTGCTGCGTGTCGCTACCGACCGACACCACGTTCGAACGGCCGCCGTCGTTCGAATTCGCGCCGATCGCCACCGAGTTCGAGCCGGCGGTGACGGTCGGGAGGTCGGTGCCCTTGCCGTTCATGTCGGCGGCGATCCCGTTGCTGTTGTTGGCGCGAATCGTGTTGTTGTTGATCGTCGTCGACAGCGAGTTCAACGAGTTGTTGATGTTCGTCACGCCGGTCGACAGCGAGGCCACGTTGCTGTTCGTCGTGCTCAGGCCGGTGGACAGCGAACCGATGCCCGTCGAGGTCGACGTCGACAGCGAGTTGACGTTGCTGTTCGTCGAGCTCAGGCCGGTCGACAGCGAGTTGATCGCGGTCGAGGTCGACGTGGACAGCGAAGCCACGTTGCTGTTGGTCGCACTCAGGCCCGTGGACAGCGAGTTGATGCCGGTCGACAGCGACGCGACATTCGACGCAGTGGAGGTCGACAGTGCATTGACCGCGTTGTTCGTCGCGTTCAGCTGGCTGCCGTTGATCGCGTCCGTGCTCGTGGCCGAGATCCGGCCCGCGGCGACGTTCGTGATCTGGCGTTCCTGGCCCTGTGCACCGACGCTGACCACGCCAACCGGCGAGCTGCCCGCGAAGAAGTACGTGACGCCGCCGATCGTGGCGCTCGAGGTGCCGACGGCCGCAGCCGTGACCGAGTTCGCGCCGAGTGCGACCGAGTTGGCGACGTTCGCTTGCGCGTTCGTGCCGAAGGCGAGCGCGTCGGCGGCCGTGGCCTTGGCGGCCGAGCCGTAGGCCTGTGCGCCGGTGGCGCTGGCCGTGGACTGGCTGCCCAGCGCGATCGTGTTGTCCGCGGTGGCCTGGTTCGAGCTGCCGAGGGCGAGCGCGCTGGCGCCGTTTGCCGTGTTCGCGTTGCCGAGCGCCACTGCGCCGTTGCCGGTCGCCGTGTCGTTCGCGCCCATCGCCACCGCGCCGGTGCCCGTTGCGATGCTCGGGTCGCCGATCGCGACCGCGCCGTCGCCGGACGCCGTGTTGCCGGAGCCGATCGACACGGCCTTGCCGCCCGTTGCCGATGCGTTCTGGCCGATGGCGACCGCACCTGCCGACTGTGCGTTCGAGCCGTCGCCGACAGCCACGCTGCTGGCGCCTGCCGCGCTGGCGTTCACGCCGGCGGCGAGGGCGTTGGTGCCCGTTGCGCCCGTGTTGTCGTAGTTGGCTTGCTGCGTGCCGTTGTCGTTGACGCTGTAGTAGTGCGTCTTCGCGGCGTTGATCGCGGTCGAGGTCGAGGTCGACAGCGACGTCACCGAGCTGTTCGTCGTGCTCAGGCCGGTGGACAGCGAGCCGATGCCGGTCGACGTCGAGGTCGACAGCGACAGGATCGTGCTCTCCGTGCTGCTCAGGCCGGTGGACAGCGAGCTGATGCCGGTCGAGGTCGAGGTCGACAAGGACGTGATCGAGCTCGCGGCCGACGACAGGCCCGTCGAGGTCGAGGTCGACAGCGACGAGATCGAGCTGGTGGCCGAGGACAGGCCGGTCGACGTGGAGGTCGACAGCGAGGTGACCGTGCTGTTGGTCGTGCTCAGACCGGTCGACAGCGAGTTGATGCCGGTCGAAGTCGACGTCGACAGGGACGTGATCGAGCTGTTGGCGGACGACAGGCCGGTCGAGGTCGAGGTCGACAGGGACGTGATCGAGCTGTTCGCCGACGAGAGGCCGGTCGACGTCGAGGTCGACAGCGAGGTGATCGAGCTGTTAGCCGACGACAGGCCCGTCGAGGTCGAAGTCGACAGCGAGGTGATCGAGCTGTTGGCCGACGACAGGCCGGTCGAGGTCGAGGTCGACAGCGAGGTGATCGAGCTGTTAGCCGACGAGAGGCCGGTCGACGTCGAGGTCGACAGCGAAGTGATCGAGCTGTTAGCCGACGACAGGCCGGTCGAGGTCGACGTGGACAGCGAATCGATCGAGCTATTAGCCGACGACAGACCCGTCGACGTCGAAGTCGACAGCGAAGTGATCGAGCTGTTGGCGGACGACAAACCGGTCGAGGTCGAGGTCGACAGCGAG
>NZ_CAJPHP010000027.1:0-106264 GCF_905339975.1 Burkholderia sp. BCC1999 | reverse complement strand
ATTAAAAAACCTTATCGCGGTGAAAAATTCCGCATCTTATTGAACCGATATCGGCTCGATATAGTGGCTCGCTTTCCCGCACGCACCGTCCGCGTGCGGCTGACACGCTGACAATCAGCAGGAGCCGCTTGATGACCACCGACGTCCGCTTCACCGCAATCGAGGATCTGATGCCCGCCGCCGGCGGGCTGCGCGAGATCCGTCACCACATCCATCACCATCCCGAACTCGCGTACGAAGAGCACGACACGGCCGCGCTCGTCGCGGACAAGCTCGAGCAATGGGGCTGGCAGGTGACGCGCGGGGTCGGCAAGACGGGCGTCGTCGGCACGCTGCGCGTGGGCGACGGCACGCGCAGCATCGGCATTCGCGCCGACATGGATGCGCTGCCGATCGTCGAGGCGACCGGCCTGCCGTATGCGAGCGGCACGCACGGCAAGATGCACGCGTGCGGCCACGACGGCCACACGACGATGCTGCTCGGCGCCGCGCAGCATCTCGCGAAGACGCGCAACTTCTCCGGCACCGTGCACCTGTATTTCCAGCCGGCGGAAGAGCACGGCGTCGACAGCGGCGCGAAGAAGATGATCGACGACGGCCTGTTCGAACGCTTCCCGTGTGACGCCGTGTTCGGCATGCACAACCATCCGGGCGCGGCGCCCGGCGTGTTCCTCACGCGGCGCGGCCCGTTCATGTCGGCCGGCGACAAGGCGATCATCACGATCGAAGGCGTCGGCGGCCACGCGGCGCGGCCGCACCTGACGGTCGATCCGGTCGTCGTCGCGGCGAGCATCGTGATGGCGCTGCAGACGATCGTCGCGCGCAACGTCGACCCCGCGCAGCCGGCGGTCGTCACGGTCGGCTCGATGCACGCGGGCACCGCGAACAACGTGATTCCGAACGGCGCGCGCCTCGAACTCAGCGTGCGCTCGTTCAGCCCCGAAGTCCGCGCGCTGCTCAAGCGCCGCATCGTCGAGTTGGCCGAGACGCAAGCCGCGAGCTATGGCGCAACCGCCAACGTCGAGTACATCGAAGGCTACCCGGTCGTCGTCAATTCGGATGCCGAAACGGATTTCGCCGCGCAGGTCGCACGCGAACTCGTCGGCGACGCGCATGTGGTCGAGCAGACCGACCTGCTGATGGGCAGCGAGGATTTCGCGTTCATGCTGCAGCAGCGGCCGGGCTCGTTCGTGCGGCTTGGCAACGGCGAAGGCGAGGATGGCTGCATGGTGCACAACCCGAAGTACGACTTCAACGATCGCAACCTGCCGATCGGCGCGGCGTACTGGACGCGTCTCGTGGAGCGTTACCTCGGGCAGTGAGCGTGGTGGCGGCGCGCGGCCGGCGCTTTCGGCCGCATTGAGAGGAGACGATAACGATGCAGAAAGACCATCTCGCGCTGCACTCCGCGTCGACGGGGGCCGCCGAAACCGGCGCGCCCGGCGCGCCTGCCGTCACGCGGCGCGGCGCGATCGCCGCGGCCGTGATCGGCAACTGGCTGGAGTTCTTCGATTTCACCGTGTACGGGTTCTTCGCGGTGCTGATCGGCAAGCTGTTCTTCCCGTCGAGCGACGCGACCACGTCGCTGCTGCTGTCGGTCGCGACGTTCGCCGCCGGCTTCTTCACGCGGCCGCTCGGCAGCGTCGTGCTGGGTGTCTACGCCGACCGCAAGGGACGCAAGGCCGCGCTGAACCTGACGATCATGCTGATGGCACTCGGCACGGGGCTGATCGCGATCGCGCCGACCTATGCGCAGGTCGGCGTGGCCGCGCCGCTGCTCGTCGTGTTCGCGCGGCTGCTGCAGGGCTTCTCGCAGGGCGGCGAATTCGGCGCGGCGACGACGACGCTGCTCGAACAGGGCGGCACGTCGCGCCGCGCGTTCCGCGCCAGCTGGCAGCTCGCGACGCAGGGCGGCGCCGCGCTGATGGGCTCGGGCTTCGCGGCGCTGCTGTCGAACACGATGACGAAGGACGCGCTGGAAAGCTGGGGCTGGCGGCTGCCGTTCCTCGTCGGCGTGCTGATCGCGCCGGTCGGCATGTATCTGCGCCGCCGGCTCGCGGACGACGCACCCGGCGAGAGCCATCACGGGATCGAGCGCGGTGTGCTGCATGAGCTGTTCTCGAAGCACACGCGCACGGTGCTGCTGCTGATGCTCACGGTGATGGGCGGCACGGTGTCGACCTATATCCTGACGTTCTACATGCCGACTTACGCGATCCACACGCTCGGCCTGCCGATGAAGCTGTCGATGTTCGTCGGCGTCGCGTCGGGTTGCGTGATGCTGGTCACATGCCCGCTGTTCGGCTGGCTGTCGGATACGCTCGGCAGCCGGCGCCTGCCGATCTTCGTCGGCCGCGGCGTGCTGGTCCTGCTGCTGTTCCCGGCATTCTGGCTGATGAACCATCACCCGACGCTGTCGGTGATCCTGCCGCTGACCGCGCTGATGCTGCTGTTCTATTCGCTCGGCTCGGCATCGGAAATGGCGCTGATGTGCGAGTCGCTGCCGCGCCACGTGCGGGCGACCGGCATCTCGATCGCGTATGCGCTCGCGGTGACGATCTTCGGCGGCACCGCGCAGCTGATCGCGACCTGGCTCGTGAAGACGACCGGCAGCAAGCTCGCGCCGGCCGGCTACGTGGCCGCGTGCGTGGTGCTGTCGCTGATCGCGGTCGCGATGCTGCGCGAGACGGCCCAGGAGTCGCTGGACTGACGTGTGAGGCGCGATGCGGGCGGCGGGGCGGCCCCGAGTGCTTACCGCCCGCGCACCATCCGCAGGTACGACGCGAGCATCGCTGCGAGTTCCTGCGCGGCCGGCGTCAGCGGCACGGCGGCGCGCTGCAGCAGGCAGATGTCCTGCGATTCGGCCTGCTCGCGCACGGGCACCTTCGCGAGCGCGCCGGCGAACGGCCCGTGGCGCGTGATGGCCTCGGTTTCGAGCGCGAGCGAATCGGTCTGCGTGACGAGCTGCAGCGTCTCGAACATCCCTTCGACGGTGGCGAGAACCTTCGGCGGCGGCTGGCCGTGTGCGTCGAAGTAGGCGAGCAGCCGGTTCACGACCGGGTCGGCGCTCAGGTTCGGCGAGCGCGTGGACACCCACGCGTAGCCGGCCAGCTCGGCGAGCGATTGCGCGTGCATCGCGGGATGCCCGTGGCGGCAGACGACCACCGGCGCCGATGCACGCAGCGGCGTGACCGCGAGATCGGTCGTGTCGGTCTGCTTCGCGACCAGCGCGATCGCGAAATCGACCGCGCTTTCGCGCAGCCAGCCGACCATCATCCGCGACGTACCGGTGCGCAGGTGCACGTCGACCTTGTCGAAGCGCGCGCGAAACGCGGTCAGCACCGGCGCGAACGCGTCGATCAGCGGCTCGGTCACGAGCCCGAGCGTGACGGTGCCCTCGTACGCGCCGCTCAGCTGACGGATTTCCCGCTCGACCTGTTCGCATTCACCGAGGATCGAACCGGAGCGCGCGAGCAGCCGCTGGCCGACGGCCGTCGGTACGATCCCGCGATTGGTGCGCGTGAGCAGCGTCGCGCCGAGCGTGGCCTCGAGGCTCTGCAACTGCTGCGTGACGCCGCTTTGCGCGAGATCGAGCGCGCGTGCGGCGGCGCGCAGGCTGCCGTGCTCGACGACGGCCTGGAAGATGCGGAGCTGGGACAGCGTGAACGCCATGGGCAAGCGGCGAGGCCGGTGATCGGAAATACCGATCATGATAAGGCAGTCGATGGTTCCGGCGGCGGCCGGTGCCGCCTACGATCGCAGGCAGTCCGGCTGATGCCGTTTGCCCTTCTTCCTGCCCTCCGTCGACCATGAAACGTTTTCTCGCCCCGCTCGTTTCCCTGTGCCTTGGCCTGGCTGCCACGTCCGCGTTTGCGCTCGACGCGCACGTCGTGCGGCTCGGCATCGACCCGACCTATCCGCCGATGGATGCGAAGGCACCCGACGGCAGCCTGAAGGGCTTCGACGTCGATCTCGGCAACGAGATCTGCCGCCGCGCACAGTTGCGCTGCCAGTGGGTCGAGCTCGAGTTTTCCGGGATGATCCCGGCGCTGCAGGCGCGCAAGATCGACGCGATCCTCTCGTCGATGGCGATCACCGAGAAGCGAGAGAAGCAGATCCTGTTCTCGTCGAAGCTGTTCCGCTTCAAGTCGCGGCTCGTCGCGCGGCCCGACCTCGGGCTCGGCAGCACGACCGCATCGCTGGCCGGCAAGCGCGTCGGCGTGCAGTCGGGCACGCAGTTCGAATCGTGGGCGCTCGCGCACTGGGCGACGGCCGGCGTGAGCGTGGTGCCGTACAAGAGCCAGGACGACGTGTTCGCCGATCTCGTGAACGGCCGCCTCGATGCCGCGCTGCTCGGCACGGTCGAAGCCGACTACGGGTTCCTGCGCCAGCCGCGCGGCAAGGGCTTCGCGTTCGTCGGTGCGCCGCTCGACATGGGCGATCGTGGCGTCGGCATCGGCATGCGGCAATCCGATACGGCGCTGAAGGCGTCGATCGACAGCGCGATCGCGTCGATGCTGAAGGACGGCACGTACGACCGGATCGCCAAGCGGTACTTCGATTTCAACCCGTACGGCGACTGAGCGCCGTGCAGGCCGATTCCTCCGATTCCCCTGTTTTCATCCGTTCGAGATCATCGATGCAGATTCGCACCACGCCGCTCCTGTCGCCGTCGATCGGCACGCAGCGCACGCTGACGAGCTTTCATTTCGGGCCGGCCGATTCCGGCCGCAAGATCTACCTGCAGGCCGCACTGCACGCGGACGAGACGCCCGCGATGCTCGCGGCGTTCGTGCTGAAGCAGCGCCTCGCGCAGCTCGATGCCGAAGGCCGGCTCGCGGCCGAGATCGTGCTCGTGCCGGTGTCGAATCCGGTCGGCCTCAATCATCATCTGCTCGGGCAGTTCATCGGCCGTTTCGACCTCGCAAGCGGCCGCAACTTCAATCGCGGCTTCCTGCCGCTCGCGGAGATCGCTGCGCGGGCGCGCGACCGGCTCGGCGACGACGGCGAACGCAATCGCGCGATCGTACGCGAATGCGTCGGCGCGGCGCTCGACGACATCGCGCCGCGTACCGAATTCGACGCGCTGCAGCTTGCACTGCTGAAGCTGTCGCACGACGCGGACGTCGTGATCGACCTGCATTGTTCGCTCGAAGCAGTGATGCACGTGTACACGAGCGATACCGCATGGCCGGACATCGAGCCGCTCGCGCGTTATCTCGGTGCGGAGGTGTCGCTGCTCGCCGAGGATTCGGGCGGACATGCGTTCGACGACGCGCATCACCTGCTGTGGTCGCAGTTGCGGCAGCATTTGCCGGAAGGCACGCCAATGGCGGCCGGCACGGTGGCCGTGACGGTCGAGTGCCGTGGTCAGCGCGACGTGACGTATGAATACGCTGAACGCGACGCCGGCGCGCTCGTCGACTATCTCGTGTGGCGCGGCGCGGTGCGCGGCGAACGCGCGCCGCTGCCGCCGCTGGCCGCACCGGCCACGCCGCTCGCGGGCAGCGAGCAGTTCTACGCGCCGGTGAGCGGGATCCTCGTGCATCGCGCGGCGATCGGCGCGACGATTCGTGCCGGCGATGCGCTGTTCGATATCGTCGATCCGCTGACGGATGCGATCACGACGATTTCGAGTGGTACAGATGGCGTGTTCTACATGCGCCGCGCGATACGTTTCGTGACGGCCGGCGCGCCGCTCGGCCGCGTGACGGGTACGGTGCCGGTGCGCAAGGGGATGTTGCTCGGGGCGTGACGAGCGGCGCGCGTGCCGAACCTGACCCGTACGAAAACGGCGAGGAATTCCGGATTCCTCAAATAATCACTCGCTGTTCGATGTCGGCTAGCGCCAGGTCGGCTGACTTTCCGCAGCCGGCGAGGTGGGCCGCATCGTTGGCGGAGGCAGTCATGACCCGCCGCGATGCCCCGCGGCACGCTTGCCGGACTTGCCGCGCGCCGTTGTCTTGCCGTTGCGTCCGCCCGCGTTCGAGAACATCTTCATGTCCCGCAGGATGCCGCGCAGCAACGTGTCGGCGGCCACGCCGAGCGTGCGTCCGGCCTTGACCAGCAGCCGCGCGTTGGCCGTTTCGAGCAATGGATGCACGACCGGCAGCGCGGCGAGTTCGCCGGCCTCCAGTTCGCGATACGCCGCGAAGGCGGCGAGCAGCGTGACGCCGTTGTTGCGCTTGACGAAGTGGCGCAGCACGGCAAGCGAGTTGGTGGTGAGTGTCGGGTGGATCTGGATGTTTTCCGCGTACGCGAGCATCTGCACGGCTTGTCCGAGACCGAACGCGGGCGGCATCAGCGCGAGCGGATACTCGGTCAGTTCGCGTACTTCGACGGCGCGGCCCCGCACGGCGAGCGGGTGCCCCGGATGCACGAGCGCCACCACCGGCTGCGGCGCGGTGGCGACGTATTCGATGTCCGGATGCGCCGGCGGATTGTAGGCAAGGCCGATATGCGCGCGGCTTTCGGCGACTTCCTGAAGCAGTGTGCTGACCGGAAGGATATCGACGGTAACGTCGAGCTTCGGATAGCGGGCGCAAAAATCGGTGAGCACCTCGTCCATCAGGCAGTCGATATAGCCTTCGCTGGTCGCGATGCGGATCTGGCCGTGTTGCAGTCCGTGCAATGCCTGAAGGCGGTCTTCGAACAGTTCCTGCTGGGAGCGGCAGCCGCGCCAGTATTCGAGCAGGTGCGCCGCGGCCTCGGTCGGCTGCACGCCGCGCGGCTGGCGTTCGAACAGCGGGGCCCCGATTTCTTCCTCGAGCAAGCGGATCTGCCGCGTGATGACGGATGGCGACGTATTGATGCTGTCGGCCGCACCGCGGATGGAGCCGTGCGTCAGGACTTCATGGAAATAGCGCAGGCGGCGCTGGTTCAGTTCGCGCATGGTGTCGGTCCGTTTGTCGGAGAAGTGTTGCTCATTGAGCAACAATAACTCGCTTAGGTTGCTCTTGCGCTGCTTTTTCGTCTCCTCGACGATTCGAACAGAGTCGAACATCGATGCGGGATTTGAAGCAATACGCCCTAAAGGAGAGCGCATGTCCGCCATTCCATCCCCTCAAGACCCGGTCGCGCCCGACAGCCCGGCCCGTCAGGCCCTGTACCGCAAACTGAACTGGCGCCTGCTGCCTTTTCTGCTGCTCTGCTACACGTTCGCCTATCTCGATCGCGTGAATATCGGGTTCGCCAAGCTCTCCATGCAGAGCGACCTCGGTATCTCCGATGCGGTGTACGGGCTGGGAGCGGGCATCTTCTTTCTCGGCTATGTCCTGTTCGAGATTCCGAGCAACCTGCTGCTGCCGCGGATCGGCGCACGCAAGACCATCAGCCGGATCATGGTGCTGTGGGGCCTGACCTCGGCGGGCATGATGTTCGTCCATGACGAGACCACGTTCTACGCGATGCGCTTCCTGCTCGGCGTGTTCGAGGCCGGCTTCGCGCCCGGGATGATCTTTTACCTGACCTACTGGTATGGCCAGCGCCGCATGGCCGGCGTGATGGCGGTCGTCATGCTCGCCGGCCCGATCGGCGGCGCCTTCGGGTCGCCGCTGTCGGCATGGCTGATGACCGGGTTGTCCGGTGCCCACGGCCTGGCAGGCTGGCAGTGGATGTTCGTCGTCGAAGGCCTGCCGTGCGTGTTGTTCGGCGTGCTCGCGCTCAAGGTGCTGTCCGACCGGCCGGCCGACGCGACGTGGCTGACCGACGACGAGAAGCGGATGCTCGCCGCCGAGCTGCACACACCCGGCGCCGGTCATCACTCGTTCAGGCAGGTGTTGCGCGACCCGCGCGTGTACCTGCTGGCGTTCGCCTATTTCACGATCATCTGCGGGATCTACGCGGTGAGTTTCTGGCTGCCGTCGATCCTCAAGGCCGACGGCGTGACCGATACCATGCAGATCGGGCTGTACTCGATGATCCCGTACGTCTGCGCCGCGATCGCGATGGTCGTCATCGGCCGCAGGTCGGACCGCCGCGGCGAGCGCCGTTTCCACAGCGCAGTGCCGGCCCTGATCGGCGCGATCGCGCTGGCCGTGGCGACGGCAGCCAACGGCAATCTCGTCATCTCGCTGATCGGCATGACGATCGCCACGTCGATGATCTGGGCCGCGTACACGGTGTTCTGGGCGATTCCGTCGCAATACCTGAAGGGCGACGCGGCCGCGGGCGGCATCGCGCTGATCAATACGATCGGCCTGATCGGCGGCTTCCTGAGCCCGACCATCATCGGTGCGATTCACTCGGCGACGGGCAGCATGGCAGCCGGCCTGCTGGTCATGGTCGCGCTGCTGGTCGCGGGTGCCGCGGTGCTCGTGGCGAACCGGCTTCCCGCACCGCACGACGCACTGGCGACGGCGTGAGATCGCGGGCGCGCAGGCGTCCGTGACACCTATCGCGGTGCGGGACTGACGGTGTTTCGTGCCGGTGCATTGACTCACTACTTCCGGAGACACGTTTTTGAACACGCGCATTTTGATCGCCGGCTTTCAGCATGAAACCAATACATTTGCGCCGTCGAAAGCCGCTTACGCAAACTTCGAGCGCGGCGAGGGCTTCCCGGCCATGGTGCGGGGCGACGACGTGCTTGCGCTGCGCGACGTCAATATTCCAGCGGGCGGATTCATCGTCGCGGCGGAACGGCGCGGCTGGACCCTGCTGCCGGTCATCTGGGCGGGCGCAAGCCCGTCGGCCCACGTGACCGAGGATGCGTTCGAGCGCATTGCCGGCGAAATCCTCGCGGCGGTTCGCAACGGCGGCTACGACGCGGTGTACCTCGACCTGCACGGCGCGATGGTTGCCGAGCATACCGACGACGGCGAAGGCACGTTGCTGGAGCGCGTGCGCGCCGCGGTCGGCCCGGACGTGCCCGTGGTCGCGTCGCTCGACCTGCATGCCAACGTCACCGGGAAGATGCTGCGCGAGGCCGACGCACTGGTCGCCTTCCGCACCTATCCGCATGTCGACATGGCCGAGACCGGCGAGCGCGCGGCCGAGCTGCTCGCGCGCCTGCTCGACCTGAAGGCGGCCGGCCGCCGCCCGCTGCATCGCGCGGCGCGCCGGCTGCCGTTCCTGATTCCGATCAATGGCATGTGCACGCTGCTCGAGCCCTCGCGCGGCATGTATGCGCAACTCGCGGCGCTGGAGACCGGGGCCGTGGCGTCGCTGTCGTTTGCGCCGGGATTTCCGGCGGCCGATTTTCCCGAATGCGGCCCGGTGATCTGGGGTTACGGCGATGACGCCGCGTCGGCCGAGGCCGCCGTGCAGGCACTCTACGACAAGATGCTGGCGGACGAGGCCGCGTGGCAGGTGCCGTTCCTGTCGCCCGATGCCGCCGTGCGCGAAGCCATGCGGCTTTCCGACGGGGCCGGCAAGCCGGTCGTCATCGCCGATACGCAGGACAATCCCGGCGCGGGCGGCGATTCGAACACGACGGGCATGCTGCGGGCGTTGCTGCGCAATGGCGCACGCGATGCGGCGATCGGCCTGATCTGGGATCCGGCGGCCGCGGCGGCGGCCCATCGCGCCGGTGTCGGTGCGTTCATCGACGTGGCGCTCGGCGGCGTCTCCGGCGTACCAGGCGACGAGCCGTATCACGCGCGTTTCGAGGTCGTGAAGCTGTCCGACGGCGTATGCCGGTACGACGGCCCGATGATGAACGGCATGCGCGCGGATATCGGGCCTGTTGCCTGCCTGCGGATCGATGGCGTGCTGATCGTGGTGAGCAGCGGCAAGGCGCAGATGCTCGACCGCAATCTCTATCGCGTGGGCGGCGTCGAGCCGGAAGCGATGCGCATCCTCGTCAACAAAAGCTCCGTGCACTTTCGCGCCGACTTCCAGGGGATCGCCGAGGCGGTGCTCGTTGCCGCGGCGCCGGGCCCGATGACGGCCGATCCGGCTGAGTTGCCCTGGACCCGGCTGGCCCCGGGCATCCGGATGAAGCCGGCGGGCGCGGCATTCACCGGCAACGGCTGAAGCACGGCACGCCGCCGACGCGCCGGTACGCCGGCGAGTGGGCGGCTGTTCCGGGCAATGCCGTCGCGGCGGCCAACACATGGCGCCGCGCGTCGTTTCACGCCGCGCGGCGTGGGCGTACCCGTACCCGGCACGGATCGGCGTTCACCCCCGCCGCGCCACCAGCTCCGACACCGTCTGCGCGGCCTGCTGCAGCGGCCCGAGAAACTCCTTCACCATCTGTTTCGCGGTGTGCCGCTGCGCGTTGCCGCTGATGTTCATCGCCGCGATGATCTGCCCGCGCCGGTTGCGGATCGGCGCGGACAGCGACATCAGGCCCACTTCGAGTTCCTGGTCGACCACGGCCCAGCCCTGCTGGCGCACCTGCGCGATCGTCGCCTTCAGTTCGCCGAGATCCGTGATCGTGCGCGGCGTATGCGCGCGGATGCCGCTCTGCGCGAGCGTTTCGTCGAGCGCAGCGTCGTCGAGCGCGGATAGCAGCACGCGGCCCATCGACGTACAGTACGCGGGCAGCCGGCTGCCGATCGACAGGTTGATCGTCATGATCTTGTGCGTCGGCACGCGCAGCACGTAGACGATCTCGGTGCGGTCGAGCACCGCGGCCGAGCAGCTTTCGTGGATCTGCGCGGACAGCTGCTCCATTACCGGATCGGCCAGATTCCAGAACGGCATCGACGTGAGATACGCGAAGCCGAGCTCGAGAATCTTCGGCGTGAGCCGGAACAGCCGGCCGTCGGCCTCGACATAGCCGAGCGTCTGCAGCGTGAGCAGGATCCGGCGCGCGCCCGCGCGCGTGAGCCCGGTGGCCGACGCGACTTCGGTGAGCGTCTGCTCGGGGCGTGTCGCGTCGAACGCGCGGATCACCGCGAGGCCGCGTGCGAACGACTGCACATAGGAGTCGCCGGGTTTCGTCTGAGTGTCTTCGGTTGTCATGAGCGCCAGGAATGTCGTGCAGCCGAGAAGATAGCGCATGGGGCCTGACACGCCAACCGCGCGGCGGACCGCGTGCTTGACAGGTCGTCCCTGCACTCCCTATGATGCGTTGAACGTTCGATACACGATCTTATGTTCGTATATAGAACATTTAAGCGCATCCCGGCGGGCAATGCAAGGGGCGCGCCCTGTTCATTTCCCAGCCTTCCTGGGACCGGAGACACTGATGACCGAAGCTTTTCTGTGTGATGCGATCCGTACGCCGATCGGGCGTTACGGCGGTGCACTGTCCGGCGTGCGCGCCGACGATCTGGGCGCCGTGCCGCTCAAGGCGCTCGTCGAGCGCAACCGCGACGTCGACTGGACGGCGATCGACGACGTGATCTACGGCTGCGCGAACCAGGCCGGCGAGGACAACCGCAACGTCGCGCGCATGTCGGCGCTGCTCGCGGGCCTGCCGCAGGGCGTGCCGGGTTCGACGATCAACCGCCTGTGCGGTTCCGGGATGGATGCGGTCGGCGTGGCCGCACGCGCGATCAAGTCGGGCGAAGCCGCGCTGATGGTCGCAGGCGGCGTCGAGAGCATGACGCGCGCGCCGTTC
Source organism: Burkholderia sp. BCC1999 (assembly GCF_905339975.1). Taxonomy (NCBI): domain Bacteria; kingdom Pseudomonadati; phylum Pseudomonadota; class Betaproteobacteria; order Burkholderiales; family Burkholderiaceae; genus Burkholderia; species Burkholderia sp. BCC1999. The sequence continues at coordinate 94,755 of NZ_CAJPHP010000027.1, read as the reverse complement.
GTGATGGGCAAGGCCGCCAGCGCGTTCGCGCGCCAGGCCGACATCTTCGATACGACGATCGGCTGGCGCTTCGTCAATCCGCTGATGAAACAGCTGCACGGCGTCGATTCGATGCCGGAGACGGCCGAGAACGTCGCGGTCGACTACAACATCAGCCGCGCGGACCAGGATCTGTTCGCACTGCGCAGCCAGCAGAAGGCCGCGCGCGCGCAGCAGGACGGCACGCTCGCCGAGGAAATCGTCGCCGTCACGATTCCGCAGAAGAAGGGTGATCCGGTCGTCTTCTCGCGTGACGAGCATCCGCGTGAAACGTCGCTCGAAACGCTTGCGAAACTGAAGGGTGTCGTGCGTCCGGACGGCTCGGTGACGGCCGGCAACGCGTCGGGCGTCAACGACGGCGCCGCCGCGCTGCTTCTTGCGAACGAGGAAACGGCGAAGCGCTTCGGCCTGACGCCGCGTGCACGCGTGCTCGGCATCGCGACGGCTGGTGTGGCACCGCGCGTGATGGGCATCGGCCCGGCACCGGCCACGCAGAAGCTGCTCGCGCGGCTCGGGATGACGATCGACCAGTTCGACGTGATCGAGCTGAACGAGGCGTTCGCATCGCAGGGTCTCGCGGTGCTGCGCATGCTCGGCGTCGCCGATGACGATCCCCGCGTGAACCCGAACGGCGGTGCGATCGCGCTCGGCCATCCGCTCGGCGCATCGGGTGCGCGCCTCGTGACGACCGCGATGTACCAGCTGCATCGCACGAACGGCCGCTTCGCGCTGTGCACGATGTGCATCGGCGTCGGCCAAGGCATTGCGATCGCGATCGAACGCGTCTGATCGGCGTAACGTGGTGAAGCGGCCGGACATGTGCCGCTTCACCGCCGTTTTGCTTCGCAACGATGGGCGGCACGAGGAGTCTCGTGCCGCCCATCGTCGTTATCCGGATTCCGATAGCTGCCTGAGGCGCGCGTCGAGCGCATCGATCTCGGTGTCCGCGAACACCTCGATACCGTGCTCGCGCAGCAATGCCGCCGTCACCCCGGCGCCCGCATGCCGCCGGTTCGCGAAACTGCCGTCATAGATGAACGTGCTGCCGCACGACGGACTGCCGTCGGCGAGGATCGCGAAGCGGCAATCGTGCGCTTGCGCGAGTGCCAGCGCGGTGTGTGCGCCGGAGACGAACGGCGCCGTCACGTCGGTGCCGTTCACGTCGACGATGCGTGCGGCCCCCGACAACACCTGCTGCCCCGATTCGCCGCCGGCGATTTCGGCGGGCGGGCGCGGCACGCTGAAGCCGCCGGCCAGTTCCGGGCAGACGGGTACGAGACGCCCTTCGCGCTGCCACCGTTCGAGTGCGTCGTGCGCGGCGGTCTTGGCCGAGCCGTTGTAACGGACCGGATGGCCGACCACGCACATGCTGACGAGAATTTTCGGCGTGGCGTGCGGCTGCGAGTCGTTCTTCAATGTCGTGCTCCGTGATGGCTGACAACTGACGGCTGATGGCGGCTGCGGCAGAGCGGGAAATTCTACGCTTCATCCGCGCGCCGGACCGTCAGGCCGCCGGCCCTTCCAGATGAATGTCCTCGGGCTCGAGCGCGTAAAGCTCGGGGTCGGGCGAAGTGCTGACCGTGAAGCCGAGCCGCAGGTAGAAATCGATCGTGCGCTGCGACGGCGTGGCCGACACGTACAGGCGTTCGGCACCCATCGCGCGCGCCTGTGCCCGGGCTACGCTGTAGAGCTGCTCGCCGAGCCCGCAGCCGCGCCAGTCGTGGCTCACGTGCAGGAACTTCAGCTGCAGCATGTCGCGTTGTGGGCCGAGCGGCCGGCTGTCGATGATCACCGCCGCGACGAGCCGCGCCCCGTCGAACCTGCCGAGGAACCAGCCGCCGCGGTCGTGGCAGTCGAGCAGGAGCGGCGTGTAGTGGTCGGCTTCGCCGTCGGGCCAGCCGGCAACGTCGTAGAACTCGGGCACGAGGTGCAAAGCGCCGTCGCGCAGCACATACAGGTGCTCGATGATTTCGCGTCGGTCGATGGTCCACACGAGCGGCACATCGTCGCGCGCAAGCGGGCGGGCGGACAGCGCGTCGCGCTCGGCGGCGGTGCGGCGCGTCATGCAGCCACCCGGTGCGCGGCGATCGCGTACATCAGCGGCAGGCGCGGCATGCCGTCGGGCGGCACCATCCGGTGACCGTCCAGCTCGCGCATGCCGTCGAAGCCCTTCCAGCCGTTCGCGTACGGATATTCGTTCAGGCGGTCGATCGCGAGCCCGGCCGACACGAGCGCATTCACCACGTCGCCGATGCCCCACATGAATTCGTAGCTCGGATGCGGGTTCGCGAAAGCGACGACGCCCGGGTGGTCGTGCTGCGCGCCGAGCCCCGTGCCGGACGCCGCGACGTAATCGCCGACGCCGGTGGGCTCCTCGGTCGCATCGCGCCTGAAGTAGTCGTAGTGCGGCTGCCAGTGTTCATCGAAATACAGTGCGAACGGATGGAATTCGACCATCGCGAAGCGGCCGCCCGGTGCGAGCAGCGCGGCGATCCCGCGCGCCCACGCGTTCAGGTCGGACAGCCAGCAGATTGCGCCGTACGACGTGAACACGCGATCGAAGCGCTCGCCGCGCGCGGCCGCTTCCGGCATCCAGTCGAGCACGTCGGCGCGCTCGAACCGCGCGGGCAGACCCGCGTCGGCCGACAGTTGCCGTGCGAAGCCGATCGCCTCGTCGGAGATGTCGACGCCGGTGGCATCAGCGCCTTCGCGCACGAGGCTCAGCGTGTCCTGTCCCGCGTTGCATTGCAGGTGCAGGAGCCGCAGGCCCGCGAGATCGCCAAGCAGTTCCAGTTCTTCCGGAAACAGCGTCGAGCCGCCATCGCGGAAAAACGCAGCCTGATCGCCTTTATGGCTGTTATGCGCGACCGTCGCCGTATTCCACGACAGCCGGTTCAGTTCGTGCAATGCCTTTTTCATCGAATTCGAATTCCGGTGGAATGGAGCAGGATAGGTCAAATCGTTTCGCCGCGCGCAACGGATGCCGGCATTGGCACGCCGGACGGCGCGTCGTGACAGGCAGATAAACGCGCGCGGCGATTATCGCCGGTTTATTTGATCGAAATCATGGCAATGGCCGAGTTGCATATTTTATGCGCGGCGGAATTAAGGTTTTCCGCCGAATTGCCGACAGTAGGGACGAGAGTGTCGTAAAGCGATCAACCGTTTTTCGGCTACTGAGCGTGATTTCAGCGCGGCGCGGACAACAGATCCGCCTTTCGGAGCCTTGCATGCGCAATAACCAGCCCGTTACCCAACAGGAATTCGATTTTCCCGACGACGTCACGCTGATGTCGACGACCGATGCCGACAGCCATATCACCTACGCGAACACGACGTTCTCGCAGGTAAGCGGCTTCTCGAACGAGGAGCTCGTCGGCCAGCCGCACAATGCCGTACGCCACCCGGACATGCCGAAGGAGGCGTTCGCCGACATGTGGGCGACGCTCAAGCGCGGCGAGCCGTGGACCGCACTCGTGAAGAACCGTCGCAAGAACGGCGACCACTACTGGGTGCGCGCGAACGCGATTCCGGTGATGCGCAACGGCGAGCCGCAGGGCTACATGTCGGTGCGCACGAAGGCCCCGAGCGACGAGACCGCGGCCGCCGAAGCGCTGTATCGCGCGTTTCGCGAAGGCAAGGCCGGCCAGCGCCGCTTCCACAAGGGGCTCGTGATCCGCACGGGGCTGCTGCGCATCGCGTCGCTGCCGCAGACCATGTCGGTGCGCGCGCGCGTGCATTCGGCGCTGTGCGTGCTGGCGCCGGCCGTCGTCGGCGCGGGCTGGGCATGCGGGCTGACCGGCGGTGGGCTCGCGGCGTTCGCCGGTGCGACGGTCGGCGCGGCGGCCGCGGCCGGCTGGTGGCTCGATGCGCAGATCGTGCAACCGTTGAAGCGGTTGCACGAGCAGGCGCTGAACGTCGCGACCGGTGAAAGCCGGCGCGGCGTGCGGATGAACCGCGTCGACGAGATCGGCATGACGCTGCGCACGATCAACCAGCTCGGGCTGATGTTCCGCTGGCTCGTCGACGATGTCAGCGAGCAGGTGCACAACGTGCAGCGCGCGAGCAACGAGATCGCGCAGGGTAACAGCGACTTGAGCGCGCGCACCGAGCAGGCCGCGTCGAGCGTGCAGGAGACGGCCGCGTCGATGGCCGAGATGACGGCGACCGTGTCGAGCAATGCGGAGACGGCGCTGCAGGCGAATCAGCTGTCGGTGTCGGCGAGCGACGCGGCCGAGCGCGGCGGGCAGGCGGTCAGCGAGGTCGTCACGACGATGAGCGACATCACCGACAGCTCGCGCAGGATCGCCGACATCATCGGCGTGATCGACGGCATTGCATTCCAGACCAACATCCTCGCGTTGAACGCGGCAGTCGAAGCCGCGCGTGCGGGTGAACAGGGGCGCGGTTTCGCGGTGGTCGCCGGCGAGGTGCGTGCGCTCGCGCAGCGCAGCGCGAATGCAGCGAAGGAGATCAAGACGCTGATCGGCGCGAGCGTCGAGCGCGTCGAGTCGGGCGCACGGCGCGTGGACGAGGCCGGCAGGACGATGGAAGACATCGTCACCCAGGTGAAGCGCGTGTCGGACCTGATCGCGGAAATCAGTTCGTCGACGGCCGAACAGAGCACGGGCGTCGCGCAGGTCGACCAGGCGGTCGTGCATCTGGACAACATCACGCAGCAGAATGCGGCGCTCGTCGAACAAAGCTCGGCGGCATCGGAGAGCCTGAAGCAGCAGGCGACGCGGCTGGTGGATGCGGTGAACGTGTTCAGGTGATCGCTGCAAGCGTGCGCGACGGGCTGGCCCGATGGATGAATCCCGAACTGCGCGCGCAATACGCATTCTGATTTTTCGATTCAATTAAGTCTCGTCAAACGAGAAATATTCTTATTTATGATTTTCGTTTGTGCATTAAAACGAACCGACTGAATTGCAATCAATGGTCAGACGAATGTTCGTCAAACCGTTGTCCAGCATGGTGTTTCGTTTTATCCATAAACAAATAATTCGGTAAAGACAGGATGATGCATCTTTAATACATATTTTCCCGAATACACCATAATGTTTCCGGAAAATCTGCCGAAAGCGCAGGAGCCAGACCAGCGCGCATGCGGATCGACCGCCATGCGCGGGTCTCGAATCAATCGACAAGCGGACGCAAGATCCGTTACCCGGAGCTCCTCACCATGCGCAACAACCAGCCCGTCACACAACGCGAATTCGATTTTCCCGATGACGCGACGCTGATGTCGACGACCGATGCCAATAGCTACATCACGTATGCAAACGCGGCATTCATCCAGGTCAGCGGATTTTCTCCCGAGGAAATAGAAGGTCAGCCGCACAACGTCGTGCGCCACCCGGACATGCCGAAGGAGGCATTCGCCGACATGTGGGCGACGCTCAAGGGCGGCGAGCCGTGGACCGCGCTCGTGAAGAACCGCCGCAAGAACGGCGACCACTACTGGGTGCGCGCGAACGCGATTCCGGTGATGCGCAACGGCGAGCCGAAAGGCTATATGTCGGTGCGCACGAAGGCGACGCGCGACGAGATCGCGGCCGCCGAAGCGCTGTATCGCGAATTCCGCGAAGGCAAGGCCGGCAATCGCCGCTTCCACAAGGGGCTGATCGTCCGCACGGGCATGATGCGTGTCGCGTCGCTGTTCCAGACGATGTCGGTGCGGGCGCGCGTGCATTCGACGCTGTGCGTGCTGGCGCCGGCCGTCGTCGGCGCGGGCTGGGCATGCGGGCTGACCGGTGGCGCACTGGCCGCGTTTGCCGGCGCGGCGGCCGGCGTGACGGTGGCCGCCGGGTGGTGGCTCGACGCGCAGATCGTGCAGCCGCTTCGACAGTTGCGCGACGAGGCGCTGCGCGTCGCGACCGGCGAGAGCCGCAGCAGCGTGCGCATGAATCGCGTCGACGAGATCGGCATGACGCTGCGCACGATCAATCAGCTCGGGTTGATGTTCCGCTGGCTCGTCGACGATGTCAGCGAACAGGTGCTGAACGTGCAGCGCGCGAGCAACGAGATCGCGCAGGGCAACAACGACCTGAGTGCGCGCACCGAACAGGCATCGACGAGCGTGCAGCAGACGGCCGCGTCGATGGCCGAGATGACGGCGACCGTATCGAGCAACGCGGAGACGGCGCTGCAGGCGAACCAGTTGTCCGTTTCCGCGAGTGAAGCGGCCGGGCGCGGCGGGCAGGCGGTGAACGAAGTCGTCGCGACGATGAACGACATTACTGACAGCTCGCGCAAGATATCGGACATCATCGGCGTGATCGACGGCATCGCATTCCAGACCAACATCCTTGCGCTGAATGCGGCGGTGGAGGCGGCGCGGGCTGGCGATCAGGGGCGCGGCTTCGCGGTGGTCGCCGGCGAAGTGCGCGCGCTCGCGCAGCGCAGTGCAAACGCGGCGAAGGAGATCAAGACGCTGATCGGCGCGAGCGTCGAGCGGGTGGAGTCAGGCGCGCGGATCGTCGATGGCGCGGGCAAGACGATGGAGGACATCGTCACGCAGGTGAAGCGCGTGTCGGATTTGATCGCGGAGATCAGTTCGTCGACTGCAGAACAGAGCACGGGCGTGGCGCAGGTCGACCAGGCAGTCGTGCATCTGGACAACATCACGCAGCAGAACGCGGCGCTCGTCGAGCAGAGCACGGCGGCGTCAGAGAGCCTGAAGCAGCAGGCGACGCGGCTGGTGGAGGCGGTGAACGTGTTTCGGTGATCGGGGGACGTGCGAGGCAGGAGGAAGCCGGCCCGCATTGTGCGGGCCGGCGTGGGTGCGTCGCGCTACGTCATTGCGTTCTGGGTATGGGATTCAGGTTCGGGCAACAGTGGTTAGGGCATCCCGGACCGAATGTAATCTCGACGCGCCGCCCGTTGTCGTCGAACTCGCTCGCGGGAAACGGCAATTTGTAGATCCGCGCGATCATCGAATTACGTTCGCCCCGAATCAAGAATTGATCTAATGCGCCTTTAACGTTCACGGCACGTCGGTGCGCGAGCACTTGCGCGCTTCGTTCCGTCGGTTCGGCCAATCCGACAACTGACACCACATCGACAATGGGGAAGCGATTGCGCATGTCGTTCGACCATACGGAAAGCTTCGCCAGCTCGGAGGTGGATATGTCGCTTGAATTGTTGTCGAATCGAACATCAAAATCCCAGCCGGGCATGTTCGACGGACCGTCGCACGCGAACGCCGTATGTGCGCAGCTCAACGCGAGCGCGACGGCAGTGACGAGCCTATTCAATGTCGACGACGTACCCCGCGATGCTGTCGGCGTTGTTGATTGCCAAGTCGGGGTTTGACCGTCCCCAACCGGGGAGCAAGGGCGTAATCGTGTATTGATCATCGGTCGACGACATGGTGTCGTGAAAATGGGTGGCTTCGTGAATGATAGTTGACACGTGCGAATCAGCGTTCGCTGTCCACGGACGCATTGTGCAGAATCGCCCACTGATGGCGATCGTATGTGTTGCCGTGTCCGGCGCGCATACGTGGGCCGCTTCGTTTGTCGTTCCTCGTGGGTGAGGCGTGCAACCCGTCGCAAGATCGCCAGCGCTGCCGCTTCGAACCACATTGTTCTCGTTGAATGCTCGGACCACGGCAAGCACTTTCGTCAGGCCGGTGAGTAGGTGGATACGCGTGCGCTCGTCGTTTCGACCGAACCATTTGAATACCCGGACCTTGTCGACCTTCGACCACTTTTGCAAATCAGCAATGCGGATCGTCAATCGGTCAATCGCTCGCCCTTGCGCTACGGAAAAAACCTTGCGGAATTCCGAATTGGTCATGTTTTCGCAGATCGGTCGCAAATCAACATCCACGAATGTCTGAGATCCCGCGATGGTGTTTGTTGTCGTCTCGGCGACGGTAGTTCGGTTTCCCATCGTTCAGTCCTCGATCACAAGCGTCAATGTCTGCGCGCGTTCGGTTCGCACGCGCGCGGTACAACCGTGCCGATCACTCATGCCGGATGCAAGCACGCTCCCGGATCGATCCTTGATCCAATAGCGCACGTTGCTTAACGGTTGCTTCGTTCTCACGTCGCGGATCACAAATTGATCGTTGTGAATGTCAGATGCCGGTGCGTATCGTGTGGGTGCAAATGTCGAATATCCGGTGAAGGGGGGCGCCGAGCCATGGTCGCCGCTCCCAATGAAAAACGTGCAGTCGTTTCCCGCGATTAAAAGATTTTGCCCGCACGGACAAAGTACAGCGTCGCCTTCCACGGCTACGGCACGTCCGTTACCGACGACGGATACCGCGCTTCCTGCTATCGGAAACATTCCCTCGCAATTTCCACACGTCGCTTTGTCACCGTCCAAGGCAATGTGCTTGTTGTTCACGAATATGCTTGCAGTGCCAGCGATGACGATTCCGCCTGTCGTCGTTGCGTCACCGTTCCTGATTGCCCGTCGGCTCATGGCTATTTCCTCAATCCAAGTTGGCAAAGACCCAGTCGGCTCACTTCGGGCCATGAATCGCGTATTGATCGATCGTGACATCTTCAACTGCGATGATCGGCGGCGTTTGTGGTCGCTGCACCATCGCGCAAAGCCGGATCAACAAGTGAAGAAAGTAAGGGCAGGCGGCTTGTTCTTCTTTCATGGGCTCGGATGCCTCGTGTATGGACGAGCCATAGACAGTGGCCGGTACGATTTTCTCTGTCTATAGAACGAGTACGATTCTTGTTTTGGAGTCCAATGGAAGTGGGCGATGTGAGACGATCGTCGAGGCTGAAGCGAAGGGGGGCGAGCAGAACGTGGCTGAGCGGGGGCCCGCTCATACTTCATGCCGGCGATTGTTGCCGTGTGTCACGGCACCACCGGCTACAGCAGTGTCTGCGTGCGCCGACTCTGCACACACTGGGCCGTAGGCTGAAGTGTTCATGCGCGTGCAAACCGGATCGAGGCGAAACGCGCAATCTGGCGGCGTGCAGCGAAGTGAGAAACGAGACTTGACCGAGATTCGCGCGCGATATGGCGAATCGGCGGATACGGCGATCGAAATCGGCTACACAGAGCGGAACGATCTCGTGCGTATCAAGATGACGCGGGCACGACGGAGAGGGACGTCGGCCCGCGTCGGACCGCCCGGTTCCGGCCGGGCGGTCAGGGCCTGTCGCCGAAGCGGCAGGCCCTGAACCGTCAGACGGCGAGGCAGAGGTACTTGATCACGACGTAGTCGTCGATGCCGTAGTGCGAGCCTTCGCGGCCGAGGCCCGATTGCTTCACGCCACCGAACGGCGCGACTTCGTTCGAGATCAGGCCCGTATTCACGCCGACCATCCCGTATTCGAGCGCTTCGGCCACCTTCCACACGCGGCCGATGTCGCGGCTGTAGAAGTAGGCGGCGAGGCCGAATTCGGTGTCGTTCGCGAGGCGGATCACTTCATCGTCGCTGCCGAACTTGAACAGCGGTGCGAGCGGCCCGAACGTCTCTTCCTTCGCGACCTTCATCGCCGGCGTGACGCCCGTCAGCACGGTCGGCTCGAAGAAGCCGTGGCCGAGCGCGTGGCGCTTGCCGCCCGTCACGACGGTCGCGCCCTTCGCGAGCGCGTCCTCGATGTGCGCCTCGACCTTCAGCACGGCCGCTTCGTTGATCAGCGGGCCCTGCGTGACGCCCGGCTCGGTGCCGCGGCCGACCTTCAATTGGCCGACGGCTGCCGCGAGCTTCTGCGCGAACTGGTCGTACACGGCTTCATGCACGTAGAAGCGGTTCGTGCACACGCACGTCTGGCCGCTGTTGCGGTACTTCGACGCGATCGCGCCCTGCACGGCCGCATCGAGATCGGCATCGTCGAACACGATGAACGGCGCGTTGCCGCCAAGCTCCAGCGATACCTTCTTGACCGTTGCCGCGCATTGCGACATCAGCAGGCGGCCGACCGGCGTCGAGCCGGTGAACGACAGCTTGCGCACGATCGGGTTCGACGTCATTTCGCCGCCGATCGCCTTCGGGTCGCCCGTGACGACGCTGAACACGCCGGCCGGCACGCCCGCGCGCTCGGCCAGCACGGCCATCGCGAGTGCGGAGAACGGCGTGGCCTCGGCCGGCTTCACGACGATCGGGCAACCTGCCGCGAGTGCCGGGCCGACCTTGCGCGTGATCATCGCCGCCGGGAAGTTCCACGGCGTGATCGCCGCGCACACGCCGATCGCTTCCTTCGTCACGACGATGCGCTTGTCGCTCGCCGGCGTCGGGATCGTGTCGCCGTACACACGCTTGCCTTCTTCCGCGAACCATTCGAGGAACGATGCGGCATAGCCGATCTCGCCCTTCGCTTCGGCCAGCGACTTGCCCTGCTCGGTCGTCAGGATCAGCGCGAGGTCGTCGGCGTTTTCCATCATCAGGTCGTGCCACTTACGCAGGACGACCGCGCGTTCCTTCGCGGTCTTCTTGCGCCACGCCGGCCATGCGGCGTTCGCGGCTTCGATCGCGTGACGCGTCTCGGCCGTGCCCATCGCCGGCACGGTGCCGAGCAGGCCGCCCGTCGCCGGGTTGCGGACTTCGAACGTCTCGCCGTTCGTCGCGCCTTGCCATTCGCCGTTGACGTACGCCTGCTGGCGGAACAGCGACGGATCTTTCAGTGCCAGGGTTTCCTGAACAGTGCTCATATGAATCGCCTGCTTTGAAAAGGACGGGTAAAACGGCCGCCGCCGTCGTGAAGACGGCGGCGGCGCATTCAGTTGGAGTCGACGGGAACTCAGGCCGGCACGCCGACCGTTTCCTTCAGCACTTCCTCGAGGATCACGAGCGCTTCGTTGAACACGGCCTCGGGAATCGTCAGCGGGAACAGGAAGCGCACGACGTTCGAGTACACGCCGCACACGAGCAGCAGCAGGCCGCGCTCGAGCGCACGCGTCTGCACGCGCTTCGTGAACTCGGCATCCGGCTCGCCCGAACCCGGCTTCAGGAACTCGACCGCGATCATCGCGCCCGGGCCGCGCACGTCGGCGATCTGCGGCACGTCGGCCTGCAGCGAGTTCAGCTTCGCCTTCAGCGCGTCGCCGAGTTGCGTTGCACGGTCGCACAGCTTCTCTTCGTCGATAATCTCGAGCACGGCGTGGGCCGATGCGACGGCCAGCGGGTTGCCCGCGTACGTGCCGCCGAGGCCGCCCGGCGCTGCCGCGTCCATCACGTCCGCACGGCCGACGACGCCCGACAGCGGCATGCCGCCCGCGAGGCTCTTCGCCATCGTGATCAGGTCGGCGAGCACGTCGTAGTGCTGCATCGCGAACAGCTTGCCGGTACGCGCGAAGCCCGTCTGGACTTCGTCGGCGATCAGCAGGATGCCGTGTTCGTTACAGATCTTGCGCAGTGCGCGCACGAATTCGGCCGGCGCCGCGTAGAAGCCGCCTTCGCCCTGGACCGGTTCGAAGATGATCGCGGCGACGCGCTTCGGATCGATGTCGGCCTTGAACAGCATCTCGATCGCCTTGATCGAGTCGGCCGTCGTCACGCCATGCAGCGCGTTCGGGTACGGAGCGTGGAACACGTCGCCCGGGAACGGGCCGAAGTTCAGCTTGTACGGGGCGACCTTGCCGGTCAGCGCCATGCCCATCATCGTGCGGCCGTGGAAGCCGCCCGAGAACGCGATGACGCCCGGACGGCCGGTCGCTGCACGCGCGATCTTGATCGCGTTCTCGACGGCTTCGGCGCCGGTCGTGAAGAACGCAGTCTTTTTCGGGAAGTCGCCCGGCGCGCGGTCGTTGATCTTCTCGGCCAGCTCGACGTACGACGCGTACGGGACGATCTGGTAAGCGGTGTGCGTGAAGTTGTTCAGTTGGTCCGAGATCGCCTTGACGATCTTCGGGTGGCGGTGGCCCGTGTTCAGCACCGCGATGCCGGCGGCGAAATCGATGAAGCGGCGGCCTTCGACATCCCACAGTTCCGCGTTCTCGGCGCGGGCTGCGTAGAAATCGCACATCACGCCGACGCCGCGCGGGGTGGCGGCGTTCTTGCGGGCCTGCAGGTCGGCATTCTTCACGGTCATCTCCTTGATGTTCTTTCCGGTGAGTAGAAAATCGGGCGCTTCGACAGCCCATGGAGGCGACTATAATCACATTTGGCTCTGGCAATCAGAGCCATTTCAATAAATATTCAGGAGCCAATCATGCGCGCGAGCGTGTTGTCGGACTGGCTGGCGCAGCGCCTCGTGCGCGGCGGCGAACAGCCGATCTACCGGCAGCTTCACCGGCTGCTGCAACAGGCGATCCTGTCGCGCGAACTGCCGGCCGGCACTCGCGTGCCGTCGTCGCGGCTGCTGGCTGCCGAGCTCGGGATCGCGCGCAACACGGTCACGCAGGTTTACGAACAGCTTGCGCTCGAAGGTTATGTGAACTCGGCAACGGGTCGCGGCACCTTCGTCGCCGACAGCGCGCCGGACGAGATCGTCGGCGCAACGCCCGACGCGGCTGCGGGCCCGGCCGTCGTGACGACGTCCGCGCGGCGGCTTTCCGCGCGTGGCACGCGGCTCGTCGAAGGGGCCGGCGTGTCGAAGCGCCAGGGCGGCGCGTTCATGCCGGGCGTGCCCGATGTGTCGCGATTTCCGGCGCGCGTGTGGACCCGGCTGCACAACAAGTACTGGCGGCGGCTGCGCCCCGACTTGCTGACCTATGCGCCGGGCGGCGGGCTCGCACTGCTGCGCGAGGCGCTGGCCGACTACCTGCGCACGTCGCGCTCGGTGCGCTGCACGCCCGAGCAGATCGTGATCACGACCGGCATCCACCAGTCGATCGACCTCGCGGTGCGGCTGCTGACCGATCCGGGCGATGCGATCTGGACCGAGGACCCGTGCTACTGGGGCGTGCGCAGCGTGCTGAACGTGTCGGGGCTGACGACGCGGCCGATTCCGGTCGACGAAGAAGGCATCGCGCCGTCGGCCGCCGATCTCGCCGAACCGCCGAAGCTGATGCTCGTCACGCCGTCGCACCAGTATCCGCTCGGGATGGTGATGAGCCTCGCACGGCGGCGGATGCTGCTCGAATACGCGCGCCAGCACGGCTGCTGGATCATCGAGGACGACTACGACAGCGAGTTCCGCTACGGCAGCCGGCCGCTCGCGTCGCTGCAAGGTCTCGATACGGCCGGGCAGGTGATCTACGTCGGCAGTTTTGGCAAGACGCTGTTCCCGGGGCTGCGGGTCGGCTATCTCGTCGCGCCGGAGCCGCTCGCGGAAAGCTTCGCGACCGCGAGCGCCGAGCTGTATCGCGAAGGGCAGTTGCTGCAGCAGGCGGTGCTTGCGGAATTCATCGCGGAAGGGCACTTCGTGTCGCACATCCGCAAGATGCGCACGCTGTACGGGCAGCGCCGCGAGGTGCTGCTCGACGCGGTCGCTCGACGTTACGGCGACACGCTGCAGGCACTCGGCAGCGACGCGGGACTGCATCTGGTCACGCAACTGCCGGAAGGTGCCGACGATCGCGCGGTCGCGCAGGCCGCGCTCGAACGCAATATCGTCGTGCGGCCGCTGTCCGGTTACTACGCGGATCGCGAGCGCGCGGCGTCGGGGCTGCTGCTCGGTTATGCGTGCGTGCCGGAGGACGAGATCGCGACGGCGTTCGCGACGCTCGCCGAGGCGATCGACGAGCGGGCATTCGGCGGGGCGGTGGCGGTGGCTTGAACGGTGCTGCCGGTTGCGGCATTGCGTTGCGATGCCCGTCGCCACAGTCGGGCCAGGCAGGCTTCACGCGCCGCGCGCCGCCGAGCGCACGCACGTTCTGCCGTGCCTGTCGCAAACCTCAATACCCGATCCACACCGCGAACGTCAGCACGACGCACGACAACGCGAGCAGCGTCAGGAACAGCGGCAGCACGAAGCGGATCCACGCGCCGAAGTCGACGCGAGCCGTTGCGAGATACGCGAGCAGCATCCCGGACGTCGGCGTGACGAGGTTCGTCAGCCCGCCGCCGAGCACGAAAGCGAGCACCGACGTCTGGCCGCTCACGCCGGACAGCTGCGCGATCGGCCCGATGATCGGCATGCTCACCGCGGCCTTGCCCGACACCGACGGAATGAACACGTCGAGCACCATCTGCACGCCCATCAGCCCGTTCGCGACCCACACCGGCGACTGCCCGTCGGCGAGCCGCGTGAAGAAGTTGATCAGCGTGTCGAGCACGAGGCTGTTCTGCAGCAGCAGCTCGACGGAAGCGGCGAGCCCCATCAGCAGCGCGGCGAGCATCATGTTCTTCATCCCGTCGACGAACGCGTCGGCCGCGCTGCGCGAATCGAGCCCGCCGATGATGGCCGTCGCGATGCTCACGGCCGTGTAGAACGCCGCGAGTTCGACGTTGCCCCACTTGAGTTCGCGCGTGCCGTAGATCAGCATCGCGACCGCCGCGGCGAACACGAGCAGCGTGGCCTTGTGACGCAGCGACAGCTTCGCGGCGGTGTGCGCGGCCTGGCCCGCGGCGGTCTGCCCAGCGCGATAGCCGGTGTTGCGCACGTAGCGCAGCAGGTACAGGATTCCGATCGTCAGGAATACGACGAATACGGCCGCGCGCAGCGCGACGCCGCTGAACAGCGGCACGCCGACGAGCGGCTGGGCGACGGCCAGCGCAAGCGGGTTCGTGACCGACGCGATGTAGCCGATTTTCGCGGCGAGCGCGACGAGCGCGACCGCGAACAGGTCGGACAGGCCGAGGCGCCGGGCGATCACGACCACCATCGGAATGATCACGAGATACTCGGAGATGAAGCCGAGCAGCGTGCTGCCGAGCCCGATCAGGATCATCAGCATCGGCGTCAGCAGGTACGCGTTGTTGCCGGTGAGCTGCAGCAGCCGGTCGATGCCCGCATCGACGACACCCGTGCGGCGCATCACGCCGAACATCCCGCCGACGAACATCACCATCACGATCAGCGGCGCGTTTTTCAGCAACCCTTGCGGTACCGCGACGAACGCGGAGACGAGGCTTGCCGGCAGCGCCTGCGCTGACGTGCTGTGGCTGACGGCCGGCGCGACGAGCGTCGTGAGCGCGGTCGCCTTCGGCACCACGTGATAGGTGCCGGGCACGACGAGCCTGCCGTTGCGTGCGAACTGGCCCGAGTCGACGAGCCACGTGAGCGCGATCGCGGCGGCGAGCACCCACAGCATCATCACGACGGGGTGCAGCATCTTGCCGTGCGGATGCGGCGCTTGAGCGGCGGGCGCCGCCGGGGCGTCGGCCGCGCGTGCGGCGGTGTCGGCGCCGGGTGCGCCGGCCGGGTTCGGGGAAGAGGCGGACATCGGATCCTCGTCGAAGAAGGAGCGGGGCCGTCAGGCCGGTTGCAGCGCGGCGCGCGCCGGGACGTAGCCGAGTTCGGCGGAAATCGCGTGGCTGCACGCTTGCAGGCGTTCGAGATAGTCGGGGATGTCGGCGTGGCTCACGCGCACCTCGGGGCCCGTCACGCTGACCGACGCAACCGTCGCGCCCGTCAGGTCGCGCACCGGCACCGCGATGCCGACCGCGCCGGGCGTCACCTCGCCGCTGCTGACCGCGTAGCCCTTGCGCGCGACCGCGTCGAGTTCGCCGGCGAGTTTCGCCGGATCGTCGGCCAGCCCGTTGCGGCGCAGCTGCGCGAGATATTCGTCGCGCACGGCATCCGGCGCGAACGCGAGCAGCACCTTGCCCGATGCGCCGAAATTGATCGGCCGGCGGTTGCCGACCGAGCCGACGGTGCGCACCGCGTGCGTGGTTTCGCAACGCGCGACGCACACCGATTCGAGCCCTTCGCGCACGCGCAGCACGATCGTTTCGTTGATCGCCTGGTTGAGCGCGAGCATGTGCCGGTGCGCGGCGCGCACGAGCGCGTTCTGCTGCGACGCGGCCACGCCGATCACGAACGCCTGCGGGCCGAGCGCATAGGTGGACGTGCGTGCGTCCTGCACGACGAAGCGGTGCAGTTCGAGCGTGCACAGCATCCGGTACGTGCGCGACTTGTTGATGCCGAGTTGCGACGCCAGCTCGGTCACGCCGAGGTTCGGGTGCTCGGCCACGTAGGTCAGCAGCTTCAGCGCGCTGTCGACGGCATCGACGATGTAGGTCGTCATGCGGTATCTCCCTGTGCTGCGATGCGCGCGCGGACGTAATCGGCGAGCGCGTCGAGATACGCGTCTACCGAGCGCTTCAGCGCGGCGAAGCCCGCATGTTTCGCGAATGCGGCCTCGTCCATGTACAGCGCACGGTTGAATTCGATCTGGATGCTGTGGCGCTGCCGCGCCGGGTCGGCGAGCGCGGTCAGCAGGTCGCCACCCTGGTATGGGTCGTTGACCTGCACGCGATAGCCGGCGTCGGCGAACCATTGCGCGGTCCACGCGGTGAAGGCCGGGTCGGCGGTCGTGCCGCGCCGGTCGCTGACGACGACGTCCGGCCGCAGCGCACCCGCATCGACGTTCATCGCGTTGCCGCGCGACTTCATCGAATGGCAGTCGATGTGCCACAGCGCGCCATGCGCGGCATGCAGCGGCTCGGCGATGCCGGCCAGCGCGTGGCGGTACGGCAGGTAGTACGCGTCGATCCGGTGGCGTACTTCCGCGAGCGACAGCTTGCGGTCGTACAGCGGCACGCCGGGCAATGCGTCGCGCCGGATCAGTCCCATGCCGCGCTGCGTGTACGGCTGCGGCGCAAGCGGCGCGGGCCACGGCTCGGCGAGCAGCGTTTCGTCGATGTCGGTTTCCGCGCGGTTCGGATCGATGTAGGCGCGCGGGAACGTCGCGGCGAGCAGCGTGCCGCCGCGCGCGGGGGTGCCGGCCCACAGTTCATCGATGTAGGCGTCCCACGTCGTGCGGATCGCGTCGTCCGGCGCGACGGTCGCGAAGTCGGGCGGATACGTGATGCCGCTGTGCGGCGAATCGACGACGATCGGCAGCGCGGGTGCCGTCGGCTGCGCGATGAAATACGCGGGCGATGCGCCGGCGGTCGCGTTGTTGCAATTAAACGTCACCATGGGGATCAGGTTCTTTACCTAGTTTCTCGAAGCGTCTCGCTCGTTTGTTTTAATCATTAAAACAGCGTATCAATATTTCACAACGGCAGAAAATTGTGGTCAAGGGCTTTTTTCAATGCCGGCATTACGCGTTGAGATAAGCCTGTAAATCCCGTAGATATTGGGCTTGTTTCATTCTTCGAAACGCCTGTCGATCGAAGGCGTTTGAGCTCATCCGGGTGATTTTTGTCATCGCTTGACGCTTAAAATCGCCGAATTCAACAATTAATAAGACGATGTTTTATTCAATAAAACACGTCATGGGCGAAATAAATCGCTCCCCATATTCAGTCGACAAAAAGGGGTCGGAGATGAAGCAGAAAGGGATGGCGGTCGCGCTGGCGGGTATCGCAATGGCGGCAGGCGCGACACATGCGCAGGCGCAATCGAGCGTGACGCTGTACGGTGTGGTCGATTCGGGGATCACGTACACGAACAACCAGAACGGTCACGCCGCGTGGCAGGCGACTGGCGGCAACGAGCAGGGCACGCGCTTCGGACTGCTCGGCAAGGAGGATCTCGGCGGCGGCACGCGCGCGGTGTTCCGGCTCGAGAACGGCTTCAACATCGAGAGCGGCGCCGCGAGCCAGGGCGGCCGGCTGTTCGGGCGCCGCGCGTATGTGGGGCTGGAAAACGACCGCTGGGGCACGCTGACGATGGGCCGCCAGTACAACGCGGCGCAGGAAGTGCTGGAGCCGCTGCAGATCGGTGCGACCACCGCGCTCACGCAGTACGCGCTGCATCCGTTCGACACCGACGACCTGAACAACACGTTCCGCACCAACAACTCGGTGCAGTACCAGACGCCCACGTGGTACGGGCTGCGCGCGGTCGGCCTGTACGGCTTCTCGAATTCGACGTCGTTCGCGGAAAACCGCGTGTGGAGCCTCGGCGCGAGCTACGAGAACGGGCCGCTGCAACTCGGTGCGGCGTACGTGCGCGTCGATCACCCGGCGCTCGACACGACTGGCGCGGCGGCGTCCGACAACTACTACACGTTCATCAAGGGCGTGACGCGTCAGCAGATCTGGGGCGCGGGCGGCGCGTATGCGTGGGGAGCCGCGACGTTCGGCCTGCTGTACACGAGCTCGCTGTTCAACCTGCAGACGGGCGGCGCAATGCGCTTCAACAACTACGAGGGCAGCGTGCGCTACCTGATGACGCCCGCGCTGCAGTTCGCGCTCGGCGAAACCTATACGCAGGTGCTTGCGTCGCAGGGGCCGAAGCCGAGCTCGCATTACCTGCAGACGAGCGTCGGCGCGCAGTATTTCCTGTCGAAGCGCACCGACGTCTACGTGAATGCGTTCTACCAGCGCGCGTCGTCGAACGCGGTGGCCGCGATCGAAGGGATCTCGAACCCGTCGAGCACGCGTACGCAGATCGTCGCGGTGACGGGCATCCGCCACAAGTTCTGACGCGGCGGCAGGCCGCGGGCCGGGCGCGCCGCTTAGAGCCGGATCAGCGCCGCGCCCGCGACCACCAGCGCGCACGCGGCGAGCCGCTGCGCGCCGGGTCGCTCGCGCATCACGAACCAGCCGATCGCGACCGCGAAGATCGAGCTGGTTTCGCGCAGCGCCGACACGGTCGCGACCGGCAGGTGCCGGTACGCGACGATCACGATCCCGTAGGCGGCGAGCGAGATCGTGCCGGCGATCGCACCTTGCGTGAGCGCGGTGCGCGAGCCGAGCACCGCGCGCGGGCCGCCGCGCAGCATACAGACGAGCACGAGCTGCGGCACGCTCCACAGCAGGTACACCCACGCGATGTAGCCGAGTGCGCTGCCGGACATGCGCGAGCCGATCCCGTCGCAGATCGAATAGGCGGCGATGAACACGCCCGTGAGCAGCGCATACGGCACGCCTTCGCCGGAGAACCGGAAGCCGCGCCGCAGCGCGAGCGACATGATCCCGAACGACACGAGCACGATGCCCGCGAAGCCGAACGGTGTCGGCTGTTCGTGGAGGAAGGCGAACGCGAGCACCGACACGAGCAGCGGCGAGATCCCGCGCGCGATCGGATAGATCTGCCCGAACTCGCCGCTGCGGTACGCACGCGCCAGCGTGAAGCAGTACGCGACCTCGAGCGCGGCCGACGCGGCGATGTACGGCCACGCGGCGGGCGCCGGCGCGGGCAGCAGCGCGGCGCCGGCGACGCCGAATACGAGATACGGCAGCGACATCGTGCCGAGCTGCACGAGCCGGTCTTCGCTGACGTGGAGGAAGGCATTCCAGACGGCGTGCAGCAGCGCGGAGCACAGCACGAGGCCGATGAACAGGTGATCCATGAGCGAGGGTGTGGACGGGGGCGGGGAGAAGGCAGCGCCGCCAATTATGTGGGTATCCGGCGCGCTCGCGCGGAATTGTCGATAATAGAACGTTGTTATTCAACGGATGCCGACGATGACCGAAGCCACCCAAGCCCAGCCTGCCGTTCCGCGCCTCACGAGCCTGTCGCACGGGGGCGGCTGCGGCTGCAAGATCGCGCCGGGCGTGCTGTCCGAGCTGCTGAAGCGCGCGACGCCGCCCGCGCTGTTCCCGGACCTGCTGGTCGGCACCGAGACGTCCGACGACGCGGCCGTCTACCGGCTCAACGACGAGCAGGCGATCGTCGCCACCACCGATTTTTTCATGCCGATCGTCGACGATCCGTTCGACTTCGGCCGCATCGCGGCGACCAACGCGCTGTCCGACGTGTATGCGATGGGCGGCAAGCCGATCCTTGCGCTCGCGCTGGTCGGCATGCCGATCAACGTGCTGCCGCACGAGACGATCGCGGCCGTGCTGCGCGGCGGCGAATCGGTGTGCGCGGACGCCGGCATTCCGGTCGCGGGCGGCCATTCGATCGATTCGGTCGAGCCGATCTACGGGCTCGCGGCGATCGGCGTCGTGCATCCGTCGCGTGTGAAGCGCAATGCGGCCGCGCGCGCCGGCGACGTGCTCGTGCTCGGCAAGCCGCTCGGCGTCGGCGTGCTGTCGGCCGCGCTGAAGAAGAACCAGCTCGACGCCGACGGTTACGCGCAGATGGTCGCGACGACCACCAAGCTGAACCGGCCGGGCGCCGAGCTGGCCGCGCTGCCGGGCGTGCATGCGCTGACCGATGTCACGGGCTTCGGGCTGCTCGGCCATACGCTCGAACTGGCGCGCGGTGCGCAGCTGACCGCGCGCGTGCACTATGCGTCGCTGCCGTGGCTCGCCGGCGTCGAGGCATTCGTCACCGACGGCGTGTTCACCGGTGCATCGGGCCGCAACTGGGCCGCATACGGCACCGACGTGCGGCTCGCCGACGGCCTGCCGCCCGTCGCGCAGGCGTTGCTGACCGATCCGCAGACGTCGGGCGGCCTGCTGGTTGCGTGCGCACCCGAGGCCGTCGATGAAGTGCTCGCGTGCTTCCGCGCGGACGGTTTCGACCGCGCGGTCGTGATCGGCGAGATGGTGGACGGCCCCGCACGCGTCGACGTCGCCTGACGCCCACTTCATTCACCGGATCGTTTTGACGTCGCTAGAATCGGTGCCTTCCCTCGAAGGCATCGACGACCGATGAATGACTTTCTGTTCGGGCTGATGATCGCGCTGTCGGTCGGGCCCGTCGCGCTGATGATCGCGAACTACGGCATGCGTGCCGGCACGGCGACCGGCGTTCGCGCGGCAATCGGCGTTGCCGCGGCGGACGGCTGCTATGCAGTCGTCGCGTTCACGATCGGCGCGATGCTCACGAGCACGCTCGCGGCGCATCTGGCGCTGTTCCGTATCGTCGGTGCGCTCGTGTTGCTCGCGATGGGCGCGCGGATGCTGTGGCAGGCGTTGCGGGACCGCCGGCGCACGCTCGACGGCGACGCACCGCCGCCGGGCGCTCGCCCGTTCATGTCGATGTTCCTCGTCACGCTCGCGAACCCGCTGACCATCCTGCTGTTCTATGGCTATGCAACGGCTGCCGCCGGTGCGCACCGCCATTGGCTGATCGGTGCTGCGTGCGTGTTTGCGGGCAGCCTCACGGGGCAGCTCGTGTTTGCGTTCGGCGGCAGCGCGATCGGTCGTTTCGTGAAGTCGCCCGGGTGGCTCGCGGCGAGCCATGTGCTTGCCGCACTCGTCGTGCTCGGTTACGGCGTCGCGGGGCTGGTGCGCGTATAGCATGGCGCGAGGTGGCCGACGTCGCACGTGGCGACCAACCCGATAGTATTCCTGATGTTTGCAATGCAGTGGCGAACGCGCGAATTCCGTCACGCAACGCACGTCCATTCGCACGAAACACCGCTAGCCGTTTCGTAGTCGGGTTCCGCATCGCGTACGCCCGTTCTATACTCCCTCGCGCAGTCTCCGACAGCCGTTCTCACCCAACATCATCGAAACAAGGAACGCCGATGCTGACTCGCTCCATTCTTTCCGCCGCTGCATTTTCGCTCGCCGCCTGTGCGACCGCGCCGTCGATCGCGCAGGACAATCAGGGCAACAACGCGGGCAACAATGCATTCGCCGAGACCGGTGCACAGGGCCGCCCGGTCAAGGTCATGATCATCACGATGTTCGGTCCGGAGGGCCAGGCGTGGCTCGACCGGCTCGGCCCGTGGCGTGACATCGCCGTGCCGGGCCTGTCGCCCGACTACCCGAACGTTCATTGCAACAAGCAGGACGTGTGCGTCGTGACGACCGGCATGGGTTATGCGAACGCGTCGGCGACGATCATGGCGCTCACGTTCTCGCAACGCTTCGATCTGCGCCGCACGTATTTCCTGGTCTCCGGCATCGCGGGCGTCGACCCCGCGCAAGGCACGATCGGGTCCGCCGCATGGTCGAAATACCTCGTCGATTTCAGCTTGCAGTGGGAGCTCGATGCACGCGAGATTCCGGCCGGCTGGAATACGGGCTTTCTCGGCATCAACACGAAGAGCCCGAACGACAAGCCGCCGCTCGACTATCGCACCGAAGTGTTCCAGCTCAACCCGCAGCTGACCGACGCCGCGGTCGCGCTGTCGCGCAATGTCGTGCTCGCCGACAGCGCGCAGGCGCAGGCCGCGCGCGCGAAGTTCACGTATGCGCCGGCGAACCGGCCGCCGACGGTGATCCAGTGCGACACGTCATCGGGCAACACGTGGTTCTCGGGCACGCTGATCGGCGAGCGCGCGCGTCAGTGGACGAAGATTCTGACCGACGGCAAGGGGACGTACTGCATGACCGCGCAGGAAGACAACGCGACGTACGAAGCGCTCAAGCGCGCGGCGAGCGTGAAGCGGGTCGACCTGTCGCGCGTCGCGGTGCTGCGGACGGGTTCCGATTTCGACCGGCCGTATGCGGGCCAGACGAGTGCCGACAATCTGCTGAACTACGCGGATCAGGGCGGCTTCGCCCCGGCGACCGAAAACCTGTACCGCGCGGGCAATCCGCTCGTTCAGGAC
Organism: Burkholderia sp. BCC1999; assembly: GCF_905339975.1. NCBI lineage: Bacteria > Pseudomonadati > Pseudomonadota > Betaproteobacteria > Burkholderiales > Burkholderiaceae > Burkholderia > Burkholderia sp. BCC1999. The sequence continues at coordinate 72,342 of NZ_CAJPHP010000027.1, read as the reverse complement.
ATTGTGACGCACTGGGGCGAATGGCGCGACGGCGTGCCGCGCCGGTGAGGGCCGGGCGACGGCTCAGCCGGTGGTCAATGCGAGTGCGGGGTCGAACGGAAAGGCGTCCAGACCGGCGTGGTGTCGTCCCAGTGATCGAGCGGCGAAGGAAGTTGGTCGTTCATGATGTTCTCCTGCAACTAACTGACTCAGCGAGTCGTCGATAGGTGTGTCGCGACGCCGCGCACGGGGCAACCCGCTGCGCGGCGTTGCGCGTTTACCGGCCTCCGCCGGCGAGCTGGTTGCTTTCCTGCATCGAGCGATACGGGCCTTGCGCGAGTTCGAGCCCTTGCGGATACGAAGTCGCCTTGCGCAGGTACGCGAGCGTGCCGTCCTTGCGCGCTTGCTCGACTTCCGCGTTTACTTCGGCGCGCGTGCGCGGGCCGTAGTGCTGCGAGTACCACGACGTGTTGCCGTAGTCGCCGGCATGCGGCGTGGCCGAATCGGCGAAGGCCGGTGCGGACATGGCGAGCGTGAGGGCGAGGGCGGAGAGAAGGTTGCGGCGGTTCATGGCGTAACTCCTATATTTCGGAGCTGGCGGCTGAGCGCTTACTCCGGTCCCATCAAGCGGGATCTGTTCGATGCGCAACGAGGTGCGCGACAGGGTTTACTCTAGGTATCTGTTCCGTCGCGATAAATGCGGCAGACGCGAATTGATTTGTCGTCGCAAAGGAACAATCGACATCCGCACGAACGGCAGGGTTATACGGAAATCGCCGGCAGCCCCGTGCAGCGGGGCTCGCGTGGATGCGGCGGCCACGCGCAACGATGCACGCGGGCGATTGCTGCTCGCGACACAAAGGTTTGCTGCGAAATCGGGAAGGATCGGCTGCGCCGCGCGGAATGGCGGCTTGAAGGCGGGCGAGGAGACGGTGAGGCGGCGGGACGACGCGCGAGCCTGGCGGCCCGCGCGCGCAGTTCAGACGATTATGCGACCCACTCGTTGATGACCGGCGTGTCGAGCGCCGGCGCGCGTTCGGCTTCCTCGAACGTACGCTTGCTGCACGTCGCGTCTAGGCTGCCCTTGCCGCTCAGCAGCGGGCAACGGTCGAACACTTCGGCCACCCAGTCGACGAACACGCGCACCTTCGGCGACAGGTGGCGGCTGTGCGGATACACGACCGAGATCGGCATCGGCAGCGGCTTGATGCCGGGCAGCACTTCCTTGAGCCGGCCTTCGCGCAGGTGCGGCAGCACCATGAACAGCGGCGGCTGGATCAGCCCGAAGCCTTCGATCCCGCAGGTCACGTACGCATCCGCATCGTTCACCGACACGATGCTGTCCATTTTCATCTCGACTTCCTTGCCGTCGGTCAGGAACGTCCAGTCGATCGTGCGGCCGGTGCGGCTCGAGAAGTAGTTGACGGCCTTGTGCTGGCTCAGGTCGTCGATCGTCTGCGGTTCGCCGTGGCGCTCGAGGTAGTCGGGCGATGCGACCGTCACGCATTCGAACAGGCCGACGCGGCGCGCGACGAGCGACGAATCCTGCAGCGCGCCGACGCGGATCACGCAGTCGACGCCTTCCTGCAGCAGGTCGACCGGCCGGTCGGACAGGCCGAGCTGCAGGTCGATGTCCGGATAGCGCGTATGAAATTCGCACAGCGACGGAATCACGAGCAGCCGCCCGATCGAACCGGGCATGTCGATACGCAACTTTCCGTGCGGCTTCCGGTTGTTGGCCTGGAAGCTTGCTTCGGTTTCCTCGACGTCCGCGAGGATCCGCACGCATCGTTCGTAGTACGCGGCGCCGTCCGGCGTGAGCGACAGCCGGCGCGTGGTCCGGTGCATCAATCGCACGCCGAGGAAAGCTTCGAGATTCTGGATGATCGTCGTGACGGACGCCCGCGGCAAGCTGAGCGTTTCTGCTGCCTTGGTGAAGCTGCTTGTATCGACGACGCGAGTAAACACCTGCATGGCCTGAAGCCGGTCCATCACAACCTCCGCAATCTAGGGTCTGCTTGTATATGGAACGCGCATGCGTTGCCACGAGAACGGCCGCTCGCGAGGCGCGCGACGACCAACGGAAGTCCCCGTGGGACGCCGCGAATACCGACGTATTCGCAAGGAGTGCAACGCGGCGAGCGGCCGTTCTCGTGGCAACCCCAAATTAAGAAATTCCTGTCACGGGAATGCCCGAAATCGCCCGTATGGCGGCGTCGCTCGTCGCTTGTTTGGCTCGGCCAAACGGCGCTCCTCACTTCTTGCCCTACGAGCGATTTCGGGCATTCGCATGTGCGTTCCATATACAAGCAGACCCTTGTGCCCCCGGAACAAAGAGGCTGCGCCACCTCGTGGGTAAGCGCAGCCTCGGATTGTTCGGGGGCGTTGAATTGTGTTGCCGGATTATAGGCATTTATCCCAATGTCTGCCGGACCCAGAATTCGTTCCATCTCGAAATGGATGCTGCATCGTCATGGACGCTTCTGAATTCAGCAAATTCCTGAAAGCCGCGCTGCCCGCGCAAGCCTTGGCAGGCGCGGCGCTGACGGTCGCCGAAGTGGAAATTCCCGGCTACGCGCAGGACATCGTGCTGCGCCTCTACCGCCGCCCGGACAAGACCGGGTTGCCAGTAGTGCTTTATTTCCACGGCGGCGGCTTTGTCCGCGGTTCGCTCGAAGACGCGGATTTCGCCGCGCGTTTTTTAGCAGAACGCTTACCAGCTCTCGTAGTGTCGGTCGATTATTCGCTCGCGCCGGCCTTTCCTTTTCCGGCCGCGCCGGAGGATGCGTATCGCGCGGCCGTGTGGGCCGCGACGCGTGCCCGCGCATTCGGCGGCAACCCGAAGAAGATCGGGGTCGCGGGCCACGACGCGGGCGGCCAGCTCGCGAACTGCCTGGCATTCATCGCACGTGACCGCGGTGAAGTGTCGATCGCCGCGCAGGCGCTGTTCGGGCCGATGCTCGACCCGAGCATGACGCGCATCGGCGACGCTGAACGTCTCGCATCCGACATCACCGCGCGCGAATGCGCGGCCTGTTATCGCGCGTATCTGCCGCAGGCCGCGCAGCGCATGCACCCGTACGCGGCGCCGCTTGAATCGGTGCGCCTGGCAGGCCTGCCGCCGACGCTCGTCGTCACCGCGCAGAACGACGTGCTGCACGTCGAAGCGGAGAAATATGCGAGCTGCCTGATCTCGTCGGGCGTGCTCACGCAGGTGATCCGCTATCCGGACATCACGCACGCCGCGCTCTCGACGCACGAAGGCGCCTTCGAGGAAGCCGTGCGCTTCTTCCAGTGCCGCTTCCAGGCGCGCCAGCCGAACCGTTCCGAATAACCAAAAAACCAATCCACGTTTACTGGAGATCCACATGGCCATCCTACGCACCTCCCGCTCGCGAATCGCCACGGCGGCGATCGTGACGCTCGCCGTCGTCGGCCTCGGCACGTTCGGCGCGATGCGCGTCAACGCAAACGCGCCCGAGAAATCGGCCGCGCCGCTGCCTGAAGTCGACGTCGCGACCGTCGTGCCGCAGACCGTGACCGACTGGCAAAGTTATTCGGGCCGCCTCGAAGCGGTCGAGAAAGTCGACGTGCGCCCGCAGGTATCGGGCACGATCGTCGCGGTGAATTTCAAGGACGGCGCGCTCGTGAAGAAGGGCGACGTGCTGTTCGTGATCGATCCGCGCCCGTACCAGGCCGAAACCGACCGCGCGGCCGCCCAGCTTGCCGCCGCGCAGGCGCGCAGCGGCTATGCGCAGACGGACTGGCAGCGCGCGCAGCGCCTGATCGGCGACAACGCGATCGCGAAGCGGGACTACGACGAGAAGCAGAACGCGGCGCGTGAGGCGGCGGCGAACCTGAAGGCCGCCGACGCCGCGCTGGAAACGGCGCGCATCAACCTCGGCTATACGCGGATCACCGCGCCCGTGTCGGGCCGCGTGTCGCGCGCGGAAATCACGCTCGGCAACGTCGTGTCGGCCGGCGCGTCGGCCGCGCCGCTCACCACGCTGGTGTCGGTGTCGCCGATCTACGCATCGTTCGACGCGGACGAACAGACCTACCTGCAATACATCAACGGCGCGCGCAGCGGTCGCAAGGTGCCGGTCGAGCTCGGCCTCGCGAACGAAACCGGCTACTCGCGCAGCGGCGAGATCGATTCGGTCGACAACCGGCTCGACACGTCGTCTGGCACGATCCGCGTGCGCGCACGCTTCGACAATGCGGACGGTGCGCTCGTCCCGGGCCTGTACGCACGCGTGAAGGTGGGCGGCAGCGCGCCGCACGAGGCATTGCTCGTCGACGATGCGGCGATCAACACCGACCAGGACAAGAAGTTCGTGTTCGTCGTCGACCAGCAAGGCCGCGTGTCGTACCGCGAAGTGCAGCAGGGGATGCAGCACGGCAACCGGCGCGTGATCGTGAGCGGCCTTGCGGCAGGCGACCGCGTGGTCGTGAACGGTACGCAGCGCGTGCGCCCCGGCGAACAGGTGAAGCCGCACATGGTCCCGATGACGGGCGGCGATGCGCCGTCCGCGCCGCTCGCGAACAACGCGAAGCCGGCCGCACCGGCGAAGGCGGATTCGTAAGCGGCCCGCCGCTTCGCATCCGCGTTCAACCAGACAGAGCCACACATGAACATTTCCAAATTCTTTATCGACCGGCCGATCTTCGCAGGAGTCCTATCGGTGATCATCCTGCTCGGCGGAGTGATCGCGATGTTCCTGTTGCCGATTTCGGAATATCCCGAAGTCGTGCCGCCTTCCGTGATCGTGAAGGCGCAGTACCCGGGCGCGAACCCGAAAGTGATCGCCGAGACGGTCGCGTCGCCGCTTGAAGAGCAGATCAACGGCGTCGAGGACATGCTCTACATGCAGTCGCAGGCGAACAGCGACGGCAACATGACGATCACCGTCACGTTCAAGCTCGGCACCGATCCGGACAAGGCCACGCAGCTCGTGCAGAACCGCGTGAACCAGGCGCTGCCGCGCTTGCCGGAAGACGTGCAGCGGCTCGGCATCACGACGGTGAAGAGCTCGCCGACGCTGACGATGGTGGTCCACCTGATCTCGCCGGACAACCGCTATGACATGACCTACCTGCGCAACTACGCGCTGATCAACGTGAAGGATCGCCTGTCGCGGATCCAGGGCGTCGGCCAGGTGCAGCTGTGGGGTTCGGGCGACTACGCGATGCGCGTGTGGCTCGACCCGCAGAAGGTCGCGCAGCGCGGGCTGTCGGCCGAGGACGTCGTGCAGTCGATCCGCGAGCAGAACGTACAGGTCGCGGCCGGCGTGATCGGCGCATCGCCGTCGCTGCCCGGCACGCCGCTGCAGCTGTCGGTGAACGCGCGCGGCCGTCTGCAGACGGAAGACGAATTCGGCGACATCGTCGTGAAGACGACGCCGGACGGCGGCGTCACGCGCCTGCGCGACATCGCGCGGATCGAGCTCGATGCATCCGAATACGGGCTGCGCTCGCTGCTCGACAACAAGCCGGCCGTCGCGATGGCGATCAACCAGTCGCCGGGCGCGAACTCGCTGCAGATCTCGGACGAAGTGCGCAAGACGATGGCCGAGCTGAAGCAGGACATGCCGGCGGGCGTCGACTACAAGATCGTCTATGACCCGACGCAGTTCGTGCGCTCGTCGATCAAGGCCGTCGTGCACACGCTGCTCGAAGCGATCGCGCTGGTCGTGATCGTCGTGATCGTGTTCCTGCAGACCTGGCGCGCGTCGCTGATTCCGCTGATCGCGGTGCCGGTATCGATCATCGGTACCTTCTCGCTGCTGCTGGCGTTCGGGTATTCGATCAATGCGTTGTCATTGTTCGGGATGGTGCTCGCGATCGGGATCGTGGTCGACGATGCGATCGTCGTCGTCGAGAACGTCGAGCGGAACATCGAGAGCGGGATGAACGCGCGGCAGGCGACCTACAAGGCGATGCAGGAAGTGAGCGGGCCGATCATCGCGATCGCGCTGACGCTCGTCGCCGTGTTCGTGCCGCTGGCATTCATGTCGGGCCTGACCGGCCAGTTCTACAAGCAGTTCGCGATGACCATCGCGATCTCGACGGTGATCTCGGCGTTCAACTCGCTGACGCTGTCGCCGGCACTGTCCGCGATCCTGCTGAAGGGGCATGGCGAGAAGGAAGACTGGCTCACGCGCGTGATGAACCGCGTGCTCGGCGGGTTCTTCCGCGGCTTCAACAAGGTGTTCCATCGCGGCGCGGAGAACTACGGCCGCGGCGTGCGCGGCGTGCTGTCGCGCAAGACGGCGATGCTCGCCGTGTACCTCGTGCTGGTGGGCGCGACCGTGCTCGTGTCGAAGGTCGTGCCGGGCGGCTTCGTGCCCGCGCAGGACAAGGAATACCTGATCGCGTTCGCGCAGTTGCCGAACGGCGCGTCGCTCGACCGTACCGAGAAGGTGATCCGCGACATGGGCTCGATCGCGCTGAAGCAGCCGGGCGTCGAGAGCGCGGTGGCGTTCCCGGGGCTGTCGGTGAACGGCTTCACCAACAGCTCGAGCGCGGGCATCGTGTTCGTCACGCTGAAGCCGTTCTCGGAACGGCATGGCAAGGCGTTGTCGGCGGGCGCGATCGCGGGTGCGCTGAACCAGCAGTACGGCGCGATCAAGGACTCGTTCGTCGCGGTGTTCCCGCCGCCGCCGGTGCTGGGCCTCGGTACGCTCGGCGGGTTCAAGATGCAGATCGAGGATCGCGGCGCGGTCGGCTATGCGCGGCTCGCGGATGCGACCAACGACTTCATCAAGCGTGCGCAGCAGGCGCCTGAACTCGGCCCGCTGTTCACGAGCTACCAGATCAACGTGCCGCAGCTCAACGTCGATCTCGATCGCGTGAAGGCGAAGCAGCTCGGCGTGCCGGTGACCGACGTGTTCAACACGATGCAGGTGTATCTCGGCTCGCTGTACGTGAACGACTTCAACCGCTTCGGGCGTGTGTACCAGGTGCGCGTGCAGGCCGATGCGCCGTTCCGTCAGCGCGCGGACGACATCCTGCAGCTGAAGACGCGCAACGACAAGGGCGAGATGGTGCCGCTGTCGTCGCTCGTCACGGTGACGCCGACGTTCGGCCCGGAAATGGTCGTGCGCTACAACGGCTACACGGCGGCCGACATCAACGGCGGCCCGGCACCGGGCTTCTCGTCGGGTCAGGCGCAGGCCGCGGTCGAGCGCATCGCGCATGAAACGCTGCCGCGCGGCGTGCGGTTCGAGTGGACCGACCTCACGTACCAGCAGATTCTTGCAGGCGATTCGGCGATGTATGTGTTCCCGATCAGCGTGCTGCTCGTGTTCCTCGTGCTCGCGGCGCTGTATGAAAGCCTGACGCTGCCGCTCGCGGTGATCCTGATCGTGCCGATGAGCATTCTGTCGGCGCTGACGGGCGTGTGGCTCACGCAGGGCGACAACAACATCTTCACGCAGATCGGCTTGATGGTGCTGGTGGGGCTGTCGGCGAAGAACGCGATCCTGATCGTCGAGTTCGCACGCGAGCTCGAACACGACGGCAGGACGCCGTTCGAGGCCGCGATCGAGGCGAGCCGGCTGCGGCTGCGCCCGATCCTGATGACGTCGATCGCCTTCATCATGGGTGTCGTGCCGCTCGTCACGTCGACGGGGGCCGGTTCGGAAATGCGCCATGCGATGGGTGTCGCGGTGTTCTTCGGGATGCTCGGCGTGACGCTGTTCGGGCTGATGCTGACGCCGGTGTTCTACGTCGTGCTGCGCACGCTGGCAGGCGGCAAGATCCACGTCGCCGGCAAGGATTCGGCGGGTTATGGCGTGCCGGCTCCCGATGCTTGAGGACAAGAAAATGACTGACTTGCACAACACGAACGGCCTGATGCGCTTCGCGAAGGTGGCGGCCGCGAGCACCCTGCTCGCGACGCTGCTCGCCGCTTGCGCGGTGGGCCCCGACTACAAGCGTCCGGATGCCGCGGCGCCCGCCGCGTTCAAGGAAGCGCCGACGCTCGCCGCCGGCGAGCAGGCCGGCACGTGGAAGACGGCCGAGCCGGCGGACGGCGAACACCGCGGCGAATGGTGGAAGGTGTTCGGCGACCCGGTGCTCGATTCGCTCGAGACCCAGGCGCTCGCCGCGAACCAGAACCTGAAGGCCGCGGCCGCGCGTGTCGAGGAAGCGCGTGCGGCGACGCGTTCGGCGCGTTCACAATGGTTCCCGCAGATCGGCGCAGGATTCGGGCCGACGCGCGAAGGGCTGTCGTCGGCGTCGCAGTTCCAGCCGCAAGGCACGGGCCCGACCAACGCGACGCTGTGGCGCGCGCAGGGCACGGTGTCGTACGAAGCCGACCTGTTCGGCCGCGTCGGCCGCAACGTCGAGGCGTCGCGCGCCGACCAGGCACAGAGCGAAGCGCTGTTCCGTTCGGTGCAGCTCGCGCTGCAGGCGGACGTCGCGCAGAACTACTTCGAACTGCGTCAGCTCGATTCCGACCAGGATCTGTACCGCCGCACGGTGGAGCTGCGCGAGCAGGCACTGAAGCTCGTGCAGCGCCGCTTCAACGAAGGCGACATCAGCGAGCTCGACGTGTCGCGCGCGAAGAACGAGCTGGCCAGTGCGCAGGCCGATGCGGTCGGCGTCGCGCGCCGGCGTGCGGCGTCCGAGCATGCGCTCGCGATCCTGCTCGGCAAGGCGCCGGCGGATTTCGGGTTCAAGGAAACGCCGATCGTGCCGGTCGCGGTGAAGATTCCGCCGGGCCTGCCGTCCGCGCTGCTCGAGCGCCGTCCGGACGTGTCGGCGGCCGAGCGCGCGATGGCGGCCGCGAACGCGCGGATCGGCCTTGCGAAGTCCGCGTACTTCCCGAAGCTCGATATCACGGGGGCGTTCGGTTATGAAGCGTCGACGCTCGGCAGCCTGTTCATGTGGTCGAGCCGCACGTTCCTGCTCGGGCCGTTCGCGGGCACCGCGCTGACGCTGCCGCTGTTCGACGGCGGGCGCCGTGCGGCCGGCGTGCAGCAGGCGCGCGCGCAGTACGACGAGCAGGTCGCGAACTACCGGCAGCAGGTGCTCGTCGCGTTCCGCGAGGTCGAGGACAATCTCTCGGACCTGCGCCTGCTCGACGACCAGATCCGCGCACAGGACGCGGCCGTCAACGCGTCGCGCCGTGCGGCGACGCTGTCGCGCACGCAGTACCAGGAAGGCGAAGTCGCCTATCTCGACGTGATCGACAGCGAGCGCTCGGTGCTGCAGTCGCAACTGCAGGCGAACCAGCTCACTGGCGCGCAGGCCGTGTCGACCGTCAACCTGATCCGCGCGCTCGGCGGCGGGTGGGGCGCGGCGCCGGCGGCGGTCGGCGATGCGGCGTCCGTCAAGGCGGAGGTCGCCGCGCGTTGAAGCAGCGGCCCGCCAAGGGCCGTTCAAGCCGGTAGCTGACTGAAGAGAAGAACCCCGGTCCGTGGCAACGCGGATCGGGGTTTTTTATTGGCCGCTCGTGCTCGTCATGGCTGCTCCCGGGGCTTCACGTCCGTGCGTTCGGCGATCACGACCGCGTAGCGGCCGACCGCATCGGCGATGCGCTGCGCCAGTTCGGGATCGCGCACCGCGCGCGCGAGCGTGACGCCGCCCGACAGCAGCGCGAGAAATGCGATCGCGCGGTCGTCGTCGGGTGTGTCGCCGAGCCCGGCCGACACGTCGTCGACGATCTGCCGCAGCGCCTGCTCATAGGCGTCGCGCGTGTCGTCGTCGGCGCGCATCACTTCGGGCGACAGGCTCGGCAGTGCACAGCTCTCGCCGAGTGCGCAGGTGCGCCGCGGCCCGAGGTAGAACGACACGAACGGGCGCCGCCAGCGCGCGCCGTGCTCGGCCTTGAACGTCGCGACGCCTTGCCGAAGCTGGTCGAGGCCATCAAGGACGACCTGGCGGAACGCTTCGCCCTTCGTCTTGAAATGCCCGTAGAACGCGCCGTTGGTGACGCCCGCCGCCTTCGTCAGCGGACCGATGCCGGAGCCGCCATAGCCCTCCTGGCGGAACAGGCGGCTCGCGGCTTCGAGAATGCGCGCGCGGGTTTCGTGCTTGTGCTCGACGGAATAACGCATGACAGACTCGCTTCAGAGCGATCGCTCTTTATCGCTTGCATAGAGAGCGATCAGTGTCTAATGTATAGAGAGTGACTGATATTTATATCACGTCACGAATCCGATGACCTGACCTGGAGAAAGTGCGATGCCGATTACGCTGACAGTATCCGAAGGGGTTTTCAAGGCGGACGACGAGGGGCCGGTGTTTGCCGAGCTGACCGATGCGCTGCTGGACGTCGAAGGATTGACCGGGAACGGGTTCCTGGCGCCGAACGTGGTGGGTACGCTCAACGTGCTGCCGCGAAACAGGACCTTCGTGCAGGGCCGCGCGGAGCCCGCCGCGTTCGTCGAGCTGAAGTTGCCTGCCGTGGCGCTCGCGGCGCCCGACAAGCAGCGGCAATTCGTCGAACGGGCGACCGAGATCGTGCTGCATCGAGCGGGTGGGCGGCTGACGCCGGCGCAAGTGTGGGTGAACGTCGTGCATGCCGTCGATGGCGGATGGGGCATTGCCGGGCGACGGTACGACAACGCGTCGCTCGTCGATTCGATCCAGAGTGCGGCGGCTGGTTCGCATTAATCGCAACTAACGGTCAAGCCATATGGCATCGACCGGCGGTGCGGCGGCGACCGCCGCCGCACCGGTTATCTGTCGCTGCCTGCAACCGGCCGCGCGTTGCTGCGTGTGCCCTGGTTCGTTGGCCGCGTTACAGCACCCTGCGTTCAGTCGGCAGACAGCCTGTCGCCGGCATCGATGCGATCCCCGGGAGACACGTCCCGGCAGATTCCTGTTTCCTTTCCCGCCACCCGCCACCCGCCACCCACCGAAACGACCTCGGCGCGGCCCTTCATCCGCCGCCGCTACTGGGGTTACTCGGTACGCAATTTCTCGACAGTCCGCAATAAGCCGATATCTCACCGCGGCACCGATCCCTACCATCCATCGATATCGAATCCGCCCGATTGACGGGCGGCCTGACGGAGCCACGACGTGTGGCGCGAACGCTGATGGAACGAAGCACGAGCATCGAGGCAGGGCGCCCGCTGCGGCGAAGCCGGGCGCCGGCATGGATCGCGATTGCGTTGACGCTGCTGCTGGCCTATGGCGTCGCGCGGCACGTGTCGCGAGCCTCACCGGCGCTGCCGGAGCGGCAGCATTTCTCCGTCTACGTGGACCGCGACAGGGCGCCGTGGGAGCGGCCCGTGATCGCGATCCGTGAAGGCGTGCCCGTGCATCTCGACGTGCATGCGCAGGAAGACGGCGTGCTGATGGCGCATGAAATACCGGGTGCGTTTGCGGCGTGCGCGTCCGGGCGTGCGCAGTCGCTGGACATTTTCCCGGTCGGTATCACCGGGCGTTTCTCGCTGCATTTCCACACCCGCACAGGCGACCCGATCGAAGTCGCCGTGATCGAAATCTATCCCGGGCCGTGACCGTAACGCAATTCCATTACGACAAACAAGACGGAAGGAGACAACGATGCAATTCCCGATTCGCGCAGCGATCGCGCTGTCGCTGGGCATGTTCGTGCTGGCCGGCTGCGGCGGAGAAGCCGACGACACGCCGGCGGCTTCATCCAACGTATCGGTGGCCGACTATGTCGTGCCGCGCGTGCCGAGCTGCAGCCCGGGCGATACGCCCGAGACCGCGCTGCAAGGGCAGGTGCCGGCCGCGCTTCGGCAGGCCGGATTCGGTGGCTTCAACTGCAACCTGAAGCGCGTCAGCCAGGTGCAGGGCGAAGGCGCGTCGTGGTCGGCCGCCACCTACACGGACAAGAAGGGCCAGACCTGCTTCTATCACGCGACGATGGGCGCCAATGCGCTGTTCAACAATCCCGACGCACCGCCGCGCGTGAACCCCGGCGTGCCGGTGATCGACATCACCAACCCGGCGCAGCCGGTGCGCGTGAGTTCGCTGACGTCCACGTCGATGATCGATCCGTGGGAGTCGCTGCGCGTGAACGTCGCGCGCGGGATCCTGGCCGCCGACAACGGGCTCGGCGGGGGTGGCGGCCCCGAGATCGACCTGTACGACATTGCTTCGGATTGCACACGGCCGCAACTGCTGGCCAGCGTGCCCGTCGGCACCGGCGCGGACGGCGGCATCGTGCCGGCCACCAAGCCGCTCGGCCACGAAGGCGGATTTTCGCCGGACGGGCTGACTTATTACGTCGGCGGCGCCTTCACGAAAGCCTATTACGCAATCGACCTGACCGTGCCGACCCGGCCGAAGATGATCTCCGCCATCAGCGTGGCGGATCTGGGCATGGGTAACATTTCGCACGGCCTGTCGGTGAGCCAGGGCGGAACCCGCGCGTACTTCGTCGCGTCGGGCAACGGCGGCACGGCCATCGGCATGGGTGCGCCGCCGCTGAACGACGCGAACGCGACCGGCGACAACGGTTTCTTCGTCGTCGATACCAGCGAAGTACAGAGCCGGCGCCCCAACGCGCAAATGCACCGGATCGCGACGGTGCCCGTGCGGGACGGCAGCATTGCACAACATACGATCTCGTTCGCCGTGGCGGGGAAACCGTATCTGATCGAAGTCGATGAAGGCGGGGCAGGCGGCCTGCAGGATCCCGGCGCCACGGCCGTCAAGGCTGCATGCAATGCCGGCGTGGCGCCGTTCCCGATGGGGCATATCTACGACATGTCCAACGAAGCCACGCCGAAGCTGGTGTCGGAACTCCGGCTCGAAACGCACGCGATCGCGAACTGCAGCAAGGTCATTCCCGATATCGCGGGCCTGACCACGTTCACGTACGGCGCGCACTACTGCAGCGTCGACAACCGGCAGAACGCGACCGCGCTTGCGTGCAGCTACTTCAACTCCGGCATTCGCGTGTTCGACATTCGCGACCCGGCGAAGCCCAAGGAAATCGCCTACTACAACCCGGCTTCCGCGAAGTCGCCGGGGGCCGGCTCGGCACATCTGATGTTCGGCCAGTACCGCGCGGGCGGGCCGGACTGGTGCGCGTCGCGCCTCGATTTCGACTTCGACCGCCATCTGCTGACCACGGCGTGCCAGGACAACGGCATGCTCGTCCTGTCGTTCGAGAGCGGCAGCTGGCCGTTCCCCGAAAGCACGAAGGCGACGGAGATCGGCAATTGACGCACCTCCGCCGTTGCCTGCTGGTCTGCGCGACTGCGCTCGCGATGCCGCTGACGTGTGCCGGTTTCGAAGCCGACGTGCACTTTGGCCTCACGCTGTGGCTCGCGCGGCAGGCCGGCTTCGCGCCGCGCGACGCCGAGGCCATGGCGCTCGCCGATCAGCGCATCGATGCGGGGTCGATCGAGTACATGACGTCGCCGCTGCAGTACGCGTGCCTGTCGCGCTTCGTCCCGGATGCCGACGATGCCCAGGCGCGCCACTATCCGGGCGGGCGCAAGGTGCCGGCCGACGCGCAGGCCAGGGCCGTCGTGCCCGGCGGGCCGGCCGCACTGGCGCAAGTCGACACGGCGCTCGGCAAGGCCGCCGGTGGCAAGGCCGCGTTCATGCTCGGCGAATTCGGCCGCGCGCTTCATGCGTGGCAGGATTCGTGGGCCCATCGCGGCACGCCTTCGGTGCCGGACTGGCGCCGCGACGGAATCGAATGCGATGGCGGTCTGGCGATGGCCGCGCCGCTCGATCAAGGCGCACCATCGAGCCACGCAGCGGATCTGACCTGGCGCCGGCCCGCCGACGTGGAAGAGATGGCGAAGGCAACCTATTTGCAGATGATCAGGTATCCGAAGATAGGCGATGCAGCCCGGCAGGCGGCTCCCTGGGATCAGGTCCGGCAACGGCTTCCGGTCTTTGTCGATGCACGAACGAAACGGGCCAAGTCGGACTGGTTCATCGCGAACGGCGTCGCGGATACGTCGTTTCTCGACGGCATCAGCCTGCCGGACGGGCCCGCGTGGAAAGCTGTCCGATGGCACGGTCGGCGCGACCTGCCGGCGCCGTTGCCACCGACGACGCAGGCTGGCGTCGACAAGGATCTCATCGACTTCTACACGCGCTTCTTCAACGACTGGGTCACGACATCGCCGGTCGACAGGCGCTGGCTGCCGGCTCTTTCGGTCGGGCGCGGGAACAAGCCCGACGATACGCTGGTCGACGCGCTCGTCGGATGGCGGTCGAGGGATCATGGCGGTTATCTGGCCATCGAGGGAACGTCGCATTCGGCGGCACGTTCTTTCGCATCGGCACGTGGCGGCGCATCGTTCGAGGTGTTCCAGTCATTGAATGACGCCGTGCTGCCACTGATCGTGGAGGGCGACAAGCCGTCTCCCGTCCTGCCTTTCCTGGTGTTTCCGCTACCGCGTTCGAGCGATGGCAGTCCGCGCGCCGTCGCACTGATCAAGTTGCTCGACGCACCGTACGACACCGTGGGGATCGTGTCGGAGAAGCGCGATGGAGCCGGCTGGAAGGTGACGGGATGGGTCTCGTCTGCGGACTACTAAGCGGGAAGACGTTGAAATGCCTGACGATAGCGCGCATGAATCGGCCCACGCGAGCGGCCGCCTCGAAGCCCCCGCGCGGCACGGAAAGGGATGGCCGACCGCATGGCTCGCGTGGTTTGTCGCGTGCATGCCGACTGCGGCGAGCGCCCACGCGTGGAATATTCCGTACTACCTGCCGGTGCCGTTGTGGCTCTATGCGTATGCCGCCACGGGCACGCTGATGGTGTCGTTCATGATCCTGGCGTTCGCATCGGGTACGCATGCGCCCGATTCGGCAGGGCGATCGGGAACATGGAACGCAGCGCTGCGCATCCCGGCTTCGCTCGTGAGCGCCGGGCAAGTCGCGAGTGCGGCGTTCGTCGCGCTCGTGATCGTCGCGGGCATGGCGGGAACCGCGAACCCGTTCCTGAATCTCGCGATGTCAGGCTTCTGGATCTGGTTCTATCTGGGCTCGCTGTATGTCAGCGCGATACTGGGCGACGTTTATGGGTTCACCAATCCGTTCGCGCTGCTGTTGCGAATCGCCGCGCGTTGTTTCCCCGTCCTGGAGCGCGGGCGCTATCGCTATCCGCAACGCCTCGCATCGTGGCCCGCGCTGGGCGGCTACGTCGCGCTCATCGCGCTGGAACTGTTCGGGGCGGGGCGGCCGCGAGACGTCAGCCTGTTCCTCGTCGCGTATGTCGCGTATGCGCTGATCGGTGCCTTCTGCTTCGGGCGCGAGCGATGGCTCGCCTGCTTCGATACGTTCGGCCTGCTGTGCAGGCTATGCGCGAAGCTGTCGCCGCTGAAGTGGCGTCGGGGCGAGCGCCGTCACGCGATCGTCGAACCGAGGAACCCGATCGCGGACATGTCGCGCGACGCACCGGCGGACACCAGCATCGTCGCCTTTCTGTCGTTCATGCTGTCGTCGACGGCCTACGACGGGTTGCACGATACGGCCCCGTGGAACACGTTCTTCTGGCGCAGCGTCTATCCGCACATCATCGATCTGCTTCCGTCGCTCGGGAAAAACTACGCGTATTCCGCGGAGATTCTGCTGGCGTGGCAATGGCTCGCATTCGCGGCCATCGGCGTCGCGTATTACCTGCTGTTCCGCGGTTGCTGCACGCTCGGCGCGATCAGCGCGCGGTCATCGTCGGGCGGCGCGTCATTCTCGCGGCAGTTCTGCCTGATACTGCTGCCGATCGCGTTCTTCTACAACGTCTGCCATTACTTCACGCTGTTCTGGGATCAGGGGCGGCAGGTCCTCCGGCTCGTGTCCGATCCGCTCGGGCTCGGCTGGAAGCTGTTGCCGGTGGCGGCCCTTGACGATCAGGTATCGGCGGCGCAAGCGCTCATCAACGTCGGATACATCTGGCATGCGCAGGTGCTGCTGATTCTCGCCGGGCACATCCTGAGCGTGATGCTGACTCACGCGATCGCCATCAGGCGCGGCCATCCCGCTGGCACGGCGATCGTCGGACAGCTGCCGCTTCTGGTCCTGACGATCGCATTGACGATCAGCGGCCTGTGGATTCTCTCGCTTCCTCTGGCATAACGATCGCGGATCGCGGCTTGAGCTCGGATGGCGACACGCCCCACCGTTTGCGGAACGTCGCCGAAAAGTGGCTGGCCGACGAGAAGCCGCAGTCGAGCGCGGCTTCCGTGATGTCGCATTGTCCGCGCTCGATCAGGGCGCGCGCCGCCTGCAGGCGGCTCTCGATGATGTATTGGTGCGGTGTCAGCCCGTTGGCCTTCTTGAAACTCCGGATGAACGAATAGAGATCGCCCGGGTAGCCGACGGCATCGGCCACCGTCATCAGCGTCAGCGGGCCCTGGAAGTTGTCGCGGATGTACTCGCCGGCCCTGCGCATCATGCCGGCATGCGCATACTGCTTCGCTTGCGGCCGCGACTCCAGGTGCAGCATGCGGTGCAACGCGGCGGATCCGAGCGCTTCCGCATAGGTCGGACCCTGCGGCATCCCCGCGACGGCGTCTTCATGGAGGCTGCGGACGATCTGCGTGAGCAGGTCGTCGATCACGTCCATCCGGAGCGCCGCCGACGCAAACCAGACGTCGCTCTGCAGGCCTGTCCGCGACAACCATGACGGGTCGAAGTGGACCGTGATCCACTCGATTTCGTCGGACCATCGGCCGGAACACGAAAATCCGGGCGGCACATAGGCCAGCGGCCCACGGATGCGGGTCGGCGCCCACCGGCCGCCGTTCGTTCGCAACTCGAGCGTTGTCGGTGCCTGCAGGTACATGCCGAGGATCGGGCCGGTCGTTTCCAGATCGATGACTTCCGTGGCGCCGGCAATGTAGTGCTCGATCGAGACCGCGGCGAACGAAGGCGCAACGGGCTGCCTTTTCCACTTCTGCGGCGGCTGCCAACTGACGCGGCTTCCGTTCGGCGCAATCGCGCAGACATCCCTCATGGCTGGCCGGCTGACCACGCGTTCTCCTTTCGTCTGATCTGGTGAGCGACAGCTGGAGTGCGGCCGATGCGGCCGCCGTGTCGCTTGAACGAACTCACTGTAGGCCGCGATGCTTACTCGATTCTTACCTGGCCACGAGGTGTGTGGTCGAGCCTGATGTGTGGGGCTAGGGCTGGTCGGCGGCCGCCCGCAGCGCGCGCACCAGTTCGCTCGCCGCCTTGCCGAGCCCCGTGTGCTTCTGGCGGCGCAGATAGACGGGCAACGGCAGCCCGTTGCGGATGTTCGCGAACACGAGCGGCGCGAGTTCGCCGTCGGCGACGTAGCGGCCGATCATCGATTCCGGCAAGTTCGCCCAGCCATGCCCGGCCTTCACGAGCGCGATCGCGGTCGCCATGTCGGTCACTTTCCAGGTGCGGTTGCCGATCAACGGCCGTACGTCGGTCAGCGGCCGTTCGGGATCGGCGATCACGATCTGCCGGAACCCCGACAGCCGCTCGATCGCCTCGGGTTGCGCGCATTCGGCGATGGCCGGATGGCTCGGCGCGGCGACGGCGACGAGTGTTTCGGTCCACAGCGCATGAATCTGTTCCTGCGGATGCAGGTCGAGCCCGCCGTATGCGACGCACAGATCGACGGCCGAACGATGCAGCGCGTCGACGATCGCGTCCTGCGGCGCCGTGACGATGCTGATCGCGAGCGCCGGATATTTCGCGGCCACGGCCGTCAGCGCACGGGCGACCGGCGCACCGTCGAGTTCGGCCGCGAGCCCGAGCCGCAACGTATCTTCGACGCCTTCCGACAAATGCTGCGCATGCGCACGCAGTGCATGCAGCCGTTCGGCGATCGCGCGTGCGTCGGGCAGCAGCGCGGCCATCGCGGCGGTCGGTGTCGGTTCTCGCGTGCCGCGATCGAACAGCACGAGGTCGAGTTCGGCCTCGAGGTTCGCGATCGCCATGCTGATCGCCGACGGCGTGCGGCCGAGCGCTCGGGCCGCGGCCGAGAACGAGCCTTTGTCGATGACGGTCAGCAGCATGTCGATGTGGTCGCTGGTCAGCATGCACGGGCCTCCTGTCAGAAAAATTGAAAGGACCTGACTTTTGCGGACGGGGGCCCGCTGATAGTCTCGCCACCTTGTTCGAGATGAAGGTGGATGGTCATGCAAGGGTGGAAGAGACGCATAGTGTATGTCGTGATGTTCGAGTTGCTCGGCATCCTGGTCGCATCGTCGGTGCTCGGCATGCTGAGCGGTGCGAGCGCCTCGGCAAGCGGCCTGCTGGGCGTGATGATCTCGACGACGGGCGTCACCGTCAATTTCCTGTACAACCTCGGGTTCGAGGCGTGGGAGCGGCGCAGCGCGGCAACCACGCGCACGGTCGGTCGCCGCGTGCTGCATGCGATCGGGTTCCAGGTCGCGCTCGTGACGTTCCTGATTCCGCTGATCGCGTGGTGGCTCGACGTGTCGCTGCTGCAGGCGTTCCTGTACGACGCGGTGCTGATCGTGTTCTTCCCGATCTTCACGTTCGCCTACAACTGGGCGTTCGACGCCGTGTTCGGTTTGCCGGATTCGGTCACGCGCAAGGCGCGGTCGGAGCCGGAGCCGGCCGTGTGGTAGGCCGCACGAGCCGAGCGATGCGACAACGAACGGCGGACGCGCAAGCGTCCGCCGTTTTTCGTTGGTGCGTCACATGTCATCGATGTCGGGCGCGTGACGAAAGAAATTGTAGAGGACTTCTAATGTCGTAATCGTCTGGTTATTTGTCGCGTCTTAACAAAACTGTCCGATTTCCCTTTCTAGAATCCAACAGATCGATGACACGCGCGGCGGGCAGGAGGGGGCCGTCGACGCGCCGCGCGCCTGTTCGGAACCGCATTGCGGCCCCGAGGCCGCGCATCGCCCGCACGCGGCGGATGCCGCCTGCACGACCATCCCCGTCCGGCCAGAAAAACGAGGAGGGATTGCCGATGTCGCGTATCGATCGCCGTACGTTCCTGACCCGCTCGGCGCAGGCGGCCGGCGCTGCCGCGCTCGCGGCGGCGTTGCCCGAAAGCATTCGCCGCGCGCTTGCCGTCGAGCCGGCCCGCGTGACCGGCACGATCCGGGACGTGGAGCACATCGTCGTGCTGATGCAGGAAAACCGCGCATTCGACCATTACTTCGGCACGTTCCCGGGCGTGCGCGGTTTCAACGATCCGCGTGCGGTCGCGCGCCCTGACGGCAAGGCCGTCTGGTATCAGAACTACAAGGGGCGCGACTACGTGCCCTGGCATCTCGACACGTCGAAGACGTGGGCGCAGTGGATGATGCCGGAGAACCACGAGTGGGATGCGTTCCACAAGCTGTGGAACGAAGGGCGTAACGACCAGTGGATGGCCGTGCAGTGGCCCGACGCGATGGGCTACTTCAAGCGCACCGACCTGCCGTACTACTACCCGCTCGCGAGCGCGTTCACGATCTGCGACGCGTATCACCAGTCGATGATGGGGCCGACCAATCCGAACCGGCTCTACCTGATGACGGGACGCTCGTCGCCGAACGCCGACGGCAGCCAGGTCGCGATGTCGAACTGGATGGGCGACCGTTCGGGCACGGTGTCGTGGAAGACCTTCCCCGAGCGGCTGCAGCAGGCCGGTATCGACTGGCGCGTGTATCAGGAAGGCGGCGTCGGCTCGTTCAACGTCGCGTGGAATTTCCTGTCGAGCCGCTACTGGATCGACAACACCAACAACTACGATTGCAATGCGCTCGCGTGGTTTTCGCAGTACAAGTCGGCTGCGTCGAACTCGCCGTTGAACCAGCGCGGGCTGACCGCGCGCGGCATCGCGTCGCTGCGCGACGACGTGCTCGCGAACCGGCTGCCGCAGGTGTCGTGGATCGTGCCGCCGTTCTCGTCGTCCGAGCATCCGTGGTGGGGGCCGTCGTTCGGCGAGGAATTCGTGTCGCGGATTCTCGATGCGCTCACGTCGAACCCCGACGTGTGGGCGAAGACGGTATTCCTGATCTGCTACGACGAAGGCGACGGCCGTTTCGATCACGTGAGCGCACCGGTGCCGCCGTGGAAGGCCGGCAAGGGGCTGTCGACGGTCAGCGTCGAAGGCGAGATCGAGCAGGCTTCCGGGCTGCCGATCGGGCTCGGCACGCGCGTGCCGCTGCTCGCGATTTCGCCGTGGTCGAAGGGCGGCTGGACCTGCTCGGAAGTGTTCGATCACACGTCGGTGATCCGCTTCATCGAGAAGCGCTTCGGCGACGATCATCCGGACGTCTACGAAACGAACATCACGCCGTGGCGTCGCGCGGTATGCGGCGACCTCACTTCGGCCTTCGACTTCGCGGGTGATGCGGACCGCACGGTGCCGCCGGCGGTGCTCGACCTGACCGCGACGAAGGCCCAGCTCGACAACGCGTACTGGGTGCAGTACTACCTCGCGAAGCCGAGCTATCCTTCGAGCTATCCGGCCGAGAACGCGCCGCTGCCGGTGCAGGAACCGGGGCAACGCAAGCTGCGCGCGGTGCCGTACGAGCTGTTCGTCGAAGCGGCGCTCGATACGCGCGCCGGCGTGCTGAACGTGAGCTTCGCGAACAACGGCAAGGCCGTGCCCGGCAACGCGGCCGGCACGTCGGCCGCGGTGTTCCATGTGCATGACGCGATCGCGCAGAACGGCCCGCGCTTCTACACGATCCAGAGCGGCCGTGTGCTGAGCGACCAGTGGTGGCCGGTGCGTGACACGCAGGGGCGCTACGACCTCGCCGCGTACGGACCGAACGGCTTCTTCCGCCGTTTCAAGGGCGGTGCGACGACGAGTGCGCCGCTGTTCGACGTGACGGTCGCGTATCGCCCGGACGGCAATCTCGCCGTGCGGATGCGCAATGGCGGCCGCACGCCGCTCGTCGCGACGCTCACGGACAACGGCTACGGCGCCGCGCCGCATTCGGGCACGGTCGCGGCGGGTGCCGCCGTCGACACGGTGTTGAACCTGTCGGCAAGCGGCGGCTGGTACGACTTCAGCGTGACGATCGATGCGGATGCGGGCTATCTGCGCACGCTGGCCGGCCATGTCGAAACCGGTGCGGCGAGCGTGACCGATCCGCTCTTCGCGCGTGTGACAGGAACCGCATGATGAACAGAACCATCATCGTCCGGGGCGCGGTCGCGCTGGCGGCAGGCGCCGTCGCGTCGGCCGCCGTGTGGTGGAGCGGCCGCCCGGGCGGTGCGCCGCAAGCCGCTTCTTCCATCGTTGTCAGCCAGGAATCCGCCATGACGAATCAAGCGGCCGCGTCGCCGGTCAATTTCCGCGCGCAGCTCGACGGCTATGCGCACGAACGCGATGCGCTGAACGCGTCCGACCGTCAGGCGCGCGCCCGTTCGTTGCTCGCGCAACTGCGTGCCGACGCCGATGCGGGCAAGCTCGATCCGCGCGAGGCGTCGGGCCTCGCCGATCTGCTGTTGCAGGATGCGGAACCGGATGCCGCCGCACGCCAGGCCGCGAGCGACGCGTTGCGCGACCACCTGCGCGAGCTCGCGATGGGCGAGCGGCCGGCTTCGCCCGCGCGCGAACGGCAGGATGCCGACTATGTCGCGCAGAGCCGCAAGATCATCGACGAGGTGGTGCGCACGGTGCCGGACCGCGAGCAGCAGCGCGTGGCGCTCGATACGCGGCTGGCGGAATTGCGCAGGCAGATCTACGGGACGGACGCGCCGGTGACGCACGGCGGTTGAGGAGGACGCGATGCGGAGCGTATCCGCATCGTCGTTGAACAGCGAGGAGCACGGGCGGCGCAGAAGCCGCCCGAAAGAACTTACGCGGCGACGAACTCGTGCACGTAACGGTTGAACACGGCGGGGCTCGCGGCGTTCATTCCGTGCGACGCGCCGGCGACGGTTTGTCGTTGCGCATTGCCGATCCACTGCGTCAGCGTATCGACGTTGTTGCGGAACATCTTCGGGCTGCGCTGGCCGTCGATCAGCAGCGTGCGGCACGCGATGTCGCCGGCCGTGTGCTGCGAATACGCGGGCAGCGGGTCGCGCAGTTGCTTCGGCAGCGTACTTGCGTTGTCGATCGCCATCGTGCGGAAACGCGACGTGCTTTTCTTCCACGCGCCCGGCAGGCTCACGGAATCGACGAACATCTCGAGGCCCGATTCGACGTCGCCTTGCCCGATCAGGTTCACGGCCTTCGTGCGCAGTGCGATCGCGGCGGCCGGCAGCGCGGCTTCGCGCACGCCCGGCTGTTGCAGCGGGCCGCCCGGATCGGCGAGCGTCAGCGATTCGACGAGGTGCGGATGCTGGCGCGCCACGTTGAACGCGACGCTGCCGCCGCGCGAGTGGCCGACCAGGTGCACGGGGCCGAGATCGAGCGCGTCGATGAATTCGGCGAGCTCGTCGACGTGGTTCTGCCAGCTGAACTCGTCCTGGATGCCCGCTTCGACGGCCGGCCAGTAATGGCTGAGGC
Organism: Burkholderia sp. BCC1999; assembly: GCF_905339975.1. Taxonomy (NCBI): domain Bacteria; kingdom Pseudomonadati; phylum Pseudomonadota; class Betaproteobacteria; order Burkholderiales; family Burkholderiaceae; genus Burkholderia; species Burkholderia sp. BCC1999. The sequence continues at coordinate 50,006 of NZ_CAJPHP010000027.1, read as the reverse complement.
TCGGCGCGATGCAGCGGTAGTGGGCCGACAGCGATGCGAGCTGCGGATCCCAGTAGCGGTAGTCGCACAGCGAGCCGTGCACGAACACCATCGGCGCACCGCTGCCCCGCTCGACATACGGCAGGCTGATGCCTGACGAAAGCGTCGCAAATTGCAGGTCGGGGTTCGCGAGCACGGACGGCTCGATTCGCATGTTCATGACTGAAGGACTCAAAGGTGCGTCAACACGACGCAACTATGCATCACGGCAACCTGCAAGGAAAACGCATAATTTTCATCGTGACGATCAATTTTATTGATGGCTGCGCCGGAAACCCTTGTCGTTGCGTGGTCATGTGTCGAAGCCTTCAATCGTCTGACGATTCATTTCGCAGATGAAAGGGCGTGCGGCGGCCTGCGCGCACGCGCCTTCGCAGCGAAAAAAGGGGCCGCGCGTCAGCGCACCGCCAGCGCGGGCGCGGTTTGAAGCGCGACGGGGAGGTCGTTGTCGGCGGCGAACTGCATCGCGAAATCGAATGCGTCCGCGCACACGGTGCGCAATTCGTCCGACACGAACAGGCATTTGACGTTGCCGTCGACCACCGGCATCGCGAGCCGCGACAGCGCACACGGATAGCCGGGCCGCCGCTCGCCGACGAACAGCGTGATGACGCCCGCGAGGCGCTCGGGCCAGTCGCTCGGGCGGAAGGTCTTCTGCGCGTGCGTGACGCCGCGGATCAGGTGGCCGGTGACGCGGCCGCGTTCGGTGACTTCGATGCGATCCATGCTGTTCTGCGTATCCTCGTTCGCGTCATTCGCCGCCGTCGGCCGTCGCGTCGCCGCGTGCGGGAATCCGCAGGTTGCGCAGCTTGTGATAGAGCGTTTTCTTCGGCATGCCGAGCGCGACGCTGGCATCGGCGACGTTGCCGTTGTGACGCTGCAGCATGTCCTCGATCAGCATCCGCTCGAAATACGCGAGCTGTTCCGCGAGCGTGTCGCCCACGGCCGGCGCGTCGCCGGACGACAGCAGGCTGTCGCCGGTCAGCCCGAGCACGAAGCGGTCGGCCACGTTCTGCAGCTCGCGCACGTTGCCGGGCCAGGCATGCGTCATCAGTTCGGACACCTGCGCAGCCGTGACGACCGGCGCCGGCTGCCCGAAGCGTCGCGCGGCCGCGAGCACGAAATGCTCGAACAGCAGTGGCACGTCCTCGCGCCGCTCGCGCAGCGGCGGCAGCTCGATCTGCGCGACGTTGAGGCGATACAAGAGATCCGCGCGAAAGCGCCCGTCGGCCGCAAGCTCGGCGAGATCGGCCTTCGATGCGGCCACCACGCGACAGTCGACCGGAATCAGCTCGTTCGCACCGAGTCGCTCGACCACACGCTCCTGCAGCACGCGCAGCATCTTGATCTGCAGCGGAATCGGCATCGTCTCGATTTCGTCGAGGAACAGTGTGCCGCCGTCCGCCCATTCGATCTTGCCGATGCGCTTCTTGATCGCGCCGGTGAACGCGCCGGCTTCATGGCCGAACAGTTCGCTCTCGAAGATCTGCTCGGGCAGGCCGCCGCAATTCAGCGCAACGAAATGGGCGTCGCGTCGGCCGCCGAAGTCGTGCAGGCTGCGCGCGATCAGTTCCTTGCCGGTGCCCGTTTCGCCGGTGATGAGCACCGACACCGACGTATCGGCGAGGCGCAGGATCTTCTTGCGCACGTCGGCCATCGCGGGCGACTTGCCGAGCACGAACGCCTCGATGCCCTGCCAGTTGTTCAGCGCCGCGCGTAGCCCTTGCACCTCGAGCGTCAGGCGGCGCTTCTCGACTGCGCGCGCGACGCGGCCGGCGATCACGTCCGACGAAAACGGCTTCTCGATGAAGTCGTAAGCGCCGACCTGCATTGCGCCGACGGCCGTCGAGATGTCCGCGTGGCCGCTGATCAGCACGACCGGGATCTGCGCGTCGATGGCCATGACGCGGTCGAGCAGCTGCAGCCCGTCGATGCCGGGCATCCGCACGTCCGACACGATCACCAGCGGCGCGCCGGGTGCGACGTGGGTGAGCGCGTCGGCGGCCGACGCGAATGCGTCGACCGGGAACCCGGCGAGCTCGACGGCCTGCTCGACGCCGATCCGGACGTTTTCATCGTCCTCGACGACCAGCACGCGAATCTCATCTTCCATGCTCTATCCTCTGTTGCGGCGTCGCCGCCGCGAATTCGATACTGAACTGCGCGCCGCCTTCGTCGCGGTTCGTCGCGGCGATCTTCGCGCCGAACGCCTCGACGATGCGCGACGTGATCGCGAGGCCGAGCCCGAGGCCCTGGCCGCGCGGCTTGGTCGTGACGAACGGCTCGAACAGGTGCGGCAGCACGTCGGGCGCGATGCCCGCGCCGCTGTCGGCCACCGTGAAGCGCACGTGGCCCGCGTCGTCCGGCCCGGTGGCTTCGATGACGATGCGGCGCACCGGCGCGTCGTGCACGGCGTCGAGTGCGTTGCCGAGCAGGTTCACGATCACCTGCTGCAACTGGCTCGATTCGGCCGACACCGTCGTGCCGGGCGCGATGTTCACGTCGAGGCGCACGCCTTCGTCGCGGATCCGCGCGTCGTAGATCAGCCGCGCATGCGCGACGGCCTCGTTCAGCGACACCGCGACGCGCTCGACGTCGGGCTTGCGCGCGAAGGTCTTCAGCTCGCCGGTGAGCACGGCCATGCTGTCGACCAGCTTGCCGATCCGTTCGAGGTTCGCGAGCGCCGGCGCCGGCTGGCCGCGCTCGAAGAAGGTGCGCGCGTTGTCGCACAGCGTGCGGATCGCCACCAGCGGCTGGTTCAGCTCGTGCGTGAGGCCGGCGGCCATCTGCCCGAGCACCGCGAGCTTGCCCGCATGCACGACCTCCTGTTGCGACGCGCGCAGCCGCTGCTCGGTGCGCTCGCGCTCGACGATCTCGCGCTGCATCCGCTCGTTGGTCGCCGTCAGCGCGGCCGTGCGTTGCACGACGGTCAGTTCGAGCCGGTCGTTCGCGCGGCGCAGCGCGTCCTGCGCGTTCAGCCGCGCGACGATGGCCCGGCGGCGCTGGATCGCGTAGCCGGCCAGCAGCGCGGCGATCAGGAACGCGCCGGTGACGAACACGAACGCCGTTTGCTGCTGGCGCCGCGCGCCCGCGATGTCGAGCAGCACCATCAGCGAATCGCCGGCCTGCGGCGCGGGGCGCGACATCACGAGATAGCGCGTAGTGCGGCCGGTGTGGCGCGGATCGGGGAACGTGCCGAACCACGCGGCCGAGCTGCGGTCGCCGATGCGGCGGTACGGCAGCGCGTCGACGGTGCGGCCCGCGTATTGGCGCGACGCCTGGATGTCGCGCTGCTGCTGCGCGGTGATCGTGCGCAGCGAGGTGAATTTCCATGCGGGCTCGGTCGAGATCACGACCACGCCGTTGCTGTCGACGACCATCGCGGCGACGCCCGGCGCGCGCCATGCCGATTCGAGCGAATCCACGCTGATCTTCACGGCGGCCACGCCGATCGGCACGCCGTCGTCGCGCACCGCGCTCGCGAAGTAGACGCCCGGCACGCCCGTGTTGGTGCCGATGCCGAAGAAGCGGCCACTGCCGCGCGCGAGCGCGTCCTTGAAGTACGGCCGGTACGACACGTTGGTGCCGACGAAGCTGATCGTCTCGTTCCAGTTGCTGGCGGCGATCACTTCGCCCTGCAGGTCGATCACGTCGACCGCGCCGCTGCCCGCGTCGCGGTTGACGGCTTCGAGGTAGGTGTTCACCGAGTGCACGAGTGCGGGCGCATCGTGCGGTGCGGCCTTCAGCATCGCGCGCACGCCGTCCTGCCGTGCGACCAGGCCCGGCAGGATCTCGAAGCGGCCGAGTTCGCTCTTCAGGCTCGACGCATAGAGGTCGAGCCGGTGCGCGCCGGTTTCCTCGAGCGCGTCGATCGCGCGTTCCCACGCGAAATCGACGGCTGCGCCGGCCACGCCGACATACAGCGCGGCGGCCGATGCCCAGCCCCACCACGGGATTCCCTTGAAGCCTTTTTGCACGTTCGCCCTCATCGAAGCCCGCTACCGGCCGTCCGTCGCCGGCCGCCCGCTACCGGTCGTCCGTCGCCGGCCGCCCGCTACCGCCTGCCGTAACGACGCGCGCCGCGCGCCGGCAAGGCCGGCGGCGGCGCGTGCGAAGCAGCCTGCGCGACGGTGCGCGCGGCCGCGCATCATCCGAAGTGCGCGACCAGGATCAGCGTCACCGTGACGACGATTGCGCCGCCGATCCGCGTTGCGATCTGCGCGAACGGCATCAACTGCATCCGGTTCGCGGCGGTCAGGATCGCGACGTCGCCGGTGCCGCCTTGCCCGCTGTGGCAGGCGTTCACGATTGCGGTGTCGATAGGGTACATCTTCAGCAGGCGGCCGACCACGAAACCGGTGCCCATCAGCGTCGCGACGGTCGACACGATCGTGACGACGTTGACGATCGTGAAGGCGGCGGTCAGCTTGTCCCACGGCGTCATCGCGACGCCGATCGCGAACAGCAGCGGATACGTGACGGCGGTCGAGAAGAACTTGTAGACGACAAACGCGCCTTCCTGCAGCGGCGGCGACACGGCGCGCGCGAGCTTCACGAGCACCGCGAGGAACAGCATCGCGACCGGCGCGGGCAGGCCGAACAGCTTGAACGCCATCAGGCCGACGAGGTACAGCGTGATCGCCGTGATGCCGGCGCCCGCGATGTGCGTGACGTCGACGTGGCCGCGGATCTCTTCGCTTGCCGGCGTCATGTCGCCGCTTTCGCCGACCTGCAGGCGGCCGTTGCCGGTCAGGTGCGGCAGGCGCTTGCCGAGCATGTCGAGCGCGCCCGACAGGATGATCGCGGTCAGGCTGCCGAGCATCACCGGCGGCAGCACCATCGCGAACATTTCGCCCTGCGGCAGGTGCATCAGTTCCGAATAGCCGATCGACAGCGGAATCGCGCCTTCGCCGACGCCGCCGGCCATGATCGGCACGACGATGTACAGCAGCGTGTGGCGCGCGCCGAGGCCGAGTGCGGTGCCGACGGCCGTGCCGACGATCGCCGCGGCGACCGAGCCGGCCGCGAGCGGAATGAAGATCTTCACGAAGCCCTGGATCAGTACGCGGCGGTCCATGCTCAGGATACTGCCGACGATGATCGATGCGATGAACAGGTACAGGAAGTTGGTCGACTTCGTGAATTCGACCGTCAGGTTCAGCACCGGCTTCGGCAGCAGGTGGTAGTACGTGAGCGCCGACGGCACGAAGGTCGCGAAGATCGCGGCCGCGCCGATGTTGCGCAACAGCGGCAGGCGCTTGCCCAGTTCCGCGCAGGTGAAGCCGAAGAATGCGAGCACGGCGATCGCCATCGAGATCTCGCCGGGCACCTTGCCGGTGACCGAGAAGCCGACGATCAACGCGAGCAGGATGAAGTAGACGGGCAGCGGAATGATGCCGATGCGGATTTCCATCAGTTTCCACCAGCCTTCCGGCCAGAAACGCTCGCGCGGGGTGGCGACGGCGTTGGAAACCGGCTCCGGATGGGACGGGGTATGGATAGAGGTCTGCAAGACGTGTCTCCTGATGTTGGAATGCCTGCATTGCTTCGCGGCATCGTGTGCCGTCTATTACGCAACCCCCGTGCCAGAAATCCGGCCTGCCGGAATATTTCCAGTGCATTGATTTATAAGGAATTTGTTTCGTCTGCGGAAAGGGTTGGCCGATCGGCTGGCCGAGATTTCGGAATTCGCCCGGCGCCCAGGCCGAGATTTCGGCCAGATGGCCGGCCAGGGGGCCGGTCCAGCCTCCGATCCAGCCCGGCCGCCCGCCATATCGCCGCGCGCGATTTTCTTCGCACAATCGCTTCGTAGACCGCCCCCGCGCCGCTCTCTATCATCGGCTGATCCTTTTCCGATGCGACGACGACTGTCCGGAGAACGCCCGCGCGTTCGCCGCGGCGTCGCTCATCCGTCGATACCGTCTTTGGACAGGAGAGTGGTTTCATGCTGCATCCCGTTTTTACCGCCCGCTTTTCCGCCGGTCGTGCGGCCCGCGTGCTGATGGCCGCGTTGCTCGGCGTCGTGCTGCTCAACGGTGCGCGCGCCGACACCGCGCCGCTGAAGGTCGGCATCTCGACGAGTCCGCAGATCGAGGCGCTGAAGATCGCCGCGAAGGAGGCGAAAGAGCAGGGTCTCGACGTGAAGATCGTCGAGTTCACCGACTGGAATACGCCGAACGCGGCGCTCGCGAACAAGGACATCGACGTCAACTACTTCCAGCACATCCCGTTTCTCGAGAACGCGAAGAAGCAGGGCGGCTACAACTTCATCTCGATCGCCCCCGGCACGATCATGAAGATCGGCCTCTATTCGAAGAAGGTGAAAAGCTTTGCCGAGCTGAAGGATGGCGCGCGCGTCGCGATCGCGAACGATCCGGTGAACGGCGGGCGCGGGCTGTTGCTGCTGCAGCGCGCGGGGCTCATCACGCTCAAGCCGGGCACCGACTACCGTGCGACCACGCACGACATCGTGGCCAACCCGAAGCACCTGAAGATCATTCCGCTCGAAGCGTCGCAGCTCGCGCGCTCGCTCGACGACGTCGATCTCGCGCAGGGCTACCCGAGCTTCATCAAGCTCGCCGGCACGACCGACCCGAACAGCGCGCTGCTGTTCGACGGCACCGAGAACAAGAGCTTCGCGATCCAGTGGGTCGTGCGCCCCGAAAGCGCGAACGATCCGCGCATCCGCAAGTTCATCGCGATCTACCAGCACTCGCCGGCCGTGCGCAAGGCGCTCGACAACGCGTTCGGCTCGCTGTACGCGATCGCGTGGTGACGGAGGCAGGCATGACGACGGCGAACCGCAAGAAGATCCTGCTCAACGCGTTCAACATGAACTGCGTCGGGCACATCAACCACGGGCTGTGGACGCACCCGCGCGACCGCTCCGCGCACTACACCGATCTCGACTACTGGGCCGACCTCGCGAAGACGCTCGAACGCGGCAAGTTCGACGGGATCTTTCTCGCGGACATCGTCGGCGTGTACGACGTATTCGGTGGCGGCCCCGACGCCGCGCTGCGCGAATCGGTGCAGGTGCCCGTCAACGATCCGCTGCTGCTCGTGCCCGCGATGGCGCAGGTCACGCGGCATCTCGGCTTCGGCGTGACCGCGAACCTGACCTACGAGCCGCCTTACCTGTTCGCGCGCCGCATGTCGACGCTCGATCACCTGACGAAAGGGCGCGTGGGCTGGAACATCGTCACCGGCTACCTCGACAGCGCCGCACGCGGGATGGGCCTCGCGCAGCAGATCGGCCACGACGACCGCTACGAGCGCGCAGACGACTACATGGACGTCGTCTACAAGCTGTGGGAACAGAGCTGGGACGACGACGCGGTGATCCGCGACGCGCAGGCGCGTGTGTTCGCGCAACCGGGCAAGGTGCGGCGCGTGAAGCACGACGGGCCGTTCTATTCGCTCGATGCGATCCATCTGAGCGAGCCGTCGTTGCAGCGCACGCCGGTGCTGTACCAGGCCGGTTCGTCCGCGCGCGGCGTCGAGTTCGCGGGCCGTCACGCCGAATGCGTGTTCGTGAACGGGCAAAGCAAGGCGGCCGCGCGCGCGGCGGCGCTCGACATCCGTGCGGCTGCCGCTCGGCAGGGGCGCGACCCGGCATCGATCAGGATCTTCGCGGGCGTGAGCGTGGTGACGGCGGAAACCGAACGTCTTGCACGAGAGAAGTTCGACGAATACCGGCGCTATGCGAGCCCGGAAGCCGGCCTCGCGCATTTCGCGAGCTCGACCGGCATCGACTTCGCGCAGTACGGCCTCGACGAGCCGATTTCGTACGTGAAGACCGATTCGATCCAGTCGGCCGTCGACGCAATCTCGCGCAAGAGCACCACCGGCACGTGGACCGTGCGCCGCATGCTCGAACAGATGTCGCTCGGCGGGCGCTATGCGCCGATCGTCGGCTCGCCGTCGCAGGTCGCGGACGAACTGCAATCGTGGATCGACGAGACCGGCATCGACGGTTTCAACCTGACGCGCACCGTGATGCCCGAGTCGTTCGAGGATTTCGTCGACTGGGTCGTGCCCGAGCTGCAGAACCGCGGCGTCTACAAGGAAGACTACGATCCCGCGCCGACGCTGCGCGAGAAGCTGTTCGGCGCCGGCCCGCGCCTGCCTGCGTGGCACACCGGCGCGCAGCACCGGCCGGCAGCCGTATCCGAACCCGCGCATCCCGCGCATGCCTGAACGTGACGGAGCGAAGCGATGACGCAATTGTTCGATACGCTGGGTTTCATCGAGCCGTCGGCCGTGCTTGCCGGCGCGGGGGCAACGACACGTGAGGAAGCGGCCGTGCATTCCGGCGGCGCGGCCGTGTTGCTGGAGCAGGTCGGCAAGGTATTCGCGACGCCGCGCGGCCAGGCTGCCGCGCTGCGCGACGTGACGCTCGACGTGCGGCGCGGCGAGGTGTTCGGGATCATCGGCCGCAGCGGCGCGGGAAAGTCGACGCTGCTGCGGCTCGTGAACGGCCTCGAACGGCCGAGCTCGGGCCGCGTGCGCGTGCAGGGCGTCGATGTCGGCGCGCTCGACGAGGACGGGCTCGTCGCGCTGCGCCGCCGCACCGGCATGGTGTTCCAGCATTTCAACCTGCTGTCCGCGAAGACGGTGTTCGAGAACGTCGCGCTGCCGCTGAAGATCGCCGGCGTGCCGAAGGCCGAGCGCGTGCGCAAGGTCGAGGCGCTGCTCGACCTCGTCGGGCTCGCCGCAAAGCGCGACGCGTACCCGGCGAGCCTGTCGGGCGGGCAGAAGCAGCGCGTGGGCATTGCGCGCGCACTCGTTCACGATCCCGAGGTACTGCTGTGCGACGAGGCGACGTCCGCGCTCGATCCCGAGACGACGCAATCGATTCTCGCGCTGCTCGCCGACATCAACCGCCGTCTCGGACTGACGATCGTGCTGATCACGCACGAGATGGAAGTGATCCGGGCGGTGTGCGACACGGTCGCGGTGATCGAACAGGGTGAAGTCGTCGAAACGGGCCCCGTGTGGCGCGTGTTCGGCGATCCGCGCCACGGCGCGACGCGCGCGCTGCTCAGCACGCTGCAGCACGACCTGCCGGCCGAACTGGCTGCGCGCGTGCAGCCGTTGCCCGAGCAGGCCGCGCTGCCCGACGGCGCGCAGGTCGTGCTCGACGTTCGTTATACGGGCGAGAGCGGCGGCGAGCCGGACGTCGGCGCGCTCGCGGCGGCGCTCGGCGGGTCCGTGCGATTCCTGCACGGCGGGATCGAGCGTATTCAAGGTCATGCGCAGGGGCGGCTCGTGATCGCGGCCGCGCCCGGCGTGGACGACGGGGGCGCCCGGCATGCGCGCGATGCAGTCGCCGCGCTGCTCGAACGTGCGCGCCGCCACGCGAATCATGCCGAGGTGCTCGGCTATGTTTGAACTCTGGTGGCCCGAACTGCTCGACGCGATCCGCGACACGCTGTCGATGGTCGCCGCGTCGGCCGTGATTGCGGCGCTGATCGGCATTCCGCTCGCGGTGATCCTCGTCACGACCGCGCCCGGCGGCATCTACGCGCGCCGCGGCGTGAACGCGGTGCTCGGCGCACTCGTCAACGTGTTCCGCTCGACGCCGTTCATCATCCTGCTCGTCGCGCTGTTGCCGTTCACGCGCGTGCTGATCGGCACGACGATCGGCGTGTGGGCGGCCGTCGTGCCGCTGTCGATCGCCGCGATCCCGTTCTTCGCGCGGATCGCCGAAGTGAGCCTGCGCGAAGTCGATCGCGGGCTGATCGAGGCCGCGCTCGCGATGGGCGCGAAGCGCCGCCATATCGTGTGGCACGTGCTGCTGCCGGAGGCGCTGCCCGGCATGCTCGGCGGCTTCACGATCACCGTCGTCGCGCTGATCGGCTCGACGGCGATGGCGGGCGCCGTCGGCGCGGGCGGGCTCGGCGATCTCGCGATCCGCTACGGCTATCAACGTTTCGACACCACTGTCATGGCGACCGTGATCGTGATCCTGATCGCGCTCGTCTCGGCCGTGCAAATCACGGGCGACCGCCTGGTCCGACGCGTGACCCGGCGTACCTGAGCGACGCCACAAGCGTCCGCTCGCTTCATTCATGATCCTGAGAGAACAAAACCCATGACCTTTCCCATCGGCGCACCGCGCGAATGGAACGGAGCATTCGAGGAAGCGCTGTTTCTCGACGTGGCGCGACGCCATCGTCCGGGCTTCCCGGCCAAGCTCGCGACACCGCCGCGCGAGCCGCGCAATGACGACGAACTGGCCGCCGTCGCCGACTACTACACGAAGATGGCGTCGCACGACCTGTTCATCGTGCAGGTCGTCGCGAAGGCGATCGACACGCTGTTTCGCGACGATCCGCATTTCCAGCTGATCCTGTCGCGCCAGCTCGGCGACGACGGCGCGCACGCGGTGATCGGCCGCGAACGCGTGACTGAACTGACGGGGCGCGATCCGCTGCCGGAAATCGACCGGCTCGTCGCCGCGCACTGGGCGCGCATCGGCGACATCGCGGTACGCGACGTCGCGGGTTTTCTCGCATTCGAATGGCATTACGAGCTGCACATCCTCGCGAAGCTGTGGATCCAGCGCAAGACGGGCCGCATCGGCGACGGCGCGATGCGCGAGCACGGCGAGAACCGGATCCGGCCGGACGAGGAGTGGCATCGCGTGCAGATCGTCCAGTGGTGGTTCGATACGCTGACGGCGTTGCCGGCCACCGAACGCGACGCGCTGATCGATCGCGTGATCGCGGCGGACGAGGAAACGCAGGCGCGGCTCGACGGTTATCTGCATGACGAGTATGCGCACACCGCACACGTGTTCGGCGCGGACATCGACGAATACCGCGCGATTTACGACGACTGGCGGCGCGAGATCCTGTCGCGGCTGACCGGCCGGCCGCTCGGCGCGCTCGTGCCGCTGTCGGGTGAAACCGTTGCACAGGAAGCCATTGCATGAACGATCCACGCGGCCCGGCGACCTTCGCGCCGGAAACCGATGCACCGGCCGTCGATCGCGAGGCGCTGGCGCGGGTGATCGACGCGCTGCGCGCGACCGCCGCCGCGCGCGACCGCACGGGCGGCCACGCGGCGCAGGAGAAACAGTGGCTTGCCGACGCGGGCTTGCTGACGCTCGCGGTGCCGCGCGCGTTCGGCGGGCAGGAAGCGGGGTGGCCCGCGATCTACGACGCGATCCGGCAGGTCGCGCGCGTCGACAGCGCGCTCGCGCATCTTGTCGGGTTCCAGTGCCTGCAGGTCGTGAGCGTCGACGTATGGGGCAGCGCCGCGCAGCGCGAACGTTATCTGCGCGGCACCGTCGAGCACGGCTGGTGGTGGGGCAATGCGGTCAATCCGCTCGACCCGCGGCTCGTGGCCACGGCGACGCCCGATGGCGGCTATCGGCTCGACGGCGTGAAGGGTTTCTGTTCGGGCACGCGCGGGTCGCAGCGGATGACGGTGTCCGCGCACGATCCGGCAACGGGCCGCACCGTGTTCGGCGTCGTGCCGACCGATCGCGCGGGGATCACGGTCAACGAAGACTGGGATCCGATCGGCCAGCGCCAGACCGATAGCGGCAGCGTGCACTTCGACGGCGTGACGCTCGCGCCGGACGAGGTGCTGCACCGTTCCGAGACGCCGCCGACACCGCGCGCGACGCTGCGCACGCTCGTGTCGCAACTCGTGCTGACGAACCTGTTCGTCGGGCTCGCGGAAGGTGCGCTGGCCGAGGCGCGCGATTACGTGCGGCAGCGTGGCCGCCCGTGGATTCATGCGGACGTCGCGCAGGCAGAAGACGATCCGTACACGTTGCAGCGCTTCGGCGACATGCACGTGCGGGCGATTGCCGCGGCGGCGCTGGCCGATCGCGCGGCCGATGCGTTGCAGCGCGCGTGGGCGCGGCAGGATGCGCTGACGGCCGACGAGCGTGCCGAAGTCGCGCTTGCGGTATCGGAAGCGAAGATCGTCGCGCAGCGCGCGGCGCTCGACAACGGCGAGGCGCTGTTCGATGCCTGCGGCGCGCGCGCGACGGCCGCGTCGCTCGGCCTCGATCGCTTCTGGCGGAATGCGCGCACGCATACGCTGCACGATCCGCTCGACTACCGGCTGCGCGATGTCGGCCGGTTCGCGCTGACCGGCGAACTGCCGCCGGCGTCGCTCTATACGTAAGTGAGCGCGCGCTCCGTCTGCGTCATTGATCGCCGGGAGGCGGGCCTTCCAGCGGTGCGGAGGCATGTGCGGGCGCGGCGGCCAACGGCGTGCCGGTGTCGGTGCCGGCGCGCTTGTACGACGCCAGTTCGTTCGAATAGCGCGCCGTCCGCACGCCGTTCGTGTCGTAGTACTCCTCGACCGACTTGACCCAGCGGCCTACCGCCGGCACGTACCAGAACGCCTTGTAGGTCTTGCCGGTCTGTTCCGCCGTGCCGTTGTTGTGGCTCTGCATCACGATCGTCGACCCGCCCGCGTTGCGGGATACGCCGGACGTGATCGACTGTCCCGGCGCGGCCTGCGCCTTCCACGTGCCTTCGGCCTCGATCTTGATCGCGTCGAACTTGCCGCCCGTCACGGTGACGGTATCGGGGCCGACGACCTTGTAATGCGTGTCGTACGCTTCCGACGCATGCTGCGGATTCGGGTGTGCTTCGCTGTACTTGATCGTCCAGGTCTTGCCGACCGTCAGTGGAAACGCCAGCGGGCGGTTCACGACGGTTTCGGTGCCGTTGACGCTGCGCGAACGGCTCCAGTCCGAATCGACGATCAGCTCGCGCGGCGCCTGCGTCGCGCCGCTTTGCTGCGTTTCGACATAGATGTGGTCGGACGTGGTGCGCTGCACGGAAATCTGGTCGCGCGTCTGGCGCCAGCCGTTCGGGCCGATCTCGACGGTGTTGATGTAGGTCCAGGTATCGCCCGGCTTCAGCGCCGGGGCCGCGATCGATTGGGCGAGCGCGATGCCGGGCAGCACCGCGCAGAGCGACAACACAGCAAGGTTTTTGTTTTTCATGGTCGGGTGTGGGCAAGCCAGCGGTCTCGCCGCCGAGCTTATCAAGCGCACCTTTCATTCGGCATGACATGCGCGGCGCCACGGCCGCTTTCCGTTCGCGTCGAACCGGCGCCCGACGGGGTCATGAATCGCGCACCGGACAACCGGCGTGCTGGACGCCTGAAATGATATGTTATATCGTTGCGATACAATATATCATTCGTTCCTCGACGTCCTCTACCGGAATCGCCCGATGCGTACCGCACTTCATCCGTCCACGCGGCTTCCCGTGACCGTCCTGTCCGGCTTCCTCGGCGCGGGCAAGACGACGCTGCTCAACCACATCCTCAACAATCGCGAGGGCCGGCGCGTCGCGGTCATCGTCAACGACATGTCCGAGGTCAACATCGATGCGGCGCTCGTCCGCGACGGCGGCGCGGGCTTGTCGCGTACCGACGAGAAGCTGGTCGAGATGAGCAACGGCTGCATCTGCTGCACGCTGCGCGAGGACTTGCTGATCGAGGTCGACCGGCTCGCGCGCGAAGGGCGCTTCGACCAGCTCGTGATCGAGTCGACCGGCATCTCCGAGCCGCTGCCGGTGGCCGAGACGTTCACGTTCGAAGGCGAGGACGGCCGCAGCCTCGGCGAAGTCGCGCGCCTCGACACGATGGTGACGGTGGTCGACGCATTCAATTTCCTGCGCGACTACGCGTCGCGCGACAGCTTGCAGTCACGCGGCGAATCGATGGGCGAGGAAGACGCGCGCACGGTCGTCGATCTGCTGATCGACCAGATCGAGTTCTGCGACGTCATCGTGATCAACAAGATCGACCTGATCGACGGCACCGCGCGCGAGCGGCTGGTGGCGCTGCTGCGCGGGCTGAACCCGCGTGCGCGGATCGAGATCGCCGAGTTCGGCAAGGTGCCGCTCGAGCGCGTGCTCGACACGGGCCTGTTCGATTTCGACGCGGCGTCGCGCGCGCCGGGCTGGCTGCAGGAGATGCGCGGCACGCACACGCCGGAGACCGACGAGTACGGGATCCGCAGCTTCGTCTACCGCGCGCGGCGGCCGTTCCATCCGCAGCGCTTCTTCGATCTCGTCGAAAGCGAGTGGCCGGGCGTCGTCCGCTCGAAGGGGTTCTTCTGGCTGGCCACGCATCCGACCGTCGCCGGGTCGTGGTCGCAGGCCGGCGCGGTCGCGCGGCACGGGCCGGCCGGTCACTGGTGGGCGGCCGTGCCGCCCGAGCGCTGGCCGCAGGACGCCGAAGCCGTTGCACAGATCCGCGCGCGCTGGGACGAGCGTGTCGGCGATGCGCGCCAGGAACTCGTGCTGATCGGCATGGACATGGACGAGCCCGCGCTGCGCGCGCGCTTCGACGCGTGTCTGCTGACCGACGCCGAGATGGCCACCGGCCCCGAACACTGGACCACGTGGGACAACCCGTTTCGCGACTGGTCCTGACCTGAACGCGCGCTTCCTGCATCGATCCGGATGGAGAAGGCGCTCCACCGGATTCCGAGCATGAATGCACCCCTTCCCGATGTTTCCCTGACCGATGCCGCGCCGGGCCGACACCCGCTCGAATGGGTCGGCATGCAGGGTATCGACCTGCCCGTCGTGGTGGCCGAACCCGGCTGCCGGCGCGACGTGCATGCGCGCGCCGACGTGCAGGTCGATCTGCCTGCGCCGCATGTGAAGGGCATTCACATGTCGCGTCTGTACTGGCTGCTCGACTGGCTCGCCGACGGCGAAGCGTTGTCGCCGGCCGGCCTGCTGCGTGCGTTGCGCGCGATGGTCGACAGCCATCGCGATTGCGACACGCGCAGCGCGCGCGTGCGGCTGCGCTTCGACCTGCTGGCCCGCCGCCCGGCGCTCGTCACCGAAGGGCTGGCCGGGTGGAAGGCGTATCCGGTTCGGATCGACGCGACGCTTGCCGGCGACGCGTTCGAGCTGCGCGCACAGGTCACGGTCGCCTATTCGTCGACGTGCCCGTGCTCGGCCGCGCTGTCGCGGCACTGGGTCGAACAGGCGTTCCTGACGGCGTTCGGCCGCGAGGATCGCGTGGAGCCGGCGGCGGTTGCCGCATGGCTGAAACAGCATGGATCGGCCGCCACGCCGCACAGCCAGCGCAGCGAAGCCGTCGTCAGCGTGGCGCTGCCCGCCGATGGCGCGACGCTCGGGTTGATCGACCTGATCGATCGCGTCGAGCACGCGCTCGGCACGCCGGTGCAGACCGCCGTCAAGCGCGCGGACGAACAGGCGTTCGCGGTGCTGAACGGCGGGAACCTGATGTTCGTCGAAGATGCCGCGCGCCGCGTGCAGGCCGCGCTGGAAGGTCGTCACGCGAGCCCGCGCATCCGCGTGCGCCATCTGGAAAGCCTGCACCCGCACGATGCGGTCGCCTGGGCCGCGCCCGTTCGAGAAGGCGCCGACGCATGCTGATCCGCAAGCTGTTCCGGTTCGAGAACGCGCACATCGTGCGCGGCTGCAGCACGCGGCGCTGCTCTCATTCGATCCACGGCCATTCGTATCGCGTCGAGCTGCTGCTCGAGGCGCATGCGCTGGATCGCGGGCAGATGGTCTACGACTTCGGGCTGCTCAAGGGCGACGTGCGCGACCTGATCGATGCGTTCGACCATGCGGTGACACTGTGGGCTGACGACGATCCGCGCTACGTCGAGAGCATGCGCCGCCATTCCGAACGCTGGGTGTTGCTGCCCGTGTCACCGAGCGCCGAACAGTTCTCGCGCGTGTTCTTTCGTCTTGTCGACGCGGCGTTGTCCGGCACACGCATGTCGAACGGCGAAGCCGACGTGCGGCTGCATTCGGTCATCGTGCACGAGACCGAGACCGGCTACGCGCAGTGCTTTCGCGACGATGCCTTCAATCCGTGCATGGGCCGCATCGACCTCGACGCGATCGTGTTCGCACCGGCCATCGCCGCGCAGTGGCGCGATCCGGGCCTGTTCGAGCGGCTCAAGCGCGGCCCGCTCCTTTCCCGGCAGGAATCCTCATGATCCGAAAGAACCCGCGCGGCGACCTGCCGCGGATTCATCCGAACGCGTTCGTCGACCCGACCGCCATCCTGTGCGGGCTCGTGATCGTCGAGGAGAACGTGTTCATCGGCCCGTACGCGGTGATCCGCGCCGACGAAACGGATGCCGACGGCCAGATCGCACCGATCGTGATCGGTGCGCATTCGAACATCCAGGACGGCGTCGTGATCCATTCGAAGTCGGGTGCGAGCGTGACGATCGGCCGGCATACGTCGATCGCGCATCGCGCGATCGTCCACGGGCCGTGCAAGGTCGGCGACGGTGTGTTCGTCGGCTTCAACAGCGTGCTGTTCAACTGCACGATCGACGACGGCTGCGTCGTGCGCTACAACGCGGTCGTCGACGGCTGCCACCTGCCGCCGGGCTTCTACGTGCGTTCGACCGAACGCATCGGGCCGGAAACCGACCTCGCCGCGTTGCCGCAGGTAACGGCCGACGCGAGCGATTTCTCCGAGGACGTCGCGCGCACGAACAATGCGCTGGTGCTCGGCTACAAACACATCCAGAACGAGTTCTGAGTCATGGGCGAGTGGATCGGGCGTGAAGCAACCGATGCGCCGAAGCGACGCCACGTCGACCTGCTCGTGCAGGGCGGCATGGTGATGACGCCCAACGGCGCAGAACGGATCGACGTCGCGTGCGCGGAGGGCCGCGTGGTCGCGCTGGGCGCGTTGCACGGTACCTGGAGCGCCGACGTCGTGCTCGATGCGCGTGGATTGCATGTGCTGCCGGGCGTGATCGACAGCCAGGTGCATTTCCGCGAACCGGGGCTGACCCACAAGGAGACCATCGAGGCCGGCACGCGCGGCGCGGTGCTTGGCGGCGTCACGACGATCTTCGAGATGCCCAACACGCATCCGCTGACGCTGAGCGGGCAGGATCTGCAGGCGAAGCTCGATCTCGCGCGCGGCCGCGCGTGGTGCGACTACGCGTTCTATATCGGCGGCTCGGCCATGAACGCCGAACGGCTGCCGGCGCTCGAGCGCCTGCCCGGCTGCGCGGGCGTGAAGGTCTTCATGGGGAGTTCGTTCGGCGATCTGCTGGCCGACGACGAAACCGTGTTGCGCCGGATCCTGCGCAGCGGGCGGCGGCGCATGGCCGTGCACGCCGAGGACGAGGCGCGGCTGCGCGAACGCAAGGCGATCGTGGAAGCGAGCGGCGACGTGCGCGACCATCCGCGCTGGCGCGACGAGGAAAGCGCGCTGGCCGCGACACGGCGCATCGTCGGGCTCGCTGCCGAGACAGGCCGTCGATTGCACGTGCTGCATGTCTCCACGGCGGACGAAATGGCATTTCTTCAACAGCACCGGCGGCGCGTGACGGTCGAGGTCACGCCGCATCACCTGAGCCTGCATGCGCCCGATTGCTACGAGCGGCTCGGCACGTTCGCGCAGATGAATCCGCCCGTGCGCGACCGGCATCATCAGGAGGCGCTGTGGCAGGCTGTCCGCAACGGCGTGGTCGATGTGATCGGCAGCGATCATGCGCCGCATACGCGTGACGAAAAGCGCCGCCCGTATCCGCAGTCGCCGAGCGGGATGACCGGCGTGCAGACGCTGTTGCCGCTGATGCTCGATCATGTGCATGCGGGCCGCCTGAGCCTCGAACGGCTGGTCGACCTCACCTGCGCCGGTCCGGCGCGCATTTTCGGCATCGAAGGGAAGGGGCGCATCGCGGCCGGCTACGACGCCGATTTCAGCATCGTCGACCTGCGCGCGCAGCGGATCATCCGCGACGAGTGGATCGCCAGCGTGAGCGGCTGGACGCCTTACGACGGATGCGCGGTCACCGGCTGGCCCGTGCATACGGTCGTGCGCGGACAGGTCGTCGTGCGCGACGGTGCGCTGAACGGGCAGCCGGCCGGGGAGGCCGTGACGTTCCTCGACGCTTAAATCGGCAGGCGAACCGTCTGCTTGATGCGCTTCAGCGGAATCTCGGTCTCGACGTTGCGGACGCCTTCGATCTGCGTGAGCGTCTCCATCTGGAAGCGTTGGTAATCGTCGAGATCCCGCGCGATCACGCGCAGCAGATAGTCGTAGCTGCCGGCCATCAGATGACATTCGAGCACTTCGGGCGCCTGCTCCATCTCGCGCGCGAAGCGTTCGACCGTCGTCTTGTCCTGGCGCTCCAGCGTGACACGCACGAACGCGGTGAATCGCAGGTCGACGGCGGCGGGATTCAGCAGCGCGACATAAGCGTCGATCACGCCCTGTTCCTCGAGCAGATGCACGCGGCGCAGGCAGGGCGTGGCCGACAGTCCGGCCTGTTGCGCGAGTTCGGCATTCGTCTGATTCGAATTCCGTTGTAACGCACGCAGAATCCGCCGGTCGATCGCGTCCAGTTTGGTTGACATTTCTGACTACCGAAATCGTGAAGACTAGAGAATAACTCCAAGTCGACTGTCTGAAATAGCCAAATACGCATCCAATCTCCACGGAAGGACGCCGATAATCTGACGACCGGCCGGGCGATTCCCGCCCGTCGGCCATCCCGTTCAGGAGCTATCCCATGTCGCATCTATCCTGGCTACCGTTCATCGCAACGTCGCTTCTGATCATCGTCACGCCGGGCCAGGACATGGTGCTCGTGATGTCGCGCACGCTGTCCGGCGGCACGCGCGCCGGCCTCGTGACGGCCGCGGGCGTCAGCGTCGGGCTGCTCGTGCATACGATGCTCGCGACGCTCGGGCTCGGCGCACTTCTTCAGGCATCCGAATGGCTGTTTACGGCGCTGAAGGTGATCGGCGCGCTGTACTTGTTGTACCTCGGCATCACGTTGCTGCGCTCGTCGGGTGAGCTGACGCTCGCGAGCGGCAGCGACGGCGCGCAGCCATCGCGGCTTCGCACGTTTGCGCAAGGTGCACTGTCCAACGTGTCGAATCCGAAGGTCGCGCTGTTCTATCTGGCGTTCCTGCCGCAATTCGTGCCGGCGGGCGCCGCGCATCCGATGCTGTCGCTGTTCGTGCTCGGCGCGACGTTTGCCGGCCTGACGTTTCTCGTCAAGGGGCCCGTCGCGTTGTTCGCCGGCCTGCTGTCGGCATCGATCCGCCGCAACCCGCGCATCCTGACGCGCATGCATCGCGTCAGCGGGGTGGTCCTGCTGGGGCTTGGCGTGAAGCTGGCGCTCGAGCGCCGCTGATCGACGTCCCCTCTACGCGTGCCGCCGGTGCGATGGCGCCGACCGCACGCGTTACTGCGCCGGCAATGCGTCCGCCAGTGCACGCATCGCGTCCACCGTCTCCGGATTCGCCGGAAAGAATGCCTCGATCGCGAGTTCCGACAGCGTCACGTCGACCGGCGTGCCGAACACCGTCGTCGTGCTGAAGAAAGTCAGCTCGCCGGCCGCCGTGCGCAGCCGCAGCGGCACGGCGATATCCGCGAAGTCGGCGCGCGCCGGCGGGTCCCCGGGTTGCCCGGCCGGCGCCGGATACGCGGCCAGTTCGTCGCGCAGCGCATGCAGCGTGCGGTCGCCGCTTGCATCGATCTGCCGCTGCAGACGATGCAGGATGTGCGCGCGCCACTCATGCCAGTTGACGATCCGCGACGCGATTCCATCCGGATGAAGGCTCAGCCGCAACACGTTGACGGGCGGCTGCAGCAGCGCCGGATCGGCCTGCGCGACCAGCGCGCCGAGCATCCGGTTCGCGGCGAGCAGCGTCCAGTGGCGGTCGACCGCGAGCGCCGGGTACGGCTCGTGGCCACGCAACACGGCTTCCACGGCGTGGCGCGCGGCGTCGAGCTGAGGATCCGAAAACGGCCGTTCGCGAAACAGCGGCGCGAAGCCTGCCGCGACGAGCAGCGCGTTGCGTTCGCGCAGCGGCACGTCGAGGCGCTCCGCAAGATGCAGCACCATCTCGCGGCTGGGCTGTGCGCGGCCCGATTCGACGAAGCTCAGGTGGCGCGCGGAGACTTCCGCGTCGAGTGCGAGCGCCATCTGGCTCAGGCGTCGGCGCTGGCGCCACGTGCGCAGCAGCGGGCCGATGCCGGATGCGCGGCTGGCGGACGGGGAGGGCGAATGGACGGCGGCGGTCGAGTTCATGACGCTGATGATAGGCAATCCCGCGCACCTTGGGCATTACCTGCCAGGTAAGCGTCGCGCCGTTCCCCGGGCGTGTCGCCGCGCTGCGTTACCATAGCCCCCGTGCCAACTGAGAGACGACGCCGGACCCGCGATTGAAAACGCATGGGCCGACGCCGTGCATATTTACGACAAGGCATTCCAGGGGAATCCAACAATGAAAAAACTTGCCGTCCGGCTCGCCTGCGTGGCGACGCTCGCACTCGCCGCGACCAGCGGCCACGCGCAGACCGAAGCTGCACAGGTGGAAATGAGGGCCGCTGCCGCGGCCGCCAACGAAGCGGTCGTGAAAGGGCCGACCGACATCGACGTGAAACACGAAGCCGTGCTGAAGCTGAAGGCCGGCGAGTCGTTCGTGCCGGCTGCCGAAGCCGGCCGCTACCTGCGCTCGATGGGCAACTCGATCGACGAATCGAAGCTGGTCGGCCTCGTGCTGCCCGACGATCCCGAGGCCGACTGGATTTCCGTCGTGTCGTTCGAGCCGAGCGGCTATATCCGCGACGACGACGCGAAGGACTGGAAGCCCGACGAACTGCTGAAGAGCCTGCAGTCCGGCACCGAGGAAGACAACCCCGGGCGCAAGGAACGCGGCCTGCCTGAAACCGAGGTGGTCGGCTGGGCGAAGGCGCCCGCGTACGACGCGGCCACGCACCGGCTCGTATGGTCCGCGATCATCCGCGACAAGGGTGCGGCGCCGAACGCCGAGAATGACGGTGTGAACTACCGGACGCTCGTGCTGGGCCGTGACGGCTACCTGTCGCTGACGATGGCGTCGACGCTCGCCGACCTGCCGAAATACAAGGCATCGGCCGACGACCTGCTGTCGAACATCAGTTTCAACGACGGCAAGCGCTATGCCGATTTCAACAAGTCGACCGACCACGTCGCCGAGTACGGCCTCGCGGCGCTGATCGTCGGCGTCGGCGCGAAGAAGCTCGGCCTGCTCGCGCTGATCGGCGCGTTCGCGGTGAAGTTCTTCAAGATCGGCGCGGTCGCGCTGCTCGCCGGCGGCGCCGCGCTGAAGCGCTTCTTCGGGCGCAAGCCGAAGGCGGCCGCGGTGCCGGCCGTCGCCGACGCATCCGACGCGGAGCGCAAGGAATGACGAAGCTGTTGCTGCTGATCTTCGGCGGCCTCAAGCTCGGCAAGGTGCTCGTGTCGGCGGGCACCATGCTTGCGTCGATCGCGGTTTACGCGGTGTTCTACGGCTGGCGGTTCGCGGCCGGGTTCGTCGCGCTGCTGCTGGTGCACGAAGCGGGTCACTACCTCGCCGCGCAGCGGCGCGGGCTCGACGTCGGGCTGCCGACCTTCATCCCGTTCGTCGGCGCATGGATCCAGCTGAAGGAGATGCCGCACGACGCGGAAACCGAGGCGTACGTCGGTCTCGCCGGGCCGTTCGTCGGCACGCTCGGCGCGCTGGCCTGCTATGCGGCCGCGCGCCACTACGACAGCAACCTGCTGCTCGCGCTGTCGTACACGGGCTTCTTCCTGAACCTGTTCAACATGATTCCGCTGTCGCCGTTCGATGGCGGGCGGATCACCGCGGTGCTGTCGCCGCGAATCTGGTTCGCGGGCGTGCCCGTGCTGATCGCGCTGTTCGTGTATCGCCCGAGCCCGTTGCTGATCGTGATGGCGATCCTCGCGCTGCCGCAGCTAAGGCGCGCGTGGCGCTACGATCCCGATGCGCCCGAAAACCGCGTGTATTACGCGACGTCGATCGAGACCAAGACGACTTACGCGCTCTGCTACGTCGGCCTGCTCGCGTTCCTCGCGCTGATGACGTCCGGCGTGCACGACATGCTGCGCGTCGCGCATTCGTCGACCTGATGCAAAAACGGCGGCCGTTTTCTCGGCCGCCGTCGTTTTTCTTTTCCCTCCTTTTCGTCGAACCTCAGGCGTCGCGATGGCGCAATTCGACGCGCTTGATGTCCTTCACGATCACGAGATAGCTGAACACGGTGACGAGCGCGTTCAGCCCGACGAACACGAGCGCGCCGTTGAACGAGCCGCTCGCGCCGACGAGGTAGCCGATCGCGATCGGCGCGACGATGCCGGCCGTGTTGCCGAACATGTTGAACAGGCTGCCCGACAGGCCGATCGCTTCCTTCGGCGCGGTATCCGCGACGACGGCCCAGCCGAGCGAGCCGATGCCCTTGCCGAAGAACGACACGGCCATCAGCACGATCACGAGTGCTTCGCTGTCGACGTAGTTGCAGCCGATGATGACCATCGACAGCGCCATCCCGCCGACGATCGGAATCTTGCGCGCGAGCGTCAGCGACACGCCGCGCCGGATCAGCGCGTCCGACAGCATCCCGCCGAGCACGCCGCCGAGGAACCCGCAGATCGCGGGCAGCGACGTCATGAAACCGGCCTTCAGCAGCGACATCCCGCGCGCCTGCACGAGGTAGATCGGAAACCACGTGAGGAAGAAGTAGGTGAGCACGTTCACGCAGTACTGGCCGAGATATACGCCGATCAGCATCCGGTTCGACAGCAGCTGGCGCACGTAGTACCAGCCGGCGACGCGGCTGCTTTCCGAGCGCAGGCCGCCGGTGCCGCGCGCGGTCGTGCGCACGAGGCCGCCGCCCTGTTCGATATGGTCGAGTTCCGCGCGGTTCACGGCCGGATGGTCGGCCGGGTCCTTCATGACGCGCAGCCACAGGAACGCGAGCGCGATGCCGGCCAGGCCGAGCCACAGGTACACCTGGTGCCAGCCGTACGCATGCGTGAGCCACGCCATCAGCGGCGAGAACACGACGGCCGCGAAGTACTGCGCGGCGTTGAAGATCGCCGACGCGGTGCCGCGCTCGGCGGTCGGGAACCAGCTCGCGACGACTTTCGCATTGGCGGGGAACGCGGGGGCCTCGGCGATGCCGACCGCGAAGCGCATCGCGAACAGCGCGGCGACCGCGAACGCGGCGCTGCCGCCGAGGCCGATCGTGCTCTGCAGCAGCGTGAACGCCGACCACAGGAAGATGCTCGCCGCATACACGCGCCGCGCGCCGAAGCGGTCGAGCAGCCAGCCGCTCGGCAGTTGCGCGAGCACGTACGCCCAGCTGAACGCCGAGAAGATGTAGCCCATCGTCACCGGATCGATGCCGAACGCCTTGCGGATCGGCGTGCCGGTGATCGACAGCGTCGCGCGGTCCGCATAGTTGAGCGTCGTGACGACGAACAGCATCGCCAGGATCCAGTAGCGCACGGCGGTCCGGCGCGCGGTGCGCGCGAGATCGAGCGGAAGATCGCGAGGGGTGGTCTGATTAGGCACTTTAATGTACGTCGTCGTATGACATGGGCCGAAGTTTATGAGCAATAACCGGACGCAGAAACCTCGGGTTTTCCCTCTGGAGGATGACGCGAGACGGTCAGAATTTCGCGGTTAGACTGGCAGCATAAGGATCTTTGGCCTGTCGGCAGTCGCCCGGCCGGCGGTCCAAAACATGAAATGATGTCGGCAGACATCGTATCTTTTGGGCTACAATGAGCAATCCATTCCCGAACCACGGAGCACACCCCATGCAACTGACAGGAGAGATGCTGATCGGCGCCGACGCGGTGGCCGGCTCGGCCGGAACCTTGCGCGCGTTCGACCCGACGAAGGGCGCGCCGATCGACGCGCCGGCATTCGGCGTCGCGACGCAGGCCGACGTCGACCGCGCGTGCGAACTCGCGCGCGACGCGTTCGATACGTACCGCGCGCAGCCGCTCACGGCCCGCGCGGCGTTTCTCGACGCAATCGCCGATGAAATCGTCGCACTCGGCGACGCGCTGATCGAACGCGCACACGCCGAAACGGGCCTGCCCGTCGCGCGGCTGCAGGGCGAGCGCGGCCGCACCGTCGGCCAGCTCCGGCTGTTCGCGCGCGTCGTGCGCGACGGGCGCTTCCTCGCCGCGTCGATCGATCCCGCCCAGCCCGCGCGCACGCCGCTGCCGCGTTCGGACCTCCGTCTGCAGAAAGTCGCGCTCGGGCCCGTCGTCGTGTTCGGCGCGAGCAACTTCCCGTTGGCGTTCTCGGTGGCCGGCGGCGATACGGCGTCGGCGCTCGCGGCCGGCTGCCCGGTGATCGTGAAGGCGCACGAGGCGCACCTCGGCACGTCCGAGCTGGTCGGCCGTGCGATCCGCGCCGCCGTCGCGAAAACCGGCATGCCGGCCGGCGTGTTCTCGCTGCTGGTCGGCCCCGGCCGCGTGATCGGCGCGGCGCTCGTCAGCCATCCGGCGGTCCAGGCCGTCGGCTTCACCGGTTCGCGGCAGGGCGGCATGGCGCTCGTGCAGCTCGCGAACGCGCGCCCGCAGCCGATTCCCGTCTACGCGGAAATGAGCAGCATCAATCCGGTCGTGCTGTTCCCGGCCGCGCTCGCCGCGCGTGGCGACGCGATCGCGACGGGCTTCGTCGATTCGCTGACGCTCGGCGTCGGCCAGTTCTGTACGAATCCGGGCCTGGTGCTGGCGATCGACGGCCCCGATCTCGACCGCTTCGAAACCGTCGCCGCGCAGGCGCTCGCGAAGAAGCCGGCCGGCGTGATGCTCACGCGCGGCATTGCCGATGCGTACCGCAATGGCCGCGGCAAGCTGGCCGAACTGCCGGGCGTGCGTGAAATCGGCGCGGGTGAGCCGGCGCAGACCGAATGCCAGGCGGGCGGCGCGCTGTACGAAGTCGGCGCGCAGGCTTTCCTGGCCGAGCCGGCGTTCAGCCACGAGATGTTCGGGCCGGCGTCGCTGATCGTGCGCTGCAGCGATCTCGACGAAGTCGCGCGCGTGCTGGAAGCGCTCGAAGGCCAGCTGACGGCCACGCTCCAGATGGATGCCGACGACAAGCCGCTCGCGCGCCGGCTGCTGCCGATTCTCGAACGCAAGGCCGGGCGCCTGCTCGTCAACGGCTACCCGACCGGCGTCGAGGTGTGCGATGCGATGGTGCACGGCGGGCCGTTCCCCGCGACGTCGAACCCGGCCGTCACGTCGGTCGGCGCGACGGCGATCGAGCGTTTCCTGCGGCCCGTGTGCTATCAGGACTTCCCGGACGACCTGCTGCCGCAAGGGGTGCAGGAAGGCAATCCGCTCGCGATTCCGAGGCTGCGGGACGGGAAGGCGGAGTGACGGACGGGGACGACTGAGCGCGCGATTTTCGGCGGCCGGTGCGTCGGGGGCGGAGCCAGCACGCAGACACCAAAAGGCGGAAGTAGCCGGTGGGCCGGTTCCGCCTTTTTTGCATGACGGGTTTCGGTGCTGCGGGGTTGGTTCGGTCAGTGAGCGGGGTGGGCGGCGAGTTGCAGGCGTTCGGCCGCAGCCAGCAGACGGCGGTCGCGTGTCCACAGCTTGCTGCCGCTGGTCAGTCGAACCGACGCGAGCAGGTGGGCATCGACGTAACCGATGCCGAGCCCGTAAAGCGGTGCGACGTCGATCATGCGTTGAACTTCGTCATCGGTTGCTGCCGCGGCGGCGGGGAGGTCGCGTAGCGCATCCAGCACGGTTTCGCGATCACGCAAGCTGCCGAGCGCAAGTTCGCCGACGACGAACGGATGGATCAATACCCGTTCGGCTTCCAGCAGCGTGGTGAGCGTTGCATCGCCAGCTCTCAGGTGATCGATCCAGACAGAAGTGTCGACAAGAATCATGCTGGCTCCGATGGGCGGCGCGGAACGGATTCGAGATCGGGTTCGGTGCCGCCGAGGCGAGCCAGCCGTCGTGCGCTTTCACGGGCAATCAGCGCGCGCAGCGCTTCTCTGACCAGCGCCGATTTTTCGGTGACGCCGGTCAATTGCTGCGCTTTCGCAAGCAGGGCGTCGTCCAGCGATAAGGTGGTGCGCATGATCGGCTCCGAAAAGATCGAGACATCAATTATGTCACCGATTGATGTCGATTGTGATGCGGTGCGCCAATAAGATGGCGAGCAGGCGTGGTGTCGGATCGGGGGGCGGCGTGGCGGTACCGAGTGCAAAACGGTCGCAAATGGCGCCTTCCCCGTCTCCCGAATTTCTCCTACAGTAGCGATGCCTCGGGCCGCCCGGCCCGCAGGCGAGCCTGAGAGACCGACAAAAGACAACGAGGGGCCCCTCCAATGAACATCAACAAGCGTGGCGATCACCTGTTCGCGGCCGGATTGTGGAAAGCGATCGGCGACGTCGCGAAATCCGTGCGCACCCAGATCGGCCAGTACAGCGAAGGACGCGTGCTCGCGAACGCGCTGCAGGAATTCCAGCGCGACCTTGGCGGCAGCGAATTCGACGTGACGATCAACCAGGGGCGGCTCGTCACCGGCGCCGACGCACATTCGCTCGTGTTCGGGCAGGCCGTCCGCCGTTTCCGGCAGGACATGGAGGCGCTGGTGTTCGCGCTCCAGTACCGGCGCGGCATCGACGAACGCGACCCGAATCTGCGCACCGAAGCGCTGATGCAGGCGAACAGCCAGCTCGCGACCGCGAAGCAGTCGGCGACGATCACGGTCGGCCGGTTCTTCGATGCGGTCGTCGACCGCGACGTGCTCGGGCAGATCCTCGACGGCGAATCGAATGCGCGTGCCCGCACGGGGGCGCAGGGCCAGATCGAGGCGACGCGTGTGAAGCTGGGGAACGTGCGCTACCGGATCGTCGGGATCATCGCGCAGATGTGACGGCGACGGCATGCATCGCGGCGGATGCGTGCGTCATGGTGGAAAGGAAAGGCAAGGGAAGGCGAAAACGATCGCGGCCGGCGCGTGCCGGCCGCGATGCAGGACTGCCGGCGGCGGCGCCGATGAAAGCGCGCGCCGCCGGCGATACCCGCTTACTGCGGGCCCATCTTCTTGATCAGCACGTCGAGCTCGGCCGCTTCGGCTTCGGTGAGGTCGATGAGCGGCGCACGCACCGGGCCCGCGTCGTGACCGACGAGCTTCGCGCCCGCCTTCACGATGCTGACCGCATAGCCCGCGCGGCGGTTGCGGATCTTCAGGTACGGCAGGAAGAAGTCGTCGATCAGGCGGCCGACCGTCGCGTGGTCGTCCTTCGCGATCGCTTCGTAGAAGTCCATCGCCGTCTTCGGGATGAAGTTGAACACGGCCGACGAGTACACCGGCACGCCGAGCGCCTTGTACGCGGCCGCATAGACTTCCGCCGTCGGCAGGCCGCCGAGGTAGGCGAAGCGGTCGCCGAGGCGGCGGCGGATCGTGACCATGCTCTCGATTTCGCCGACACCGTCCTTGAAGCCGATCAGGTTCGGGCAACGGTCGGCGAGGCGCTCGAGCATGTCGGCGTTCAGCTTCGAATTCGCGCGGTTGTACACCACGACGCCGATCTTCAGCGCGCGGCACACCTGCTCGACGTGATCGGCGATCCCTTCCTGGCTTGCTTCGGTCAGGTAGTGCGGCATCAGCAGCACGCCGCTCGCGCCGAGGCGCTCGGCTTCCTGCGCATACTCGATTGCGACGCGCGTTGCGCCGCCCGCGCCGGCGAGGATCGGCACCTTGCCCTTGCAGGTTTCCGTCGCGACGCGGATCACGTCCGAATACTCGCGCTGCGTGAGCGAGAAGAATTCGCCAGTGCCGCCGGCCGCGAACAGCGCGCTCGCGCCGTACGGCGCGAGCCATTCGAGGCGCTCGGCATAGGTGCTCGGGCGGAAGCTGCCGTCGGCGTCGAAATCCGTCAGCGGAAACGACAGCAGGCCGTGGGAGATGATCTGTTTGAGTTCTTGCGGTGAAGTCATGGTTGGGGTCGTCCGTCTAGCGCGAGTGCTGGGTTCGTCGGGAACGGCATACGAGCCGAATTGGCGATGTCGTTGTATGTCATCGTACAACGGGGGAAGGGGTGGCGCAAGCGGTTTGCTGGTCGTTCAAGGGTAGGGTCTTTCCGGATAAGGGTTTACGCAGCATCGCCGGTTGAGGTTGAATGTCGTATGATGACTAACGATATGGCCGATAGCCCCCAGGAATTGCAATGACTGCTTCCCCTCTCTACATCCGCGTGCACCCGGACGACAACGTCGCGATCGTCGTCAACGACGGCGGCCTGCCCGAAGGTGCGACGTTCGCCGACGGGCTGACGCTGTGCGAAGGCGTGCCGCAGGGGCACAAGGTCGCGCTCGTCGATCTCGCGGCCGGCGACCCGGTCGTCCGCTACAACGTGGTGATCGGCTACGCGCTGACCGACCTGCGGCGCGGCAGCTGGGTCAACGAGCGCACGATGCGCATGCCGGAGCCGCCGGGGCTCGACGACCTGCCGCTCGCGACGCGCGCAGCGCCGCCGCTCGAGCCGCTCGAAGGCTATACGTTCGAAGGTTTCCGCAACGCCGACGGCTCGGTCGGCACGCGCAACATCCTCGCGATCACGACGACCGTGCAGTGCGTGTCGGGCGTCGTCGAGCACGCGGTGAAGCGGATCAAGGACGAACTGCTGCCGCGCTACCCGAACGTCGACGACGTGGTCGGGCTCGAGCACACCTACGGCTGCGGCGTTGCGATCGACGCGCCCGACGCCGACATCCCGATCCGCACGCTGCGCAACATCAGCCTGAATCCGAACTTCGGCGGCGAAGTGATGACCGTGAGCCTCGGCTGCGAGAAGCTGCAGCCCGAGCGCCTGCTGCCGCCGGGCGCGATTCCGGTGACCGCCGACGGCGCGGCCGACAACGGCGGCGTCGTGTGCCTGCAGGATGCCGCGCACGTCGGTTTCAACTCGATGATCGACTCGATCATGAAGATGGCCGAATCGCATCTCGAGCGCCTGAACCGCCGCCGCCGCGAGACGTGCCCGGCATCGGATCTCGTCGTCGGCGTGCAGTGCGGCGGCAGCGATGCGTTCTCGGGGCTGACTGCCAATCCGGCCGTCGGCTTCGCGGCCGACCTGCTGGTGCGGGCAGGCGCGACGATCATGTTCTCGGAAGTGACCGAAGTGCGCGACGGCGTCGCGCAGCTCACGTCGCGTGCGGCGAACGAGGACGTTGCACGCGAGATCATCCGCGAGATGGACTGGTACGACCGCTATCTGGAGCGCGGCCGCGTCGACCGCAGTGCGAACACGACGCCCGGCAACAAGAAGGGCGGCCTGTCGAACATCGTCGAGAAGGCGATGGGGTCGATCGTGAAGTCGGGCAGCGCGCCGATCGCGGGCGTCGTGCGTCCCGGCGATCGTGCGCGGCAGAAGGGGTTGCTGTACGCGGCGACGCCCGCGAGCGATTTCATCTGCGGCACGCTGCAGCTCGCGGCGGGGATGAACCTGCACATCTTCACGACCGGCCGCGGTACGCCGTACGGCCTCGCGCAGGTGCCGGTGATCAAGGTCGCGACGCGCAGCGATCTCGCGCGCCGCTGGCACGACCTGATGGATCTCGATGCGGGGCAGATCGCGACCGGCGCGGCGACGATCGAGGACACGGGCTGGGAGCTGTTCCGGCTGATGCTCGACGTCGCGAGCGGCAAGCGCCGCACGTGGGCCGAG
This sequence comes from Burkholderia sp. BCC1999, assembly GCF_905339975.1. NCBI lineage: Bacteria > Pseudomonadati > Pseudomonadota > Betaproteobacteria > Burkholderiales > Burkholderiaceae > Burkholderia > Burkholderia sp. BCC1999. The sequence goes on along the minus strand of NZ_CAJPHP010000027.1, from coordinate 20,471 downwards.
CAATGGAAGCTCGCGAATGCGCTGACGCTGTTCAATCCGGCGCCGGTGACCTGACCCGCGCGGGCGTGGCTGGCAAGACGATGCGGGCGCTTTCGGGCGCCCGTTTTCATTGCGGCGGCGCAGGCGTGCCGGTCGTGGCCGGTGCGATTTCCTTACCTGTCACGTAATCGACCGCCCGCGCGAGACCGGCGACGATGACTGCACGCGAATACGAAACACGCAACGTTCGCGACCTCGCCCCCTCATCGACACAAGGAGCCTCGCCATGAACACCGCCCAGTCCGCTTCGTCCGTTCACGCCGATTTGATCGACCGCTACTTCGACGCATGGAACGAATCCGACGTCGCGCGCCGCCGCGCGCTGATCGATGCGACCTACGCGAGCGACGCGGCGTATCGCGATCCGCTGATGGCTGGTGACGGCCACGCGGGCATCGACACGATGATCGCGGCCGTGCAGGAACGCTTCCCTGCATACCGTTTTCACCGCACGACCGACGTCGACGCGTTCGACCAGCACCTGCGGTTCTCGTGGGCGCTCGTGTCGCCCGACGGCGCGGCGATCGTGAAGGGTTCGGACTTCGGCACCGTCGACGCATCGGGCCGCCTCGCGACGGTCACGGGTTTCATCGACGAAATGCCGGCCGCAGCGTCGTGACGCGAGCGGTGCGTGCACAACTGCCGCCGGGATCGGGTAACGTTATGCGGTTTGTTCCTGATCCCGGAGACTAGCCGACATGCTGAAGAATCTCGACCCGCTGCTGCACGCCGACATCCTGCACACGCTGCGCGCGATGGGCCACGGCGACGACATTGCGATCTGCGACGCGAATTTCCCGGCGGAATCCGTCGCGGAGCATACGGTGGTCGGCCGCGCGCTGCGGATCGACGGCGCCGATTCGGCGCGCGTCGCGCGCGCGGTGCTGTCCGTGCTGCCGCTCGATACGTTCGTCGACACGCCGGCATGGCGGATGGAGGTCGTCGGCGACGCGGCCGCGGTGCCGCCCGTGCAGCGCGAGGTGCAGGCCGAGATCGATCGCGCGGAAGGGCGTGCGGTGCCGCTCGCGGGCATCGACCGATTCGCGTTCTACGAGCGCGCGCAGCAGGCCTACGCGGTGATCGTCACCGGCGAGTTGCGCGGCTACGGCTGCTTCATCTTCAAGAAAGGCGTGTTGTTGAGCGACGCGGGCTAAACGCGGCTTTTGCCGCTTTTTCGTGGCGCTGCCGGCGGGCCGTGCCGCCGCCGCCGTGTAAAGATTTGCTACAACCTTTTTCTTGGACACGGCCGAAAGACCCTCTATGCTGGCCCATTTGCCGCGGGCCCCGCAGGGCCGTGCGGCGCCGAGCCGGATGGGCGCGCCCCGTGCGGCCGGCCGAATTGCATACGAGGAGAGAGGCATGACGCGTTCCGTCGATTCCGGCGTCATTTTTTTCGCACGCCTGGCGCTGGCGGCGTTGTTCCTGTGGGGCGGCGTGATGAAGCTGCTCGGCTACAGCGATTTCGTTGGCTACCTGCACGGGCTGAACGTGCCCTATCCGCAGGTGATCGGGCCGATCGTCGTCGCGATCGAGGCGCTCGGCGGGCTGCTGCTGATCGTCGGCTACAAGGTGAAGCCGCTGGCGCTGCTGATGGCGTTCTATACGGTCGCGACCGCAATGGTTGGACACAATTTCTGGGACGCGACCGACGCTGCGGTCCAGCACGACATGGTGATCCATTTCTGGAAGAACATCGCGATCGCCGGAGGGTTCCTGCTGCTGTACGTGACCGGCGCCGGCGGCGCGAGTATCGATGGCCTGCGCCGGCCGAGTTCGTCGTACGGCGGCCTGCGCTGATCGCACGCGCACCGTTACGCTGAAGCAAAAAGAAAAGGGCCGAATCCCGCGGGATTCGGCCCTTTGTTCATGGTACGGGCGCCGGCGCCGGCGTTCCGCTCAGTGTGCGTCCTTCACGTCCTTCGCATCCTTCGAGAACTGCACGGCGATCGCGCCGAGTACGCAGATCGCCGCGACGTACACGACCGGCGCGAGCGGATTCGACTTCATCATCAGCGACACGATCACCGGTGTGAGACCGCCGAAGATCGCGTAGGCGACGTTGTACGAGAACGAGATGCCCGAGAAGCGCACGACGGCCGGGAAGCTCTTGACCATCACGAACGGCACCGCGCCGATCGTGCCGACCATGAAGCCCGCGATTCCGTAGTAGAGCGGCAGCGTCGATGCGTCGGCCGCGACCTGCACGAACAGCAGGTAGTAGCACGCGGCGAGCCCGAGGCCGCCGATGGCGAGCACGCGCTTCGCGCCGATCCAGCCCGCGAGCGAACCCGCGGTGATGCAGCCGACCGTCAGGCACAGCGTCGCGACGCTGTTCGCGAACAGTGTCGTCGCGGGCGTCAGGTGGAACTGCTTCTGCAGCAGCGCGGGCGTCATCAGGATCACGACGACGATCGCGGCCGACAGCATCCACGTGAGCAGCATCGACACGATCACCGCGCGGCCGTGGTCGCGCAGCACGGCCTTCAGCGGAATCTCGGCCGCGAGCGCCTTCTTCGCCTTCATCTCGGCGAACACCGGCGTTTCGTGCAGCCAGCGGCGCAGGTACACGGAGAACAGCCCGAACACACCGCCCAGCAGGAACGGGATGCGCCACGCGAACGCGCCGACTTCGGCGGCCGAGTAGCGGCTGTTGATGCCGGCGGCGACGAGCGAGCCGAGCAGGATGCCGGCCGTGAGGCCCGCCGTCAGCGTGCCGCATGCATAGCCGATGTGGCGCGACGGCACGTGCTCGGACACGAACACCCACGCGCCCGGCACTTCGCCGCCGACGGCCGCGCCCTGCAGCACGCGGAACAGCAGCAGCAACACCGGTGCGAGGATGCCGATCGAGTCGTAGGTCGGCAGCAGGCCCATCAGCAGTGTCGGCACCGACATCATCAGCACGCTCAGCGTGAACATCCGCTTGCGGCCGAACAGGTCGCCGAAGTGCGCCATGATCACGCCGCCGAGCGGGCGCGCGAGATAGCCGGCCGCGAAGATGCCGAACGTCTGCAACTGGCGCAGCCAGTCGGGAATGTCGTGCGGGAAGAACAGTTGCCCAATCGCCGGCGCGAAGAACACGAAGATGATGAAGTCGTAGAACTCGAGGGCGCCGCCGAGTGCGGCGAGGCCAAGGGTCTTGTAGTCGCTGCGCGTGAGCGCGCGTTCGGCGGCGCGAGGCACGCCGCTCAATTCGGAAGCTTGCATGGTCAGGACGATCGGTTTTCGAATGTTGTTGTCGGTGCTGCGTCTCCAGGGCCCGCTATCGGCATGGACTGACAAGGCGCGGCTTGCGTCGTCGAAGCGTGCCGCGTGCCGGGTGAGGCACGAAACACGCGCCGCCGCACCGGGATGGGGCGCGGCGGAGACGAAGCGTCAAAGCGGGTTGGGGGATTCTACAGGAGCGCGAAATGCCTGCGCGCGAGTGCGTGCCGAGGCGGGCTTCGAACCATGCAGCCGAAGCGTGTGCGGCGGGGCGGCCGGTGAGCCGCCCGCGCGCCGTGCGAGAGGGAGGTCGCGGATCAGCCGGCTCAGTTTCCGGCGATCGTATCGACCGGCTTGAACGCGCCGTGCTCGACCTTGTAGATCGTCACCGGCGCATCCCTGAGGTCGCCCTTCGGGTCGTACGCGATGCTCGGGGCCGACACGCCCTTGACCGACACCTTGCCGAGATACGGCGTGTACACCTTCGGATCGGTCGAGTTCGCGTCCTTCATCGCGGTGAGCAGCGCGATCGTGCCGTCATACGAGTATGGCGAGTAGGTGATCACGTCTTCGTTGAAGCGCGCCTTGTAGCGTGCCGCGTAGCCTGAGAAGCCCGGCATCTTTTCCTTCGGCAGCCCGCCCATGTAGACGATCGCGCCTTCGGCCGCTTCGCCGCCGACCTTCAGGAACGTCGGCGAGCGTGACATCTCGCCCGTCACGAATGCCGACTTCATCCCGAGCTGGCGCATCTTGCGGATCATCGGCGACGATTGCGCGTCGCCGCCGCCGTAGAAGATCGCGTCCGGGTTCATCCCCTTGAGGTTGGTCAGGATCGCGGAGAAATCGAGCGCCTTGTCGTTCGTGAAGTCGCGCTTGATGATCGTGCCGCCCGCCGCCTCGACGGCCTTCGCGAATTCGTCGGCGATGCCCTGGCCGTAGGCCGTACGGTCGTCGATGATCGCGATACGCTTGAAGCGCAGCGTCTTCACCGCGTACGTGCCGACGATGCGGCCGGCCTGCGCGTCGCTTGTCAGCAGCCGGTAGGTCGTCTTGTAGCCGCGCGCCGTGTATTGCGGCGACGTCGCCATCGAGATCTGCGGCAGCCCGGCGCGATCGTACAGGTCGGAGGCCGGAATGCTGGTGCCCGAGTTGAAGTGGCCGATGATCCCGCGGACGTTGTCGTCGATCAGCCGCTGCGCGACGGTCGTGCCGGTGCGCGGGTCGGCCTGGTCGTCCTGCGAGTCGAGCTGGAACGTGACGGGCTTGCCGCCGATCGTCGGATGCGTCGCGTTGAAATCGGCGATCGCGAGCTGCACGCCCTTCTGCATGTCCGTGCCGTAATTCGACTGCGGGCCGGTCAGCGGTGCGGCGAAACCGATCTTGACGACGTCGGCGGCGATGGCGTGCGCGCCCGACAGTGCGCCGGCAACGGCCAGCGCGACGTGCGATACCTTCAGCTTCACTTTCACTTCCCCTTGATGGCGTGGTTGGGCCGCCGCCGGCATGCGGGCCGGCGCCGGTAAACCGGGCGAGACGTATCGGTCGGCAGACCGATGCGATGGCGGTGCAGGTTCGCCGCGTGCCGCCCGCGCTGTGCCGGAATCGGCGTGCGCCACGGCGGATGCGCCGGGCCGTGCGTGCCGATTGCTGCAGCGTCGGGATGTCGTCTCGTGACCGTGAAGCAAAGTCTAGGTAGCGAAAATGCGGGCGTCTTGCGCGTTCGGTGCGCAGCCGGCGACGATATCGGCATATCGTCGATAACCCTGATATATGCCGAAATCGTCACGCCGAATGCGCAATCGCGCCAAGACGCGGGGCGTCCGCACTTTTTAGGATGGTGGATTCGGCGGCGTGTTGCCTGTACGCCGGCGCGGCACGCCGGCAGCAAGCGAAGGCGTAACCGTGGCCGGTCGCGCATACGTGTCGCAGTGGTTGTGCGCGCAACCTGTATCGCGGACCGATGCTTGCCGATCATGATGTGCGATGCCACTGTCCGTCTGCCTGGCCGTCCAGCATCCGGCGCGCCGCGATCGGAGGGGCGCTTCTATAATCGACGTCATCTGCCACTCGCTTCGCGGTTGCCGGGATGACGACCTTGCTTGCCGTACCGCCCATGAGCCTGTCCGAATCGTTGCGCTACCAGCCCGACAACGCCGATCTCGGCGCGATGCTCGTGCACTTCCGCCTGCTCGAACCGGTGTTCGATGCGCTGCCGGACGTCGCGTTCTTCGTGAAGGATGCGAGCGGCCGCTACGCGATCGTCAACCGCACGCTGGCGATGCGCTGCGGCTACAAGGACAAGCGCGACCTGCTCGGCAAGACCGCCGACGAAGTATTTCCGCGCCGCTTCGGCCGCAGCTATTTCGAGCAGGACATGGCGACGATCAACGCCGGCCAGCAACTGATGGATCAGCTCGAGCTGCACTTGTATCCGGGCCGCCAGCCGGGCTGGTGCCTGACCTGCAAGGAGCCGCTGCGCGACGCCGCGGGCAGGGTGGTCGGCCTCGCGGGCATCTCGCGCGACCTGAAGGCGCACGAGGGATCGCACCCGGCGTACAGCCGGCTCGCCGACGTGGTCCAGCACATCCAGGATCACTACGTGCAGCCGCTGAACCTCAAGCAGCTCGCGCAGATGGCCGGGATGTCGGTCGCGCAGCTCGAACGCTACTTCCACAAGGTGTTCCACCTGACGCCACGTCAAGTGCTGCTGAAGACGCGGCTCGATGCGGCCACCGCGCTGCTCGTCACGCACGACAAGGTCACTGACGTCGCGGCGCTATGCGGCTATACGGATCACAGCGCGTTTACGCGCCAGTTCAAGGCAACGGTCGGCGTGACGCCGACGGAATACCGGTTGATGTTGCAGGAGCGGGCAGGGTGACGCGATTCGCCGGCCGGGCCGGCGCATCGCAGGGATCGGGGGGACTGCGGGGTACTGCAGGAAACGGGGATGCCGTGAAAACGGCGGCTCAGCGGTAGCCGAGCCCTTTCAGGACGGCCGTGCCGTCTTCGGTCAGCCGGAAGCTCGGGGCCGTATCGGGGTCGAGCTTGACCATCTCGACGAGACCGGCTTCCTGCAGCGCAGGCAGTTCGGGTTTGGCGTTTGCGCCGATCGGTGCATGCAGCAGCACGAGCAGCGTCGCGATTTCATGATGACTGAGCAGGCGGCGCAGCATCGTCTTCTTTGCAGGGGGCGCGGCCGGGCGGCCCGCGGGTGCTTCTACGGCGCTCATCGCTTTCCTCCTTTTCGAGATAACCATCGGGTACTGGTTGCGGATGGTGCCGTCGAAGACTTAAGCGATTCTTAAAACCGTGGCGGGCGGCGGGATGCTGCACTGCGGTACGGGTTACGGGATGTAACGCCATGCGCGGCGCGGCTCCCGGCCCGATCGCGGTCAGCCGCGCGGGCTGGTCCGCGGCCGTCTGATTCATCACGATGGTGCGCGCGGGATGCGGCCCTTTTCATCAATGGCGGATCCCGTCCACGGTTCGGCCCGCGATGCCCGATTCGCTTCCTTCCCTTATTTCCTGCGCTGCGCTTGCGCGGCGAGCCGCACGGCCGCGTTCGTCGCGCCGTAGCCGTCGTATCCGCCGCGCCGCTCGACGATTTCGAGCGAGAAGCGGTTGTCGACCAGTTCCGTATACGCGTGCAGGAATTCGCCGCCGTGCTCGTCGCGGTCATACAGCAGGTGGTGCGCGCTCAGCGTGTCGATCAGCTCGTCCGGCAGCGCGTAACGCGCGGCGAGATCGTCGTAGTAATTGGGCGGAATGCGCAGGAACGGTACGCCGTCGGCCGCGAACGCCGCAACCGTCTTCACGATGTCGTCCGTGCGGAACGCGACGTGGTTCAGCCCCGTGCCGTGATACCGGTCGAGCGATTCGGCGACGGCCGTATGACGGTCGACCGACGCGTTCAGCGCGATCCGCACCGAGCCGTCGGCGCTGCGCACCGCGCGGCTGCGCATCAGTCCGTACGGGTCGGGCACGAGCCAGCTGCGCTCGGCCTCGAAGCCGAATGCCGTCTTGAAGAACAGGATCCACGTGTCGAGCGCGTCGGCCGGCAGCGCGAGGCACACATGGTCGATGCCCGTCAGCGGACCGACTTCGCTCGGGCCGTCGATGTCGGTCAGCACGAAGTCCGATTCATACAGCGTCGGCGCGTTCGGCGCTTCATCGACGAAATACTCGAGGCTGCCGTCCGGCGCCTTTACGCTCGGCAGCACGCGTTCGCTCGGCCCGACGCGGCCGGAGAACGGCGCATAACCGAAGCCGGCCGCGCGCTCGAACGCCACTTCCGCGTCGTCGACGCGGAATGCCGACGCACACAGCGACAGCCCGTGCTGCTGGAAGAAAGCGTCGGCGAACGAGTCGCGCTCCGCGTTCAGCACGATCGACGCGGCGCCGTGCTGGAACAGCGTCACGTCCTTCGAGCGATGCCGGCCGGCGAGCCGGAAGCGCATCCGGCCGAGCCATTCGCCGACGGTTGCCGCCGCCTGCGCGTCCACCGCGAATTCGATGAACTGGAACCCGACGTGCGCGGGCGGCGCCGGCGGCGCGAACAGCGGCTGGCCGGCGGCCGGCGCGCGGCCGTCCTGCGCGAGCCGCTCGCGCGTCAGTTCTTCCAGATAGAGCAGCGAGCGATGGCCGTCGGCGGCGGTGGCCGTGGTCGGCGCGGCGCGGAAGCCGTCGTTGAAGATCTCCAGCGACAGCGGCCCCGTGTAGCCCGACTCGATCACCCGCGCGGTGAAGCGCGCGAGGTCGAAATCGCCCTGGCCCGGGAACGAGCGGTAGTGGCGGCTCCATTCGAGCACGTCCATCGCGAGCTTCGGCGCGTCGGCGATCTGCACGAACGCGATCCGGTCGCCGGGGATGTCGGCGATCGCGTCCGGCGAATCGTCGAGCGACAGCGTATGGAAGCTGTCGAGCGCAAGGCCGAGGTGCGGACTGTTCACGGCATTCACGAGTTTCCACGCATGGCCGTACCGCTTCACGACGCGGCCCCAGGCGAGCGCTTCGTACGCGGCGACCACGCCGGCCTGCCGCGCCGCTTCGGCGAGTACGCCGAGCTGGTCGACGAGCAGCCCGTCGTCCGCGATCGTGTCGGCCGACACATTGCTGCAGACGAGGATGCGGTCGGTGCCGAGCGCGTGCATCACGTCGAACTTGCGTTTGATCCGGTCGAGGTTGCGCGCGAGCTGGGCCGCGCTGACGCCCTCGAAGTCGCGAAACGGCTGGAACAGCACGATGTCGAGGCCGAGGTCGGCGGCCATGCGCCGGACGTCCGCCGGCGATCCGTCGAAGTAGACGAGGTCGTTTTCGAAGATTTCGACGCCGTCGAAGCCCGCGGCCTGGATGGCGGCGAGTTTCTCGGCTAGCGTGCCGGACAGTGACACGGTGGCGATCGAGCGCTGCATGGCGATTCCTGCGGATGAGCGGGGCATGGCGTCGGTCGAACCGGCCCTGAATGAACCAGTCGTTGAGTTCCGGGCGAACGCCATATCCCGAATTTACTGGGGTAGTGGCGTGTATTGTACAAACTAACTAGGTGGTACAAATTAGCGAAAACCCGAAAAGACAGCGCGCTTTCACGGGCGCACACTAGCGCCAAATTCCGATGTCTTCGGGGCGAGGCCGGTCACGGTCCGCCCCTGTTTTAGGAGCAGAATCACCATGAGCAAGCACAAGGTGCTGGTGCTGAACGGCCCGAACCTGAACCTGCTGGGGACGCGCGAGCCCCATATCTACGGCGCGGAAACGCTCGCCGACGTCGAGCAGCGCTGCCGTACGGCGGCCGAAGCGCTCGGGCTGGAAATCGAGTTCCGCCAGTCGAACGCCGAGCATCAGCTGATCGACTGGCTGCATGCCGCGCGCCTCGACGCGGACGGCATCGTGATCAACCCGGCTGCCTATACGCATACGTCGGTCGCGCTGGCCGACGCGCTTTCCGCGATCGCGAAGCCGGTGATCGAAGTCCATATTTCGAACGTGCATCGCCGCGAGGCGTTCCGCCACCATTCCTATGTGTCGGCGGTTGCCGAAGCCGTGATCTGCGGCTGCGGCACCGAAGGCTACGTGTTCGCGCTGCAGCGTCTGGCGACGCTGTTTGCGCAGGGAGCCGCACGATGAGCCGCCCGTCGTTTCTGATCGGCCTGATCGGCCAGGGCATCGGCGGTTCGCTGTCGCCCGCGATGCACGAGGAAGAAGGATTCCGCCAGGGGTTCGGCTACGTGTACCGGCGCATCGATCTCGACGCGCTCGGCGTGACCGTCGACGCACTGCCGCAACTGCTCGATGCCGCCCAGCGGATGGGCTACAACGGGCTGAACATCACGCATCCGTGCAAGCAGCGCGTGATCGAACACCTCGACGCGTTGTCGGACGACGCGCGCGCGCTCGGCGCGGTGAACACCGTGCTGTTCAAGGACGGCAAGCGGATCGGGCACAACACCGACTGGTCGGGTTTTGCGAAATCGTTTCGCCGCGGGTTGCCCGACGCCAGGCTCGACAGCATCGTCCAGCTCGGCGCGGGCGGCGCCGGTGCGGCCGTGGCGCACGCGGCGCTGCAGATGGGCGCGGCCGAACTGACGATTTTCGATGTCCACGGCACGCGTGCCGCCGCGCTCGCGGCCGAACTGCAGCAGCGTTTCCCCGCCGCGCGGGTCGTGCCGGGCGGCGATCTCGCTGCCGCGATGCGCGCCGCGACGGGCCTGATCCACGCCACGCCGACCGGCATGGCCAAGCATCCGGGTCTGCCGCTGCCGGCCGAGCTGCTCCACGCGGGCATGTGGGTGGCCGACATCGTGTATTTCCCGCTCGAAACCGAACTGATCCACGCCGCGCGCGCGGCCGGCTGCGCCACGCTGCCGGGCGGCGGGATGGCCGTCTACCAGGCCGTCGACGCGTTCGAGATCTTCACCGGACGCACGCCCGACGCCGAGCGGATGTTCGATCACTTTCAGTCGCTCGTCGCGCGCTGACCCCTTACAGAAAGAGACCAGGAGACGACCATGCAGCACACCACCCACACGAGCGCCGCGCCGGCGCAGGCCGGCACGGTCCGGCGCACCTCGGCGCGCTACAAGATTCTCGCGCTGCTCGCGATCGGCACGATGATCAACTATCTCGACCGTACCGTGCTGGGGGTGGCTGCGCCGCAGCTCACCAAGGAGCTCGGCATCAACGCGGCCGTGATGGGCATCATGTTCTCCGCGTTCTCGTGGACGTACGTGGCGGCGCAGGTGCCCGGCGGCCTGTTTCTCGACCGCTTCGGCAGCAAGGTCACCTATTACTGGTCGATGACGCTGTGGTCGCTGTGCACGTTCCTGCAGGGTTTCGTGCCGGGCATCGCGACGCTGCTCGCGTGCCGCCTCGGGCTCGGCGTCGCTGAAGCGCCGTGCTTCCCGACCAATAGCCGCGTCGTCGCGACGTGGTTCCCGCAGAACGAACGCGCGATGGCGACGGGCACCTATACCGTCGGCGAGTACATCGGCCTCGCGTTCTTCAGCCCGGTGCTGTTCGCGCTGATGGGTGCGTTCGGCTGGCGCTCGCTGTTCTGGGTCGTCGGTGCGGTGGGCATCGTGTTCGGCCTGGTCTGGTGGAAGTTCTATCACGAGCCGCGCAACCATCCGGGCGCGAACTCGGAGGAGCTTGCGTATATCGAGGCGGGCGGCGGTCTCGTGCACGGCGCGCGCAAGGACGGCGAAAAAGGCGGCAAGGGCGAGCAGAAGTCGTTCAGCTGGGCGATGGCCGGCAAACTGCTGAAGAAGCGCCAGCTCGCGGGCATCTGCCTCGGCCAGTTCGCCGGCAATTCGACGCTCGTGTTCTTCCTGACCTGGTTCCCGACCTACCTCGCCACCGAGCGCCACATGGGCTGGCTGAAGATCGGTTTCTTCGCGGTGATGCCGTTCATCGCCGCGTCGGTCGGCGTGATGTTCGGCGGGATCTTCTCCGACTGGCTGCTGCGCCGCGGCAAGTCCGCGAACCTCGCGCGCAAGCTGCCGATCATCGCGGGCCTGCTGCTCGCGTCGACGATCATTCTCGCGAACTACGTGAAGAGCAACGAAGCCGTGATCGCGATCATGTCGGTTGCCTTCTTCGCGCAGGGGATGGCCGCGCTCGGCTGGACGCTCGTGTCGGACATCGCGCCGGATGGCCTGCTCGGCGTGACCGGCGGCATCTTCAACTTCGCGGCGAACCTCGCGGGCATCGTCACGCCGCTGGTCGTCGGTTTCATCGTCGCGTCGACCGGCTCGTTCGTCGGTGCGCTGGTGTTCATCGGCGTGATCGCGCTGGTCGGTGCGCTGTCGTACATCTTCGTCGTCGGCGATATCAAGCGGATCGAGCTGTAAGCACTGCCTCCACGCACATCCAGTGCGTTAGCCCGGTGGCCAATCGGCCGCCGGGCTTTTTTGTTTGCACGCGCCGGCGGATTCGCCGGCTGGCGCAGTGCCGCGCTTACGCGCGCTGCACGGCGATGCCGAGCGATTCGACGGCCTGCGCGATCGCCGCGACCGCACGCCGGATATCGCCCGAATCGATCGCGCCGATGCAGCCGACTCGGAACGTCTCGAGCTGCGTGAGCTTGCCCGGATACAGGATGAAGCCTGCGTCGCGCACCGCGTCGTAGAAGCGGCGGAAATCGTAGGCCGGATGGTCGGGCGCATGGAACGTGACGATCACCGGCGCCTGCACGCTCGCGTCGAGGAACGGCACGAAGCCGAGCGCGCGCATCGAGTCGACCAGCGTCCGGCAGTTGTCCACGTAGCGCGCACCACGCGCCGGCTGCCCGCCTTCGGCGAGGTACTGGTCGAGCGCGGCGCGCAGCGCGGCGATCACGTGCGTCGGCGGCGTGAAGCGCCACTGGCCCGTCTTGCGCAGGTACGCGTACTGGTCGTGGAGGTCGAGCGCGAGCGACGGCGAGTTGCCTTCGCACGCGTCGAGCGCGTCGCGCCGCACGATCGCGAACCCCATCCCCGGCACGCCTTCGAGGCATTTGCCGCTCGCCGAGACCAGCGCATCGATGCCGCTGTCCGCGAGCGCGATCGGCAATGCGCCGAACGAGCTCATCGCGTCGACGATCAGCCGCTTGCCGTGGCGCCGGCATGCGGCTGCGATCGCATCGAGCGGATTCAGGATCCCGGCGCTCGTTTCCAGATGCACGAGTGCGACGTGCGTGATGCGCGGCTCGCGCGCGAATGCGGCCTCGACCGCCGCCACGTCGACGGCCGCGTCCTCGCCGAACGGCAACGCGATCGCGTCGATGCCGAGCCGGCCGAGGATCTTCAGGATGCGGGCGCAATACGCGCCGTTGTCGGGCACCAGCACGACGCCGTCGCGCGGCACCAGCGTGCCGAGCGCGGCTTCGACCGAGAACGTGCCGCTGCCCTGCATCGGTACGCACACGTACTCGTCGCCACCTTTCGCGATCGCGACGAGGTCGGCACAAACACTGGCCGTCAGTTGATTGAAAGCGGCATCCCACGAGCCCCAGTCATGTTGCATTGCGTGGCGGGTTGTGGCGGACGTGGTGAGCGGGCCGGGCGTGAGCAGAATCGGGTCGGACATGGCTTTTCTCCAGCAGAGGTCGAACGAAACGCCGGGCGGCATTTCTGAATGACTTGCATGATATTGGCAAAATGTGTCATTTTTTGGAAATTGTGGCATTCGTCACGGGTTTGTCATCGAACGCTGTGATCCTTCGGTTGCCGCGCGAAACCAACCGCAGCGCGGCGGCGAGGCGGGCCGTCGATCGGCCTGCCCGGAGATAACAGGAGAGCCGGATCGTGCCCCGGCCGTTTGGTGTTCCGCCTACGGAGAAGTGAGATGACACTGCAGAATTCCTCGCGCGCCGCTGCCGGCGCGTTCCGCAAGCTTGCGCTGGCCGCCAGCGTCGCCGGCCTGATGGGCGCCGCGTTGCCCGCGCATGCGGCGAGCGCGGTCGTGCTGTATACGGCGGACGGTCTCGAGAACCTCTATCGCGATGTGCTGCCGGCCTTCGAGAAGAAGGAAGGCGTCAAGGTCAACATCGTGACGGCAGGTAGCGGCGAGGTCGTGAACCGCGCGAACATCGAGAAGAATTCGCCGAAGGCCGACGTGATCGTCACGCTGCCGCCGTTCATCCAGCAAGCCGGCCAGATGGGCCTGCTGCAGCCGTACCAGAGCGTGAACTACAAGAACGTGCCGGCCATCGCGAAGGCGGAAGACGGCACGTGGGCGACCTTCGTGAACAACTACTTCTCGTTCGCGATCAACCCGGACGTCGTGAAGAACCAGCCGAAGACGTTCGCCGACCTGCTGTCGCCGGCCTACGCCGGCAAGGTCGCGTACTCGAACCCGGCCACGGCCGGCGACGGGATGGCCGTGCTGATCCTGACGACGTCGCTGATGGGCGAGGACAAGGCGTTCGACTACCTCGCGAAGCTGTCGCAGAGCGTGAAGTTCCACACCAAGGGCACGGGCTACCTGAACGTGCTGCTCTCGCGTAACGAAATCAGCGTCGCGAACGGCGACCTGCAGATGGACCTCGACGACGCCGAACACGGCGCGCTGTCCGTCAAGCCGATCTTCCTGGCGGCGAAGGACGGCGACCAGGCGACCACGTTCCAGCTCCCGTACGGCATCGGCCTGATCAAGAGCGGCCCGAACCAGGACGCCGGCAAGAAGCTGATCGACTACCTGATGTCGACGGACGTGCAGTCGAAGGTGCCCGACATGTACGGCATCCCGGGCCGCACGGACGTGCCGCTGGCCGGCAAGAACGGCGAAGCGGTCAAGAAGGCGATCGCGGGCGTGAAGCTGATCCCGGTCGACTGGACCCAGGTGATGGCGAAGAAACCGGTGTGGATCGAGCGCTGGAAGAAGGACGTGATCGGCAGCTCGGGCAAGCAGCTCGACGTCGTCAAGCCGAAGTGATCGGCGCACGCCGCCTGTATTAGTGAGCAAGAGGATGAACCCGGTGGAAACCACCCTGACCCATCCCGGCGCATTCGGCGCCGCCGAACCGCACGCGACGCTGCGGTCCGGCGCGCCGGGCGGCGTGCAGATCGAACACCTGAGTGTGCGCTACGGCGCACGCACGGTGCTGGAAGATCTGTCGCTGTCGATCGGTGCCGGTGAATTTCTGACCGTGCTCGGCAAGAGCGGCTGCGGCAAGACCACGCTGCTGCGCTTCATCGCCGGGTTCGTGAAGGCCGACGGCCTGACCGGCACGCTGACCGTTGCCGGACGTGACCTGACCTATGCGCCGCCGCACAAGCGCAACCTCGGTCTGCTGTTCCAGAATTACGCGCTGTTCCCGCACCTGTCGGTGTTCGAGAACGTCGCATTCGGGCTGCGCGCACGCGGCATGGCGTCGTCGGAAGTGACACGCCGCGTCGCCGACGCGCTGAAGCTCGTGCAGCTCGGCGATGCGGGCCATCATCTGCCCGCGCAGCTGTCGGGCGGGATGCAGCAGCGCGTCGCGCTGGCGCGCGCGCTCGTGATCGAGCCGGACGTGCTGCTGCTCGACGAGCCGCTGTCGGCGCTCGACGCCAACCTGCGCGCCTCGGTGCGCAGCGAACTGAAGGCGCTGCACGAGCGCTTGCCGAACCTGACCGTTGTCTGCGTGACGCACGACCGCGACGACGCCCTCGTGCTGTCCGACCGCGCGCTGCTGATGCGCGACGGCCACATCGCGCAGCTCGGCACGCCGCAGCAGTTGTACGACGCGCCGCAGGACGGCTACGTCGCACGCTATCTCGGCCCGGCGAACCTGCTGCCGCCGCATGTGATCTTCCCGCTCGGCGATCCGCGCCACGACGTGCGCGGCAAGGTCGCGTGCGTGCGCCCCGAGCGCCTGACCGTGATGCCGCCGGCGGCCGGCGGCCTGCACGGCACGGTGGCGTCGGTCGAATGGCAGGGCGCGGACCTGTCGATCGCGGTCGTGATCGATGCGGCGCCCGACGAACCCGTGCGCGTCACGATGCAACGCGGCCGCGGCGCGGCCCCCGAGCGCGGTGCGCGCGTGTCCCTGCAATGCGAGGCAGACGATGTCGTCCTTATCGAGCCCTGAAGCCGGCCTGCCGCCGCACGTGCTCGCGTCGGCCGCCGCGCACGCTGCCGCCGCGCGGCGGCGCAAGCGCATGGGCGACCTGCACCTGGCCGCGCTCGCGATCGTCGTGCTCGGCCCGCTCGTCGTCTATCCGCTGGTGCGGCTCGTGCTGCTGAGCGTGTCGGGCGATCACGGGCTGAGTTTTGCCGCGTACCGTACCTTCTTCGGCAACCCCGACACGCGCAGCGTGCTGATGACGACGCTCGGCGTGCTGTTCGCGAGCGCCGGCACCGCGTCGGTGCTCGGCGTGCTGCTGGCCGCGCTGCTGTTCTTCAAGCCGTTCCCGGGCGCATCGCTCGTCACGCGCTTCCTGGAGCTGTACGTCGCGTTCCCGTCGTTCCTCGTCGCGTTCACGCTGATCTTCCTGTACGGCTCGCAAGGGTCGATCAGCATCGCGCTGCAGCACCTGTTCCATCTCGAGAACCCGCCGCTCGATTTCCTGTTCGGCATCGGCGGCGTGATTCTCGCGCAGACCGTGTTCTATACGCCGTTCGTCGTGCGGCCGACGCTCGCGTCGTTCGCGACGCTCGACCTGCGTCTGATCGAAGCCGCGCGCAGCCTCGGCGCGCCCGGCTGGATGCTCGCGCGTCGCGTCGTGCTGCCGATCGCGTGGCCGGGTATCGCCGCCGGCACCGTGCTGTGCTTTCTGCTGACGCTGAACGAGTTCGGGATTCTGCTCGTGCTCGGCAGCGCGCGGCTCGTCACGCTGCCGGTCGCGATCTACAGCAGCGCGACCGTCGATCTCGACTTGCCGACCGCGTCGGCCGGCGCGGTCGTGATGCTGGCGTTGTCGCTGGCGCTATATGCGGTTTATCGCCGGGTGAACCGGCGTGCGACGGGAGGGAACGATGTCCGCTGAATTTCATATCGGGCAAGCCGTGCCGCGCCACCAGATCGGCTGGAGCGACGCGCTGCTCAAGCATGCGTCGCGTGCCGCGCTCGCGCTGGCCGCATTCGCATGCTTCTGGTTGTTCGTGCTGCCGGTCGTCGTCGTCGCGCTGTCGAGCGTGTCGACCCAGTGGTCGGGCACGATCTTGCCGGCCGGCTACAGCCTGCGCTGGTTCGAACGGCTCGGGTCGCCGGAGTACGACGCGCTGCTGACGAGCCTCGAAATCGGCTTCGGCGTATCGGCGATCGGCACGATCCTCGGGCTGTGGCTCGCGCTGGCGCTCGAAGGGCGCGACCGGCGTGGCCTCGGCGCAGTGGTCGACGCGCTCGTGATGGTGCCGAACGGTGTGCCGAGCGTCGTGCTCGGGCTCGCGGTGCTGATCGCGTATCACCAGAAGCCGCTCGACCTGTCGAGCTCGGCGGCGATCGTCGTGCTCGTGCAGCTCGCGCTGATCCTGCCGTTCTGCTATCGCTGCGCGGCCGCCGCGTTGCGTCCGGAACTGACCGTGCTGCGCGAAGCCGCGGCGAGCCTCGGTGCGCCGCCCGCGATGGTGCTGCGCCGCGTGCTGCTGCCGCAGCTCGTGCCGGCGCTGCGCGCGAGCCTCGCACTCGGCTTCGCGTTGTCGCTCGGCGAGCTCGGCGCGACGCTGACGGTGTATCCGCCGGGCTTCGCGACGGTGCCGATCGTCGTGATCGGCCAGGTGGAGCGCGGTTACTACCTTCCGGCATCGGCGCTGTCGCTGCTGATGCTCGGCGCGTCGCTCGCGGCGCTGCTGCTGATCGCTGCGCGCGTGCCGCGCGGCAAGCGGGCGGCATCATGAACGCCGCGTTCGCATTGCGCCAATCCGGTGACGCGTCGGCGGCCGGCACCTCGACGGGGCTTGCGGGTCGCTCGGTCGACGTCAACGGCCGGCACTACCGGCTGCCGGTCGAGCCGACCGTCGTCGTCTGCGTCGACGGCTGCGAGTACGACTATCTCGAACGGGCAGTGGAAGCGGGCGTCGCGCCGTTCATCGGCCGGATGATTGCGGAAGGCACGGCGTGGCGCGGCGATTGCGTCGTGCCGACCTTCACCAACCCGAACAACCTGTCGATCGTCTGCGGCGCGCCGCCGTCGGTCCACGGGATCTGCGGCAACTATTTCTGGGATCCGGCCGCCGACGGCGGGCGCGGCGCCGAAGTGATGATGAACGACCCGGCCTACCTGCGGGCCGGCACGCTGCTCGCGGCGGCGTCCGACGCCGGCGCGCGGGTGGCCGTCGTGACCGCGAAGGACAAGCTGCGCCGGCTGCTCGGCTGGCAACTGAACGGCATCTGCTTTTCGGCCGAGAAGGCCGCGCAGGCGAATCTCGCGGAAAACGGGATCGTCGATGTGCTCGACTGGGTCGGCCTGCCGTCGCCGGACGTCTACAGCGCGGCGCTGTCCGAGTTCGTGTTCGCGGCCGGCGTGCGGCTCGCGCAGACGCGCCAGGTCGACCTGATGTATCTGTCGACCACCGACTACGTGCAGCACAAGTGCGAGCCGGGCAGTGCGGGCGCGAACGCGTTCTACGCGATGATGGACGGCTACCTGGCGCAGCTCGACGCGCTCGGCTGGGCGATCGGCCTCACGGCCGACCACGGGATGAACGCGAAGCACGATCCCGCGACGGGCCGTCCAAACGTGATCTATCTGCAGGACGCATTCGACGGCTGGTACGGCGCGCAGGCTGCGCGCGTGATCCTGCCGATCACCGATCCGTACGTCGTGCACCACGGCGCGCTCGGCTCGTTTGCGACGATCTACCTGGCGCCGGGTGTCGACCGGGCCGAAGCGATGTGGCGCGTCGGCGGCCTCGACGGCGTCGAGCTCGTGCTGGACAACGCGGAAGCCGCCGCACGTTTCGAACTGCCGGCCGACCGGATCGGCGATCTCGTCGTGATCGGCCGCCGCGACATGACGCTCGGCACGCGCGAGCGCGAACACGACCTGTCGGGCCTCACGGTGCCGCTGCGTTCGCACGGCGGCGTGTCGGAGCAGGAGGTGCCGCTGCTGTTCAACCGGCGTATCGAGCGGGACGATCCCGCGCGTCGCCCGCGCAACTTCGACGTGTTCGATTTCGTGCTGAACCGGGTCACGACATGATGGCGCATCCCCGGCAAGATCATCCGGCGTTTCGCGCGGAGGCGTTGCGCTGGTGCGGTACACGCGCGACGCGCGAACGCACGCTCGACGTCACGGACCCGTACACGGGCACGCGCGTCGGGACGGTGCCACTTGCGAGCGTCGACGACGTGCGCGCGGCGTTCGACTACGCGATGGCCTACCGGCCGAAGCTCACGCGCTACGAGCGGTCACATATCCTCGAACGTGCGGCCGCGCTGCTGCGCGAACGCACCGAGGAAGCGTCCGACCTGATCACGCTCGAATCGGGGCTGTCGAAGCAGGATTCCCGTTACGAGATCGGTCGTGTCGCCGACGTGCTGAAGTTCGCGGCGATCGAGGCATTGCGCGATGACGCGCAGAGTTTCTCGTGCGACCTGACGCCCCATGGCAAGGCACGGCGCGTGTTTTCGCAGCGGCAGCCGCTCGACGGTGTGATCGTCGCGATCACGCCGTTCAATCATCCGATGAACCAGGTGGCGCACAAGATCGCGCCGGCGATCGCGACCAACAACCGCGTGATCGTGAAGCCTTCGGAGAAGGTGCCGCTGTCCGCGTTCTATCTGGCGAACCTGCTTTACGAAGCCGGGCTGCCCGAGCCGATGCTGCAGGTGCTGACCGGCGACCCGGCCGAGATCGCGGACGAACTCGTCACGCATCCCCATGCGTCGCTGATCACGTTCACGGGCGGTGTGGCGATCGGCAAGGCGATTGCCGCGCGGGCCGGCTACCGCCGCATCGTGCTGGAGCTGGGCGGCAACGATCCGCTGATCGTCCTCGACGACGCCGATCTCGAACGCGCAGCATCGCTGGCGGTGCTCGGCTCGTACCGGAATTCGGGCCAGCGCTGTACGGCCGTCAAGCGGATGCTGGTGCAGCGTTCGATCGCACCCGCATTCACCGAATTGCTCGTCGAGAAGACGCGTGCATGGACGTACGGCGATCCGTTCGATCCCGCAAATGAAATGGGCACGGTGATCGACGAGGCGGCGGCGCGGCTGTTCGAGGCGCGCGTCGAAGAGGCGGTCGCGCAGGGCGCGCGCCTGCTGACCGGCAACGTGCGGCGCGGCGCGCTGTATTCGCCGACCGTGCTCGACAACGTCGATCCGTCGATGACGATCGTGCGCGAGGAGACCTTCGGGCCGGTGTCGCCGGTGATCACGTTCGATACGATCGACGATGCGATCCGGATCAGCAACGGAACGGCGTTCGGGCTGTCGTCGGGGGTGTGTACCGACAGCACGGCGGCGGTCGTGCGGTTCGTGAACGAACTGAACGTCGGCACGGTGAATGTATGGGAAGTGCCCGGATACCGGATCGAGCTGTCGCCGTTCGGCGGGATCAAGGATTCGGGGCTCGGTTACAAGGAAGGCGTTCAGGAGGCGATGAAAAGCTTCACGAACCTGAAGACGTTTTCGCTGCCTTGGGAGTAAGCAGATGGCATTGACGGTGGAAGATATCCACGGGCTGTATCGCGAGCATGGCCATGTGGCCTATAGCGGTGAACCGGTTACGCAGCTCGAGCATGCGTTGCAGAGCGCCTTGCTGGCGGAAGAGGCGGGCGCGGATGAAGCGCTGGTCGCGGCGGCGTTCCTGCACGACCTCGGCCATTTGCTGAATCGCCAGGGCGAGACGCCGAGCGCGCGCGGGATCGACGATCTGCATCAGTATTACGTGCTGCCGTTCCTGCGGCCGCTGTTTTCCGACGCGGTGCTGGAGCCGATCCGGCTGCATGTCGACGCGAAGCGCTGCCTGTGCCGCACGGACGCCGGCTACTTCGAAAGCCTGTCGCCGGACTCGGTGCGCAGTCTCGCGTTGCAGGGCGGCATCTTCAGTGAAGAGGAGACGGCGGCGTTCCTGCAGCGCCCGTTCGCGGAGGACGCACTGCGTCTGCGCCGCTGGGACGACACGGCGAAGGAGGAAGGAAAAGTGACGCCGGATCTCGATCACTATATGGAGATCGTCGCGCGCCAGGTGCGCACGGCCTGACGGTTAAACGGCTTCTGTATAAGGCCCCGCACGCGGCAGCGTGCGGGGCCTTATATTTTTTTGAGAAACCCCTTGCGCGATTGCCGATGGATGCATAGAATCACGCCTCTTTCGCGCTAC
>NZ_CAJPHP010000026.1:0-111765 GCF_905339975.1 Burkholderia sp. BCC1999 | reverse complement strand
CAACCGTTTTTTAAAACTCGTCAACAACTTTTTTAACTACTTCGTTGCGACGACTGCGGTTTAATTTCGTTTGCACTGGAGTCGATAAAACCGACTTCAACAGTACCGCTTCCCTTCTTTCCCCCGCGCTGCGTTTCCGTTAGCGCGAAAGAGGCGTGATTCTAAGCACCTACTCCGGTCTCCGCAACCCCCTTTATGAAATATTTTTGACATGCCAGGTCGGGGGCCGCTGAGCCGACCCAGTGTTCATATATAAGGGGCACGGCAAGAGCAGCCTCGGTCGCCCGTGAACCGCCCCGCCGCCGCGAACGCAAGCTACCGCCGGTTACCGCACCACCATCGCCCGCACCACGCCGTCCCGCCGGATTAGTCCGTGATACAGCGCCGCCGCAAAGTGCGCGAGGAAGGTCGCGAAGAACAGATAGGCCAGCACCCGATGCGCGACCCTGAGCCAGGCGAACGTCACCGGATCAGCCGAAACCAGCGCCGGCAACTGCACGTCACCGCCCAGCGTTACCGGATACCCGCCGGCCGACAGCATCGCCCACCCGATCAGCGGCATCGCCACCATCAGCGCATACAGCACGAGATGCGACCCGTGCGCGGCCACCTTCTGCCACCACGGCAGGTCCTCAGGCAACGCCGGCGACTTCGACAGCACCCGCACCACGATCCGCACGCACACCAGCGCCAGGACGGCCACACCCAGTGGCTTGTGAATCGCCACCAGGATCTCGTGCCGCTCGGAAACGGACGCCACCATCCCCACCCCGATGAACAGCATCGCGAGGATCATCGCGGCCATCACCCAATGCAGCACTCGTGCCGGCAAGCTAAACGTCGTCGAAGCCTTCATCATCGTCCCTCCCCACTCAATCGCGCCACGCCAGCCACCCCGGCCTCTTCGCTCGTGCGTCGCAGATACGAATCCGCATACGCCGCCGAACGCGCCGCCAGCAACGGATCGCCCGACACCTGAATCCCATGCGGCAACACCGTCGGGTCGTAATTCACGTCGCGGCACGGCCCGCTGTCCTGCGCCTCCACGCGGTCGAGCACGAGCGTGCCCGCATCGATCGTCGTCCGCTGGGCGGGCCAGACCTTCGTCGCGTCGTCCACCGGATCGCCCGGCTCCGCCAGCGTGACCAACAGCTTCCACTTTTGCGCACCGGCCGCGATGCGCTGCGTCACGTCCTGTTGCAACACGTTCGGATCCCCGGCCGTCGCGACATCGCCGGCGCCAGCCGTCTGCTCCGGCACGACGCGCCACCGCACCGCCTGGCGCTTGCCGGCCGCGTCGACGAAGTAGAACGCGTTCAATCCGTAATAGCTTTCGGTGACGTAGCTCGCGCTCGGCTTCGCACCCTTCACCCATTCGCGGAACGCAGCCGTCTCCGGGTGCGCGCCGAAAAACGCCTTCACCTTCAACGGGTCGGGCTTGCCCGTCTTCGGATCGGGCCGGGTCGCCAGCAATTGCGCGTAGAACGCCTGCGGCGTCGCCACCGGAAATACGGGCATCGCGTTCATCCCGGTTCGCCATTGCTCGCCATCAGGCGCGGTGAGCTTCAGCGCGAGGCTGCGGATCGGCACGCTGCTGTCGGGCGCATACGGATTCCCGCCCGGCAACGCGAAGCGCCCGACCACCGGCGTACGCACCGCCTTGAAGAACGGCGCGACCGAATACGCGCTCGCGGCGCCGTTGCCTTCGAAGTAACCGGTCACGCACACGCCCTTCGCGTGGTTGCGCCGGAAGCCGGGGTGAATGCCGCCGCCGGCCGTCTGCAACGCGTCGACGATCCGGTGCGGGGTCAGACGCGCCGGCGCGAACCATCCGCCGACATACCCGAACGCCACGGCCACGCCGGCCACCGCGCCGCCGATCGCGGCCCAGCGCCACCACCCGCGCCCAGGCTTGCGCTGCGGTGAAGAAGAGGAAGATGATCGCTGCATGAATGTGCTCCCGACCGTCAGGTCATTGTCGAACCCGCGTAGGACGCCACCCGCGCCGCTTTATTCCACGAAAAATTTTTTCCTATGCTGGTGGAATAAGCGGCACCCACCGGCGTCTTACGCGGCATCTCGACCCATTCGGCAACCGGCCCGGCCATGCCCTCCACCGCCCTCGACGACGACGCATTGCGCGAACTCATCCCCAGACTGCGACGCTTCGCGCTCTGGCTGGCGCGCGACGTCCATGCGGCCGACGATCTCGTCCAGTCGACGCTCGAGCGCGCGCTGTCGCGCTGGACGAGCCGTCGCGACGACGCGTCGCTGCGCAGCTGGCTCTTCACGATCCTGTACCGGCAGTTTCTGGACGGGAAACGCAGTGCGAAGCGCTACAACTGGCTGCTCGGCCGGATCCGCGACGACGACGAAGCGCACTGGCCATCCGCCGAACGCGAATTCACGGCGCGCGCGACGCTCGAAGCGTTCGGCCGGCTGTCGGACGAGCAGCGCAGCCTGCTGTTGCTCGTCGCGGTCGAGGGCTTCACCTATCAGGAAGTCGCCGACCTGCTCGAGGTGCCGATCGGCACCGTGATGTCGCGGCTCTCCCGCGCGCGCCAGGCGCTGCGCCAGCTCAGCGACGGCGAGCTTCCTGCTCCTTCTTTGCGATTGATGAAGAAATGAACACGCCTCCGAACGAACACGACCTTCAGGCCTACGTCGACGGCCAGCTCGACGACGATGCGCGCGCCGCGGTCGAGCGCTATCTCGCGCTGCATCCGGAGCGCGCGGAACAGGTGAAGCAATGGCAGCAGGATGCGCAGCGGTTGCGGGCCGCGCTGGAGAGCGTGCGGATGCCGGCCGATAACCCTGCGCTGGATCCCGCGGCGATTCGCAGCCGGCGGGCCGAACGCTCGCGGATGCGGTTCGCGATCGCGGCTTCATTCGTGTTCTGCGTCGGGCTGGGGACGTTCGGCGGATGGCAGGCGCGTGGATGGAACGCGGCGCCGCCCATCGCGCCGATGAGCGATGCGGTCGAGGCTTACCGGATGATGGTGGTCGATCAGACGGCCAAGGTCGATTACCGGCCGACGGGTGCGGGGGATTTGCAGGGGTGGCTCACCAAACGCGTGGGCGCATCGGCGAGGCTGCCGGATTTGAGCGCGGCGGGGTTCCGGCCAGTCGGTGGGCGGTTGTTCACGACGGACAGCGGGGCCACCGCTGCGATGGTGCTCTATGAGGACCAGGCCGGGCGGACGCTGAGCTTCTATCTGCGGCCGGCGGAATCGAAACATCGGCTGCTGCCGGCCGGACAACGTGTGGATGGCGCGTTGCTCGCGCGGTATGGGTCGGTGAACGGGCTCAATTATGCGGTGGTCGGGCCGGCAGATAATCTGGGGGAACAGGCGGTCGTACGGGCGCTTGATCAGCAGATTTGAGCGGGGCGATGCGCGGCCCGGTGGTGGCGGTTACGCGCTGCCGGCGGTCCGGCCGAGGCGGCTCGACCGGCCTGAAAGCACTCACGCTCACCGATCAGGTCCACAGCGTTTGGATTCGCTTTCGTGATGGTTGTCCACACCGCGAATTTCGTCTTGATGCGTTCGCGAATGGGCGCACTCGCTTCGGTTCTGATGTCACAGGGTTTGGTGTCTTCTGGGCGCAGGATATCCACATCGACCGCAACGACTCGGCATGCCGTCTCTCGTCGCGAACTGCTCACCCTTGGGTTGCACAGCATTTCGAGTGGCTTTCGGGGTGATATCCACAACACCCTCACTGAACCGATACACAGGGTTTCGATTCGGCCGCGTTCGGGTTGTCCGCATAGGTTTGAGCGCTTCGAATCAATGCTCACCAGTGAACCACACAGTGTTTCGGATTGTTTTGCCTGCCGGTTGTCCACATGTGAATATCAGGTGCTTCGCCGGCACGAACGTCACTTGATCCCGTAAATCCTGAGAATCTCGCCACTCTCAGGAGAGACGACGTACTGAATCGACGTTCCGAGAGGACTCGCGTCACCAAGCCCCCCGCATACCGTTCCGTCACCCTTCTTCCTGCACTGCCATCAATTCCCTCAGGCAGTCAGCACATGTTGCCGTCAGCAATCCGATGGCGGCTTCCATCGACTCGTCGTCGTCGAAGCGGTAGACGCCGCCTCCTTCATACGTCCCACCCAATTCGAGCACTTTCGTCGCTTCGGATTCGAGCATGTAGCTCGGGAACTCGATTTCATCACGCACCAGCGTCAACGGCACGACCTGGTGACCGCCCTTCCAGTTGCTGCGATCGTTGACGAGATCGGACACGGCCCGAGTCACAACCTCGCCTCCGACATGCCCGTGATATGAACAATTCACTAGCGGCATCGCATCTCCAGTAATCAGCCTTGGCGCGATCGTATTCACTGAATGAATAATGGATGTACAGCCGCTCCGCAGCAGCCTCACTACCGCAATCGGCAACAGCCAGCGCTGCGCTCAATGCGCCTGCGGACAAGGCATCTTGCTCTCGCCCCGTTGTCGGTCCCGAACTGTCAACCAATGTGTCTTCCGCTCGTTCCCATCACGCGTCGACCGCGAAAAGCCGGTTGCGTGATCGACTACCTCGCCAGATAGATCGCCAGGATCTCTCCGTTTTCCGGCGAGATGACATAGTTGATCGATTTCCCGAGTCGGTTCGCGTTGCCAAGGCCTTTCATTCCCGGGATGAACTTTGCCGTGAACGAAACGCCAATGACGTCCTTTCCATCGATGCCTTCGCCGTTGGACGCCTTTCGTTCATACACGGACACTTCGAAATTGTTTATGTCCTGCTCGCTCTTTTCGAAGTCGGCATAGGCTGAGCGCAGCCCGATGACTGTTGCGGTATTGAGGGTGACGCGATCGTTGTCCGCATCACCAAAAATTGTTTTACTCATGGCAAGTACAGGAAGCCGGATCAACGAAGAATCGGTCATGTGCGGTGAGCCTGTCCGTCGGGCCTTTACATCCAGGATGCCCGCGATTCTACAGACATGGATGCCTACGTATCACCCAGGCGCTTCACAGCTTCCCGATTCGTTCCTCTGTTCGCCGCACGCAGTGCATATCCCGAGCGGATCACAGTCGACGGACTGTGCTTATCCAAAGGTGTTAACAGAGTTCGTATACATACGTAGTGATAGTTAACAAGCGCTGTGCCCCACAGTGGATAACCTCCGTAACGCACTGAATTTTCAGCGCGCAGCGGGATGCATAACCATGGGTGTCGCACGTGAACAGCTCCGCGCAGCACAGAACAACTTTTCGTCGATTCACAGACTCGCCGACATATCCTCAATCGTTCCACTGTGAATCCAGAGGCTTGCCGGACGGTTATCCAGAGGGCAATGTGGATAACACCACAACACATCGACGCGTTTTGCTGTGATGCGAACAGGTGAAGCCGACGTTCGCGGCATCGCCAGGCAACATCGATCGTCAGCGACCGTGCGCCGTGATTCAAAAAATTTTCACGAAGGGGCTTGCGCCTCTCCAAAACCCTCTCTATAATTCGCGGCTTCTTAGGCTCGTAGCTCAGTTGGTTAGAGCACCACCTTGACATGGTGGGGGTCGTTGGTTCGAATCCAATCGAGCCTACCAACGAACAAAATGAAGGGGTCCGGCAGTACAACTTGCCTACAGGCAACGCGGCTCGCCAAACATACAAACGCCACGCGGCAACCTCGCGTGGCGTTTTTCTTTTCCGGCCCGAAACAGCGCATGAAGCCTCGATGCGTTGCGCGATACATGGCTCGGCATCGCCTCGTCACCGACATCCCGATCAGCCATTCAATCGCCGCTGCACGGCGAGTAGAATCGTGTGCACATCGAAGCGGCTGCGCCGCGCGTCGCCCGATTTCCCGCGTATCCAAACCGCATCAAAACAACAACGCGCGATCCGCGCGACTGAGAGCACACGACATGTCCGAGGTCACGACCGCCGCATCGTCCGCAAGCAACGACGAAATCGCCGCTTACGTCGGCAAGAACGCCGCCTGGTTCGAACGGAAATGGGCGATCGCCGAATCGCGCAAGAGCCGGCAGTCGTGGAACTGGGCCGCATGCTTCCTGGGCCCGGTCTGGATGGCCTATCGATGCATGTACTGGCAGGCGGCCGCCGTGCTCGCCGTCACGCTCGGCATCACGCTGGTCGAGCTGCTGTACTTCCCGACATACTTCGAATCGACCACGCTCGACCCGGTCACGATCGGGATCGCGGTCTCGCTCGGCTGGTGCGGGAACAGCCTCTACAAGCAGCACGTCGAACGCAGGATCGAAAAACTGCGCCCGAACGCGACGTCTCGCGAATCGTTTCTCGCGCTGCTCGAGGCGCAGGGTGGCACGAACTGGCTGGCGGCGGCCGGGTTCGCCGTCGCGACGCCGCTGCTCGGCGTACTGATGTTCATGCTCGGCAACACCGCAGGCGCGATGTACTGATTGCGGTAGCCGGCGATCGACGAAGCGGAAAGAGGAGGGTGCACGGCGCCGTCGCCATGCATCCGCATGGCATGCGGCGCCGGCTCACGTCACCTTCAATGCAGATGCTTCAACTTGTCGGGATTCCGCACGACATAGATCGCGACGATCTTTCCGTCGTCGATCTCGAGCGCCGTCGTCTGCAGCTCGCCGTCCGCTTCCAGCGTGACGAACCCCGGCAGCCCGTTGATGAACCCGGCCCGCACGAGCTTCGACGCATGCGTCGCGAACAACCCGGCCAGGTACTCGTGCACCTTCATCACGAGCTCGAAGCCGAACACCGGCTTGCCCGCGGCCGTGCGCTTGCCGCCACCGTCGGAATGCAGGCTCACGTCTTCGGCGAGCATCGCGCCGAGCGCACGCATGTCGCCGCTGCGCGATGCCGCGAAGAATGCTTCGGCCAGTTCGATCCCGCGCTGCTTCTCGACATGAAACCGCGGCCGCGCCTCGCGCACATGCGTACGCGCCCGTGCGGCGAGCTGCCGGCACGCGGCCGGGTCGCGCTGGATCGTCGTGGCCACTTCGTCGAACTCGAGACCGAACACGTCGTGCAGCAGGAATGCCGCGCGTTCGAGCGGCGAGAGCCGTTCGAGCGCGAGCAGCAGCGGCAGCGTGACGTCTTCCTGTTCGTCTTCCTCGACGACCGGCTCGGGCAGCCACGGGCCGATATAGGTCTCGCGCTGGTGCCGCGCGGACTTCAGCTGATCGAGGCACATGCGCATCACCATGCGGCGCAGGAACGCCTCGGGTACGCGCACCTCGGTACGGTCGACGTCCATCCAGCGGATGAACGCGTCCTGCACCATGTCCTCGGCATCCGCGACGGAACCGAGCATCCGGTATGCGACGCGGATCAGCGTGCGACGCAGCGGGTCGAAGCTCGCCGCTGCGTCGGCCCGTGCTTCGGCGCTGCCCTTGGCCGGGTCGAGGGTCGTCATCAGGCCACCATCTTCGCGGCGGCGGCCTTCGCGTCGGCCGGCTCGATCCACAGCCCGAAGCCGACCGCGAGCCGGTTCCAGCCGTTGATCACGTTGATCATCAGCGTGAGCTTCACCTGTTCCTCCTGGCTGAAATGGTCGTTCAGCGCCGCATAGGCCGCTTCGTGCGCCGCGTGGCCCTCCGACAGCCGCGTGAGCGCTTCGGTCCAGCCGAGCGCCGCGCGTTCGCGGTCGGTGTAGCAGGGCGCTTCGCGCCACGCGGCGAGCAGGTAGATGCGCTGCTCGGTCTCGCCTTGCTCGCGCGCCTCGGCGGTGTGCATGTTAATGCAGTTCGCGCACGCGTTGATCTGCGATGCGCGGATCTTGACGAGCTCGATCAGCGTCGGCTCGAGGCTCCCGGCAGCGGCGATCGATACGGCCATCCAGTTCTTCATCAGTGCGGGGGCGGCGGCAAACGGATTGAGTTTCGCAGTCATGGTTCCTTCTCCTTTCGTGTGGGTTCCGGTGATATGACGAGCGAGCCCCCCGCGCGTGTGACATCGACGCAGAAAATTTTTCGAAGCGGGCACGGATGCGGATCGCAAGTGAAGGGCAGAGCGGTTCGGCACGGTGACGATGGCCGCGTTCGACAGCGTTCATCAGACAAACTCGCGCGCTGCGCGGATGTCATGGGGCGTCAGTAGCCGCCCGCGCGGACCGGCATGCAGCAAAGCCCACCCGGGCGGGCATCTCCGCGCCGTCATGCATTCGACACGTGCGAAGCCAACACTTTCATTTTTCTTTCGATCGTGTTTCGCCGGCATCCCGATTCGCAGCATTCACATTTCTGGCCCATACTGTCCTGCACGGGCAGATGAAGTGACGCCGCATCCGCGGCCCGGCGCGCGCGCCGGCTGCCCGTCGACGCAGCAGCAGGTCGCACGTCAGCCGCGCGCATCAAGCGCAAGGCTTTCCCTTTTCCGGCAACGCAACGCAGCGAATCGCGACGTGGACGGTAAACCGATGAGCCTCCTTGCATCACAGCTTCAGCGCCGTTACCAGGACGTGCGCTCCCACAGCGTCGCGTTGACTGCGACGCTGTCCGCCGAAGACCAGGCCGTGCAGTCGATGCCCGACGCGAGTCCGACGAAATGGCACCTCGCGCATACGACCTGGTTCTTCGAAACCGTCGTGCTGATGCGCCGCGTGCCCGGCTACGCGCCGTTCGACGACGCCTTCCAGTTCCTCTTCAATTCCTATTACGAAGCGCTCGGCCCGCGCCATCCGCGGCCGCAGCGCGGGCTGCTCACGCGCCCGTCGCTCGACGAGGTGCATGCGTACCGGCAATACGTCGACGACGCGATGCTGCGCGCGCTGGCCGGCGCCGATGCGGCGCTGCTCGACACGATCGCGCCCGAGGTCGTGCTCGGCCTGCATCACGAACAGCAGCACCAGGAATTGATCGTCACCGACATGCTGCACGCGTTCTCGTGCAATCCGCTGAAGCCGGCGTTCCGGCCGCGCAACGGGATGGACGGCGACGCGATGGCCGCGGGCGACGCGGGCGCGCAGCGCTGGCTGCATCAGCCGGGCGGGCTCGTCGAGATCGGCCACGACGGCGACGCGTTCTCGTTCGACAACGAACGGCCGCGCCACACGGCGCTCGTGCGGCCGTACGAGATCGCGAACCGTCTCGTGACGAATGCGGAATTTGCGGCGTTCGTCGCCGATGGCGGCTACACACGCCCCGAGTTCTGGCTGTCGGACGGCTGGGCCACGGTGCAGCGGGAAGGGTGGCAAGGGCCCGCGTACTGGATGCCCGACGATGACGATGCGGCCGGCACGCGCGTGCGGCGCAGGTTCGGCCTGCACGGCGTCGAACCGCTCGCGCCGGACGCACCGGTGTGCCACGTGAGCTTCTACGAAGCGGCCGCGTATGCGGAATGGGCCGGCGCACGGCTGCCGACCGAATTCGAATGGGAAACCGCGTTCCCTGCCGAAGGCATCCAGCAGATGCTCGGGCACGTATGGCAGTGGACGCGTTCGTCCTACGAGCCGTATCCGGGTTTTCGGCCGCTCGCGGGTGTCGCGGCCGAATACAACGGCAAGTTCATGGTCGGCCAGCAGGTCCTGCGCGGCAGCAGCATCGCAACGCCGCCTGGGCACGAACGGCCGACGTACCGAAATTTCTTTCCGCCGGCGGCACGCTGGCAATTCACGGGAGTGCGACTTGCGCGAGACGTCTGACCAGACGGCCACGAGCGGTGGCCAGCAACCCGCCCGCGATTCGCGGCCGAGCGCGTACGAGCGCGACCTGATCGACGGACTGTCGCGTACGCCGCGCAGCATTCCGCCGAAATACTTCTACGATGCGGCCGGCTCCGCGCTGTTCGACCGCATCTGCGAATTGCCGGAGTATTACCCGACGCGCACCGAGCTCGGCATCCTGCGCGATCGCGCGGCCGAGATCGTGCGGCGCGTCGGCCCGCATGCGGAACTCGTCGAATTCGGCGCAGGCTCGCTCGAGAAGATCCGCGTGCTGCTCGACGCGTTCGCGGGCAACTATGCGAACGCGCCGGCGCGCTACGTGCCGGTCGACATCTCGGCGGACTACCTGCACGACGCGGCCGCGCGACTGCGTTCGGCCTATCCGTGGCTCGACGTCGCGCCGCTCGCGGCCGACTACACGAAAGCCGAGCAACTGGCCGAGCTGACCGCGACACCGGCGCGGCGCATCGGCTTCTTTCCCGGCTCGACGATCGGCAATTTCTCGCCGGAAGAAGCCGACGCGTTCCTGCGCGATGCGGCGCGGCTGCTGCGAGGCGGCGGCTTGCTGGTCGGCGCCGATCTCGTGAAGGACGTGCGCACGCTGCACGACGCGTACAACGACGCGCAGGGCGTGACCGCGCAGTTCAACCTGAACCTGCTGGTGCGCGCGAACGCGGAGCTCGGCGCGAACTTCGACGTCGACGCGTTCTCGCATTGCGCGTTCTACGATCGCGAGCGGCAGCGCATCGAAATGCATCTCGTCAGCGACATCGCGCAGACGGTGCACGTGCGCGGCCACGCGTTCCGCTTCGAAGCCGGCGAGCGCATCCACACGGAGAACTCGCACAAGTTCACGATCGACGGCTTCCACGCGATCGCGCGCCGCGCGGGATTCGAGCCCGATACCGTGTGGATCGACGCGGACAACCTGTTCAGCGTGCACTGGCTGCGCAGCGTCGACGATATCCGCGCGTAACGTCTGCCGTTGCGAACCGCTCGTGCCGCACGGCGCGGGCGGTTCACTTCCCACGCATGCCGGCGAGCCCGATCGAATCGCCCGGTTTCGTGCCGAAACGCCCTTTTTACCGGCCCGATGCACCGCTGCAACGGTGTTTCGAGTGCGGCCTCTCCCTTGTCCCGTAAGGCTTTGCGGGCATCCGTAATCGTCCGTTACCTGTCTCGCATACCCGTTTCACCTGTGTCTGTGTCCGGTGCCTAGACTCCGAACCGTATTCACATGACGCACGACACGTGCAGGGAGTCGCGAGATGAGCAAGAAACTTATTCTCGGTGCAGTTCTCGGTGTAGCGGCGCTGGCAGCTTCGGGCGTCGCATCGGCCCACGTCGACCTGTCGGTCGGCATCGGCGTGCCGGGCGTCTACGCGGCGCCCGCACCGGTCTACGTCGCGCCGCCGCCGCCCGTCATGTACGCGCCGGTCGGCTACCGCGATGACGGCTGGCGTGGCGATGGCTGGCGTCAGCGCGAATGGCGCGAACACGAATGGCGCCGCCGTGAATGGCGCGAGCACGAGTGGCGCGACCGCGGCGGCTGGCGCGGCGGCCGCTGGGACTAAGCGGCCCGACTGATCACCACAAGAGGAGAATGAAAACATGATGCCCATTCGATACATCAGGCTGTGCGCCGCCGCCGCTGTCGTTGCGCTCGCAACGATCGGCAGCGCGCACGCGGCGGGCTGCATGAAGGGTGCGGTGGTCGGCGGGGTCGCCGGCCACTACGCGGGGCACCACGCGGTCGTCGGTGCGGTTGGCGGCTGTATCGTCGGCCACCACATGGCGAAGAAGCAGGCGCAGGAGCAGGCCGTGCAACACAAGGCCGCCGCGCAGGGCATGCAGCCGGCGCAGTAAGCACTTCACCACCGGGGCGGCGCCCAGGCGCCGCCACCGCCTGCTTCGTTCCCCGTTCGTGCAGCACCCGGATTGATCTGACGAATGCGCGCCGCGTGCATCGTTACGATCATTTACAACGGCGTGTGGCGCGAATTTTGCGCGTTCATAGAATGCAGTCACACGAACGCGCTCCAGGGAGCACAAGATGAAACAGCAACGATATCTGTCCGTATTGACGGCCGCGCTGCTCGCGCTCGGCTCGGTGTCCGCCTACGCGGCGGCCGGCGGCAATGGCGGTGGCAACGGTGGCGGTCATGGCGCAGGCGGCTCGGGCGGCAACGCGGGCGGCATGTCCGGCGGTCACATGAGCGGCGAGGCGCTGGGCAACTCGAACGGCATGCGCGCGGGCGACCGCGACAAGGGCCTGTCGCGCGCAGCCGAACGCTCGGACACGATCGCCGATCGTGCCGGCGTGCAGCCGGGTCACGGTCACACGCATGGGCATACGCATGGCCATACCGCGCATGCGTCGACGTCCACGCATCATTCGCATCACAACGCATTCGGCCGCACGCTGTAAACACGGCGCACGCATGCGATGAAAGGGCGCTTCGGCGCCCTTTTTTCATGGCGGAAACGCAACGCCACTGTCGCGCGGAAACGTCGTGCCGACCCGATTTGCAACCAGCCGTAACCGCGTCGTGCGCACGCAGCGATACGGATCGCTTTCACTCGGATGACAGAACGGAAACCGGCGCGTGAAGCGGCTGCCGTGAGGGTGTCCGGCACGCTCGATCAAGGCGAAAAAAAAGGGCGGCTCATCGCCGCCCTTCGTATCACCGCCCGGTGCCCGCCAGCGGCACCGCAGGCTCGAACAACGCATCGGCCTGCCTGACGCGCACGAAGCGCGCCGCACCGTCGCCGTCCACCAGCGCACGGAAATGCGCTTCGCCGCACACGAGCTTCGCACGCTCGTGCTCGCTCGGCACGTGGCCGTCCGTATTCGGCGTATCGACGACGAAGTACAGCCGCTCGCCGCCGTCCTGTTCCGCGAGCACGGCCCAGTCGGGGTGATAGCTGCCGAGCGGCGTCTGCACGCGGAACCACGCGGGCAGCTTCGCGTACAGCTTCACGCCGTCGTGCGCCTCGAGCGCATCGGCGAATGCGCGCTCCGCGTCCGTCTCGCACACGACCGCTTCGTGGATCGACTTCTGCGCGTCGGGCCGCAGGTTGCGCAGGTAACCCGTCAGCGCCTCGCTCTCGAACGATTCGAGCGCATGCACGTGGCGTTCGCCGAGCTTGCGATACGCGATGCCCGCGACCAGCGCGTGGCGCTTGCAGCGGTTGATCGCATCGGCCGCGACCGTGATGAACTGCTGCGGATTCACGCGGAAATCGTCGAGCCGGCCGCTGTCGGCCAGGATAGTCGCCAGCGAACGGCGCGTGAGCTGCGTCCGGTCCTGCAGCTCGGTGAGCAGGTCGGGCAGCGGCAGCTCGCCTTCGTCGAGCAACACCGTGCCGGCGCCGGCCACCTCGATCGCCTCGACGCCGGCCTTGCCGATGTCGATCTCGGCCTTGCGCCACTGCAGCCGCGCACGCGCGATGTCCGGCGCGTCGTGCAACGCGGCCGTGCAGTCGCGCACGAGCTTCGCATTGTCGAATTCGACGCGGTACACGGTGCGATGGCGGATCCGGTCCCACAGTGCGCGGAAATCCTCGCCGAACACGACGGCCTTGCCCGACGCATCGCGCCTCAACGCGATCGCGCGGCGCTCGTCGGCGTTGCGCACCGCGAAGCGGCCCGACAGCTTGCGCAGCGTCGCGACGATCGGCGCGCGCAGCATCTCGAACGCCTCGGGCAGCACCAGCGCGCTCTGGCGCAGCGCATCCTTCAGCCGGTCGAGTACCTTGCCCTGCGCGTCGACATAGCCTTGCTCGTGCAGGTGATTCCACAGCACGCGCGACAACTCGATGCCGAGCGCATGCGCCGGGCCGTCTTCTTCCTGCACGGGCAGCGCCGCGAACTGATGTTCCTCGACGATCCCGAAACGGATGCCCGTATCGGCCTCGATTTCCTTCTGCAGGTTCTCTGCGAACGACTCGTAGCGCTCGGTCGCGATCACGGTGAGCGTGTTCACGCCCGCGTCGCGCACGCGTTCGCCGTCCTGGTCGACCGCGAGGCGCAGCCCGCGGCCGAGCGTCTGGCGGCGCTCGCGCTCGGTCTGGATGTCGCGCAGCGTGCAGATCTGGAACACGTTCGGGTTGTCCCAGCCTTCCTTCAGCGCCGAGTGCGAGAAGATGAACTTCAGCGGCGTGTCGAACGACAGCAGCGCTTCCTTCTCGCGCATGATCAGGCCGTACGCGCGCTCCGCGTTCTCGCGCGCCGCCGCGCTGCTTTCGCTCGTGTCGGTCCAGCCGCCCTTGCGGTCGATCGAGAAGTAGCCGTTGTGCGCGCGCCCGACTTCGAGCGCGACATCGACGCCGTCGAACAGCGCACGGTACGCCGGCACGCGCGCCGCGCGCGCATATTCGTCTTCGAAGATCAGCGCGTAATCGCCCTTCACGGGCATGCCGTTCTCGTCGTAGCGGCGATAGCGCTCGACCGAATCGACGAAGAACAGCGACAGCACCTTCACGCCGCGTTCCGCGAGGCGCAGCTCCTTGTCGAGATGCTCGCGGATCGTGCGGCGGATCATCTCGCGCTGCACGGCGAGCGTGTCGATGTCGCCGAATGCCTCGCCGAGCGACAGGAACGCCTCGCCCTCCGGGTGGCGCAGCTCGACGTACTCGGCGCCCTTCACCGCATGGACTTCGCCGATCCGCAGCCCCGCATACAGCGCGCGCTTGGTCAGGCGTTCGAGATCGTCGCCGTCGGTGGCCGTCACGATCTGGCGCTTCACGCCGGCCGCCGTCGCGACGTCGAGCTCGACGCGCGCGCTGATCGCGCCGCGCCGGTTCGACACGCCGACGAGCCGCAGGTACGGCTTGTTGTGCGCATCCTCGACGATCGCCGACGCGATCTCGATCTGCTTGACGAGCTTGCGCTCGTACGCGTCGACCGCGTCGAGCCGGTACACCATGTGGTGACGATCGACGTGCGTGGCCGAATAGCGCAGCGTGCAGAGCGGCGCCATCGCGGCGAGCGCTTCGCGGCCGCGGCCTTCGAGGCCGCCGTCGACGCTTTGCGGCTCGTCGACGATCACGATCGGCCGCGTCGCGCGGATCAGGTCGATCGGCTTCTCGCCGCCGGTCTTCTCGCTGTCCTTGTAGAGGTTGTTGATTTCCTTCTTGTTGATCGCGGCCACCGTCATCACCATGATCTGGATCGCCGCGCTCGCCGCGAAGTGGCGCACCTGGCCGAGCTTCGCGGAGTCGTACAGGAAGTAGTCGTACGGCACGCCCGCGTACAGCGCGCGGAAGTGATCCTCGGTGATGGAAAGCGTCTTGTGCACGCCTTCCTTGATCGCGATCGACGGCACGACGATCACGAACTTCGTGAAGCCGTAGCGGCGGTTCAGCTCGAAGATCGTGCGCAGGTACACGTAGGTCTTGCCGGTGCCGGTCTCCATCTCGACGGTGAAGTCGCGCGAGCCGGGCAGGCCGGACGGCGGCAGCCCGCCGCGCAGCTGCACGTCGGCGAGATTGCGCGCGAGCGCGTCGTCGGTCAGCGACAGCCGGTTGCCGACGCCCTGTTCCGACACCGCGAAGCCGAGCGAGCCTTGCGCGGCGGCCGTCGTGCCGGGCGCGGCGTTCGCGAGCACGCTGAAGTCGCCGCGATACGATTCCTGGCCGCGAAACAGGTCGCAGACGGCGTCGATCGCCTCGCGCTGGTAGTCGAGATCCGCTTCGAAATGCAGCCGCATCACAGGCTCCGCACGCGCTTCACGCCGTGCTGTTCGAGCAGCGCGGCGAGATTGAGCTTCGCGACGTCGTCGACGAAACCGCTGTCGCGGAACAGGCACGTGACGTCGTGCGTCGTGCCGGTCGCGTCGAGCAGGTCGACGATGCCGTCGGCGAGCGGGCCCGCGTCGTCGCGCGCGATACGTGCATCGAAGCACGCGACGATCGAGCGGCCGATCAGGTGGACGGTCTTGCCCGCCACCTGGTGATGCTCGACCGGCGTGCACAGGTCGAGGCCGAGCTTCAGCGTCAGCTCGGCGAGCAGGTCGTCCTCGGTGCGGCCGGTCTTCACGTGCTCGACGGAGGCGAAGAGGGCGTGGTCGAAGTCGTCGCGGCGCGGGTCCCACTCGATCACGTTGGTCGTGTCGAGCCGGTACACGCGAAAGCCGAGGTCGCCATAGCTTTCCGGATAGTCGCGTGCGACCTGCTGCGCGGCGCGGCGCAGGCGTTCCTTGGTGACTTCGGCGAGCGTCAGCGGCTTTTTCAGCTTCGCGCAGAAATCGGCGGCCGCCAGTTGCGTCTTGTCGCGGCGGTCGAGCGCTTCGGGCAGCTGCACGAGCACGTAGCGGCGCGCGCCGCCGTCGGTCGCGTTCACCTGCATCACCGCGTGGCCGGTCGAGCCGGAGCCCGCGAAGCAGTCGAGCACGATGTCGTCGCCGCGCGTGCACCAGCCGATCACGGCCGCCGCGAAATCGACCGGCTTCGGCAGGTCGAACGGGATGCCGAGCGTCTTCAGCAGCGCGTCGTCGGAACCGGCGAACGGCAGCACCGACGGTACGTTCTCGTACATGTTCTCGTCGAGGTAGTAGATCCGCTGCGGCTGCGTGCTTTCATCCGCGCCGAATTCGATCTGGCCACGCTCGATCAACGCCTGCATCGTCGCGGGCGGGTTGCGCCAGCCGCGCGCCGGCATCGCGCACGGCTTGCCGGTGACCGGGTGGATCAGCGGCGTGAAATACTCTTCCGGCGCCTTCTTCTTGTTCGGCCAGGCCATCGACACGAGGCGGTACACGCGGCCTTCTTCCGACAGCCGGTCGTACATCACCTCGCCGCCGGACAGGTTGGTCTGCGCCTTCATCCACGCGCGGTACGCCTTCTGCGCGTCCTTCGCGTTGCCGCTGCGGTACACGGCGTCGTGCGCGGCGTCGAGCATGCGCTGCGCATTGCGCTTCGGGCGCTTGAGCGGCGCCTGTTCGAGCAGCGTCTCGGCGTTGCGCGCGAACAGCACCAGCGATTCGTGCTGGTAAGCGACGCCGCGCGCGTCACCCTTCGGATTGCGCTTGTCCCACACGGCCACGCCGAGCTCGTTCTCCTCGCCGAAGATCTCGCGCAGCATCAGCACGAGCGCATGCACTTCGTGCTCGTCGATGTGCACCGCGATCAGCCCTTCGTCGGACAGCAGCGCGTGCGCGAGCTTCAGGCGCGGATACATCATGTTCAGCCAGTCGGTGTGGAACCGGCCGTTCGCCTCGGTATTGGTGCTGCGCTTCACGCCGCCCTGGGTCTGCCCGGTCATCGCCAGGTAGTGACGGATGCTGTCGCTGAAGTCGTCCGGATAGACGAAATCGCTGCCGGTGTTGTACGGCGGGTCGATGTAGACGAGCTTCACCTTGCCTGCGTAGCTCTTGTGCAGCAGCTTCATCACGTCGAGGTTGTCGCCCTCGATCACGAGATGGCGCGTGTCGTCCCACGCGACGCTGTCGTCGGGGCAGGGCCGCAGCGTGCCCGTCGACGGCGTGAGCGCGGCCTGGCGCGCGCCGCGCTTGCCGTGCCAGTGGAAGCCGTAGCGCTCGTCGGCGTCGCCGACCGTGCGTTCGCCGATCAGCGCCTTCAGCACGTCGACGTCGACCGACGCGCCGTCCGGGCCTTCGGTCACGAGTTCGGGGAACAGCGCCTTCAGGCGCGCGACGTTGTCGGCGGTGAAATCCGTCGACATCGCCTGCGGGCTGGCCGCATCGAGTTTCTGCATCGTCTTTTCCATCGGAGCCCGGCCGCGCGCGCCAGGACGTCGGGCGCGCTCACGGCACCGGCGGCAATGGCCGCCCGGGCAAACCCGAAACGCTATCGAGTCGGTCGGCCGAGGTCAAGCGCCGATGTGAGCCGATCGTGCGGGCATCGGCCGCGATCGCCCGTCCCACGGGCCGCAAGCGGGTTCGGGCCGGTTGTCGCACGGGCCGGCCGGCGGCACCGGGAAAAGGACGAAAAAAAGGGCACGGTCGGCGTCTGGCGCCGGCGTGCCCGCATGGAGAATCCCGGATGGAGGGTGCGGCAGGGCCTGGCAGGCCCCGCGTTGGGTCAGAAGCGGGTACGGATACCCGACGTCAGTTCGAGCTGGTTCTTCGCGCCGAACGTCGACGACACCGTGTAGCCGCCGTGCAGCTTCATGTAGTCGCCGGCGAGGTACACCTCGGTGCGCTTGCTCAGGTGATAGAACACCGACCCGTAGATCGTCTCCTTGAAGCCGTTGCTGACTCCGTTGGTCAGGCTGAACGCGCCGAGGTTCGCGTTCGGCGTAAAGCCGTCGGAATTGTTCGCGGCGTTCTTGACGCGCATCTGCTGGTAGCCGAGCTCGTAGTCGAGCGCGCCCTTCGGCGCGATCTTCATCGACACCGTCCACGAATCGTCGTGACGCTGGCCGAGCGAGCCCTGGTCGCCGTTGTAGCGGAAGTAGCCGGCATTCAGGCGCACGATGTCGAACGTGTAGTTGCCGCCGACCGAGAACGTCTGGTTCGTGAAGCCGCCGTTGTTCACGTGATTGTAGAAGCCCGACACGTTGAACGGGCCGCCGTTGTAGCCGAGCGCGACCTGGTACGCGGAGCCGGTCGCGAACTGCGTCGAGTTGCTGAACTGGTAGCCGGCGCTCGCGAAGATGCCGTTGCTGAACAGCTTCTTCCACGCGATGCCGTTGTTGTAACGCGTGCCGGTCGGGCCAGCCGCGTAGAAGATCATCTGCTTGAAGTTGTTCGAGTTGGTCCAGCCGCCTTCCTCGGTCGACAGCTTCGCGGAACCGTACGGGTCGCCGTAGATCGCGGCCGCGTCGCGCGCGATCGTGTTCTGGAAGCCGGCCGTCAGCTTGCCGAAGCGCTCGTCCTCGACGCCGACCCACGCGTCGCGGTCGAAGATCTGGCCGCTGTCTTCCATCTGGCCGTTCGCGACCACGAATTCACTTTCGAGGCGGAAGATGATTTTCGTGCCGCCGCCGATGTCTTCTGCACCGCGCAGGCCCCAGCGGCTGCCGCTGAACCACGGCTCGCCTTCGTTGCCCATGCCGATCACGTGATTGCCGTTCGCGTCGGCGTGGGTCCGGTAGGTCGGAAAGCTCAGGTCCATCAGGCCGTAGAGCTGCACGCTCGATTGCGCATGCGCCTGGGTGCCGGCGCACAGGCCAGCCGCCGCGATGGAAAGGGCAAGGGTTTTTCGTTTCAAGATCGTCTCCTCCGAGCTGCCGCATTGAAATCTGGTCGTTGGCAGTACGTAATGTATGCCGACTCTTGCCGGCCACAGCGAGAGGGCCGACGCATAGCATCGTAGAGGGTGCAATCCTTCACGACGCTTTCCCGGGCGCAAGAATCGGATCGGTGAAAACACCGAACGCGCAACAATCACGGATCGGGCAGGCATGCGCAAGCGAGCCTGCCGGGCATCCGGCTGGCCAGAGCGACCTTTCGTGCTACGAATCGACGTGCCGTGCGAAGGGCGCGTGCCCGTCAGTCCTGCGTGCTCTTCATGCGCAGGATGTAACCGAGCCCGCGCAGCGTGATGATTTCGGCCGTGCTGCCCGCGAGATGCTTGCGCAGCCGGTGAATGTAGATGTCGATCGCGTCGGCGCTCGGCTCGTCGTCGAGCGCGAACACGCTGTCCATCAGCCGCGCCTTCGATACCGTCTTGTTCTGCTGCAGCATCAGCGTTTCGAGGATCGCGTGCTCGCGCCGCCGCAGCGCCAGCACCGTTTCGCCGCAGCGGAATTCGCGCGTGCCGAATGCATAGACGAGGTCGCCGCACACGAGCTGCGTCGTGCCGACACCGGCCTGCCGGCGGATAAGCGCGCGGATTCTCGCGACGAGTTCGCGCGACTCGAACGGCTTCACGACGTAATCGTCGGCGCCCGCGCCGAAGCAGTCGACCTTGTCGTCGACCGAGCCGTGCGCAGTCAGCATCAACACCGGCACGTTGTCGTTGCGGCGCCGCAGCCGCGCGAGCACTTCCTTGCCGCTGATGCCGGGCAGGCGCATGTCGAGCAGCACGGCGTCGTAGCGTTCGGTCTTCAGGACGGTGTCCGCGCGTTCGCCATCGCCAACGCAGTCGACCGCGAAATCCTCGCCGCGCAGCAGGTTCACGATCCAGTGCGCGAGTTCGGCGTTGTCTTCGACCAGCAGGAGTTTCATGACGGCTTTCTCTTCAATCGTAGGCGGGCAGCCGTACGGTCACGACGATACCGCGATTGCCGGGCCCCGGCGCGAGCGATGCACTGCCGCCATGCGCCTGCGCGATCTCGCGGACGATCGCCAGCCCGAGACCCGAGCCTTCGGTGTCGGCCGACACGCGGTAGAACCGCTTGAACACGTGCGGCCGCGCTTCGGCCGGGATGCCGGGACCGTTGTCGACCACGTCGAGCACGATCGTGTTGCCGTCGCGCCGCGCGCAGACGGTCACGCAGCCGCCCGGTTGCGTGTAGCGCACCGCGTTGTCGACGAGGTTCATCACCAGCGCGGTCAGCAGGCTGTCGCTGCCCGCGACATCGAGCCGCTCGCCGAGATCGGCGCCGAGATCGATGTCGCGCCGCTGCGCGAGCACGATCGTCTCCTCCAGCACGCTCGACACCACGGCCGCGAGATCGACGCGATGGGTCAGCAGCGTCGACGGCGTCGCCTCCGCATGCGCGAGCAGCAGCAGCTTGTCGGTCACGTCGGCCATCTTGCGGCTGCTGCGCTGCATGCTGTCGAGTACCGTCGCGAGTTCCGGATCGTCGTGCCCGCGCCGCTGCGCGTACTGGATCTGCGTATCGAGCACCGCGATCGGCGTGCGCAACTGGTGCGCCGCATCGGCGATGAAACGGCGCTGCGTGGCCGTGTGCGTGTTGAGCCGCGCGATGCACTGGTTGATCGCATCGACGATCGGCCGCAGTTCGTGCTGCAGCCGCTCCGGGCGGATCGGCTCGAGTTCCATCGGCCCGCGGTCGGCGACGTCGTCCTTCAGCTTCATCAGCGGGCGCAGCTCCAGCGTCAGGCCGAGATAGACGAGCACCACCGCGAGCACCAGCATCAGCGACAGGCGCACGAGCTGCGGCCGCCAGATGGTCGCGACCATCGCGCCATGCGAGCGCGTCGTCTTCGCGACGACCACCGTGACGGTTTCGACCTGGCCCTCGTCGTACAGCTGGCGGTCGTAGGCCACCGCGCGCAGCGGCACGCTGTCGAGCGACGTGTCGTACAGCGTCGGCTCGATGCCGTGCCGCGCGGGCAGGTCGAGCGCCGGATTGCCGGCAAGCAAACGGGCGTGGCTGTCGATCACCTTGTAGAACACCGAATCGCCCGACGGCGACTCGAAGATCTCCAGCGCGGCCGGCGGCACGTCGGCGACCGGCAGGCCGTTGCGCCATTCGATGTCCTCGCCGATCGTGCGTGCGGACGCGACGAGCGCGCTGTCCTGCACGAGCCCGGCCGTGGTCCGCGCGGTGTCGTACGACATCGCGCCCGCGATCAGCACGAACACCGCGAGCGGCAGCAGCAGCCACCACAGCAGCCGCCCGCGCAGGCTGTGCGCCATCCTGTTGCGCTCCTTCTCCGAAATGCCGAACCGCGCCGGGGTCGCCGGCGCGGTCGGAAATGTCATGTCAGGCGTCCGCCGGTGGCGTTCAGAACGCCGCGGGTCGCCACTTCAGCAGGCGCTTCTCGAGCCAGGTCAGCAGGTAGTCGGCGGCCAGCGCGACCACGGCCAGCACGATCATCGCCGCGAACACGCCGCTCGCGTTGAACGCGCCCTGGGCGGTGGAGATTAGCAGCCCGATGCCCTGCTTGGAACCCAGGAATTCGCCGACGACCGCACCGACCAGCGCGAAGCCGAAGCTCACGTGCAGGCTGGCGAGAATCCAGCTCAGCGCGGACGGGATCACGACGGCCGTGGTGATCTGCCGGCGCGACGCGCCGAGGATCTGCGCGTTCGCGATCAGGTAGCGGTCGGCTTCGCGCACACCCTGGAACGCGTTGCCGAACACGACGAAGAACACCATCACGACG
Organism: Burkholderia sp. BCC1999; assembly: GCF_905339975.1. NCBI lineage: Bacteria > Pseudomonadati > Pseudomonadota > Betaproteobacteria > Burkholderiales > Burkholderiaceae > Burkholderia > Burkholderia sp. BCC1999. The sequence continues at coordinate 90,153 of NZ_CAJPHP010000026.1, read as the reverse complement.
GCCAGCGCGATCTTCGACGCCATCCCGAGGCCGAGTGCGATCACGAAGATCGAGCCGAGCACGACGCGCGGAATCGAGTTCGCGATCTGGATGTACAGGCCGAACACGTCGGCCATCAGCTTGTTGCGGCCGAGCACGATCCCGCAGATCACGCCGGCGACCGAGCCGATCACGAAGCCGATCCCGGTTTCCTCGAGCGTGACCCACACCTGCGTGAGCAGCGGGCCCTGCGACGTGCCGTTCACGAACCAGTCCTGGATCTGTTCGAAGATCAGCGACGGCATCGAGAAGAAGAACGGATCGATCCACTTGAGCCGTGCGGCGAGTTCCCATCCGCCGAGCACGATGACGAGCACGGCGATCCGCAGCGTGACGATCAGGTTGCGCCGGCGTCGCAGCCGGCGTTGTGCGGCGCGCTCGTCGTCCTCGAGCGTCGTCGCCGGAATGGCGGTGGGGGGAAGCGTCATGTCGGTCATGCTCCTGTCCTTGCTGTCCTTGCCGTGCGGCGTATGCGTCAGCCGATCTGCACTTCTTCGCGCAGGTCGTGCCAGATGTCCTTGGAAATTTCGATGAAACGCGCGTCGTAGCGGATCTCCGACGTGACGCGCGGGCGCGGCAGGTCGATCTCGTACACGCGCTTGAGCGTCGCGGGGCGCGCGGTCAGCACGAACACGCGGTCGGCGAGCGCGATCGCCTCTTCGAGATCGTGCGTGACGAACACGACCGAGCCCTTGTTCGCGGACCAGAGCTGCAGCAGCTCGTCCTGCATCAGCGTGCGCGTCTGCATGTCGAGCGCGGAGAACGGCTCGTCCATCAGCAGGATTTCCGGCTGGTTGATGAAGGTCTGCGCGAGCGCGACACGCTTCCTCATCCCGCCGGAGAGCTGGTGCGGGTAGTGCTTCGTGAACTTGTCGAGGCCGACCTTGCGGATCCATTCCTCGGCCTGCGCATACGCGACGTCCTTCGAGCGGCCGCGAAACAGCGGGCCCGCCGCGACGTTGTCGATCACGTTGCGCCACGGGAACACCGCGTCGGCCTGGAACACGAAGCCGATGCGCGGATCGATCCCGTCGACCGGGCGGCCCATCACGCGGACTTCGCCCGACACGGGCTTGAGCAGCCCGGTGATCAGGTTCAGCGTCGTCGACTTGCCGCAGCCGGTCGGCCCGACGATCGCGATGAACTCGCCGCGCGCGACGCTCATGCTGAAGTCGCGCAGCGCGACGGTGGCCTTGCCTTCCGGCGAAATGAAGCGGCACGACACGTTGCGAAACTCGATCGCCGGTGTGCTCGGGGAGACTGCCTGGTTCATCGCATGGATCCTGCGGGTGAAGAGGGCATCGCATCGTGGCGACGCCGGGCCGGCCAGCCGGACCGGAACGGGGAACGCACGGCGGCGGGATCGCCGCCGCCGGCGCCGCTGCTTACTTCGCGTTCACGAAATCGTTCGTGAAGGTGCGCGCGAGGTCGATGTGCTTGCCCTTCACCGACGGGTTGAACGCCGACAGCACCTTCAGCACGGTCGCCGGGCCGTCAGCCGGCATCTTGCCGTCGGCCGTATACATCGGCAGCGACGCCTTCAGCGCGGACACGTACAGCGCCTTGTCCTTCTGGTAGTCGGCCGGCATCTTCGCGGCGATCTCGTCGGCGCTGTGCGTATGGATGAACTGCATCGTCTTCGCGAACGCGTGCGCGAGCTTGGTCGCTTCGGCCTTGTGCGAATCGGCCCAGGCCGACTGCACGTACAGGCTCGCGGCCGGGTAGGTGCCGCCGAGTGCGGCGCGCGTGCCCTCGACGGTGCGCATGTCGACCAGCACCTTCGCGTCGCCCATCTTCTCGAGCGCGGACACCGTCGGTTCGGTCGTCATGCCGGCGTCGATACGGCCCTGCTTGATCGCGGCGATGAAGCTCGCGTCGGCGCCGACCGGCAGCATCGTGTACTGCGTCGACGGCACGCCGTGCGCGAGCGCGAGGTATTGCGTGAGGAAGCTCGTCGACGAGCCGAGGCCCGTCACGCCGAGCGTCTTGCCCTTCGCGTCGGCCATCGACTTGAAGGTCGGCGCGGCCTTGGTCGATACCATCTCGACTTCGCCCGGCACCTGGCCGAACACGGCGATCGCCTTGACGTCCTTGCCCTTGCTCTGCAGGTCGATCGTGTGGTCGTAGAAGCCGACGACGCCCTGCACGGCGCCCGCGAGCAGCTCGTTCTCGGCGTCGACGCCGGCCGGCTGCGACAGCAGCTCGACGTCGAGCCCTTCGGCCTTGAAGTAGCCGAGTTCCTGCGTGAGCCGCGCGGGCAGGTAGATCAGCTTCGCGATCCCGCCGACCATGATCGTGATCTTGCCGCCGTCGTCGGCGAAAGCGGGGTGAGCGGCAAGCGCGCAGCTCAGGCTGGCTGCCACGGCGAGGGTGCGCAGGATGGGTCGCATCGGGTCGTCTCCGTTCGTTGTATTCGTGTGGCGCGATGCGTGCTGCATCGTCACGACGAGTATAGGGAGGCGAAACCTTCCGCTACCTTTCGCGGGCGGGCGATTCCTTTAGGGGTTTTCCAGCAACGGGGGGCCGGAACAGGCCGGCAACGGGGGCAGGATCCGCTCAGCGCCAGCCGGTCAGCACCCGCCCCATCGTGTCGAGCCCCATGTCGAACAGGTGCGACACGAACGGCACGAGGTTCGGGAGCATCAGTTGCACGAGCAACATCCCGACGAGCATCGTGACGGGGAAGCCGACCTGGAACACGCCGATCTGCGGCGCCGCGCGGTTCAGGATGCCGAGCGCGAGGTTCGCGATCAGCAGCGCCGCGACGACCGGCAGCGCGAGCAGCAGCCCCATCTCGAACACGGTCGCGCCGAACGCGGCAAGCGTGCGCCAGCCGGGCGCGTGCAGCAGGTCGGCCGACACCGGCAGCGACTGGAACGATGCGGCGAGCGCCGCGAACACCTGCAGGTGGCCGTCCACCGCGAGGAACGCGAGCATCGCGATCGCGTTCAGGAAGCGGCCGAGCACCGGTGTCGCCCCGTTCGAATGCGGATCGAAGAAGGTCGCGAAACCGAGCCCCATCGACAGCCCGATGAAGTCGCCGGCCGCCTCGACGGCCGCGAACACGAGCTGCATCGTGAAGCCCATCGCGATGCCGATCAGGAACTGCGTGACGACGATCCAGATGCCCTGCGCGGAGAACACGGTGACGTCCGGCATCGCGCCGAGCGTCGGCGCGACGACCAGCGCCATGAACGCGGCGATGGCGATCTTCACGCGCACCGGCACCGACGCGTGGCCCACGACCGGTGCCGTCGCGACGAGCGCGAGCATCCGCACGAACGGCCACAGGAAGGCGGTGAGCCAGCCGTTGAGCTGTGCGTAGGTTACCGAGAACATGCCTGCCCGATCGTGCGCGTGCGCGCGGCTCAGCCGACGCCGAGCGTCGCGACGTGCAGCAGCGTTTGCCGCAGGTAGTCGAGCATCGTCGTCAACATCCACGGGCCGGCGATCACGAGCGTCGCGGCGACCGCGAGCAGCTTCGGGATGAACGACAGCGTCGATTCGTTGATCTGCGTCGCGGCCTGGAACAGGCTCACGACGAGGCCGACCGCGAGCGCGACCAGCAGCAGCGGGGCCGCGAGCAGCAGGCCGATCATCATCGCCTGGTGCGCGAGGGTCATCACTTGTTCGGGCGTCATCGCGCGAATCCTCCGCTGCTTACGTGAAGCTCTGTGCGAGCGAGCCGATCAGCAACTGCCAGCCGTCGACCAGCACGAACAGCATCAGCTTGAACGGCAGCGACACGGTGGACGGCGACACCATCATCATCCCCATCGACATCAGCACGCTCGCGACGACCATGTCGATGATCAGGAACGGGATGAAGACCGTGAAGCCGATCTGGAAGCCGGTCTTCAGCTCGCTCGTGACGAACGCGGGCACCAGCAGCGACAGCGGCACGTCCTCGGGGCCCTGCATCGGCGCGGCCTTCGAGATCTTCGCGAACAGCGCGAGATCGGTCTCGCGGGTCTGCTTCAGCATGAAGGTCTTGAACGGCGCGAGGCCGCGCTGCACGGCCTGCTCCATCGGCATCGAGCCGTCGGAGAACGGCTTGTAGCCGTCGTTGTACGCACGGTCGAGCACCGGCGACATCACGAAGAAGGTGAGGAACATCGCGAGGCCGACGAGCACCTGGTTCGGCGGCGTCGTCGCGGTGCCGAGCGCCTGGCGCAGCAGCGACAGCACGATGATGATGCGCGTGAAGCTCGTCATCATCAGCATCATCGCCGGCAGGAACGACAGCATCGTGAGCAGCAGCATCGTCTGCACGCTCAGCGAATAGGTGGTGCCGCCGTGCGGGCCCGGGCTCGTGTTGAATGCGGGCAGGCCGTTCGCCTGCGCGTACGCGAACGCGGGAGCGAGGCAGAGGATCAGCACGGGCGCGACGCGCGCCGCGCGATGCAGGAATGCGTGTTTCATCGGAATGCGGAGACGGAAAGAGGGCGCGGCGCCATGTCAGCGGTCCTTGCCGCGACCGAGGCGCTTCGCGGCTTCGCCCGCGAGCGCGTCGCGAAACCGCGAGCCGAACGTGCCGGGCAGGCTGCCGTCGGACGGGGTGCCGCCGGCGGCCGCGTCGGCCGAGGCCGTTGCCGTTGCAGGGGCCGCCGCCGAGCCGGCCGGCAGCGTATGCAGCAGGCGCACGTTGCCCGGCGCGACGCCGAGCACGAGCCAGGTGTCGCCGATCTCGACGATCGTCGCGCTTTCCTTCGTGCCGACCGCGACGCTCGACACGACCTTCAGCGGGCCGCCGCGCCGCGCGGGCTGGAAGCCGAAGCGGCGCGCGAGCCACGCGCACGCGAATACGAGACCGATCACGACCGCGAGCCCGACGAGCGTTTGCAGCACCGCGCCGATGCCGAGCGACGGTGCGGCCGAGCCGACCATCACGCTCGACGCGATCGCTCCGGCGTTGTTCACCGCGTTCATGTCGGCGGCGCCGGCCGGCACGCATGCGAGCGATGCGACGACGGCCAGCGCCGTCGCGGCGATCGCGCGGTACGTACGGCGGCCGGGCTGCACGACTTTCATCGGTTCAGCTTCCGGATCCGTTCGGCCGGCGTGATGATGTCGGTCAGTCGGATGCCGAACTTGTCGTTGACGACCACGACCTCGCCCTGCGCGATCAGGCAGCCGTTCACGAGCACGTCCATCGGCTCGCCGGCGAGGCCGTCGAGCTCGACGACCGAACCCTGCGCGAGCTGCAGCAGGTTGCGGATCGCGATCTTCGTGCGGCCGAGCTCCACGGTCATCTTGACCGGGATGTCGAGGATCATCTCGATGTCGTTGTGCGTCGAGCTTGCCGCGGCCTTCGACAGCGGCTGGAACACGCCGGCGCCCGTCGCGCCCGCCTGTACCGGCTGCTGGTTCTGCTCGGCAAGCGCGGCCGCCCAGTCGTCCATGCCAGGATCTTCTTCCGCCGCGGCCGGTGCGGCCTGCGCGTCGGCAGCCGAAGCCGCGAGGGCCGCGTCGGCCATCGCCTGGATGTCGTCGTCGGGCGTCTGGTTCAGCTCACTCATATCCACCTTCCTTCATCGCATCGCCCGCGCTGATCATCTTCTGCACGCGCAACGCATATTGACCATTGAAAATTCCGTAGCCGCATTCCATCACCGGCACGCCGTCGACCTTCGCGGTGATCGTGTCCTCGATCTCCAGCGGCAGCACGTCGCCCGCGCGCAGGTTCAGGATCTTCTCGAAGGTCGACGAGATCTCGGCGAGATTCGCGCTCAGCTCGACCTCGGCGGCCTGCACCTGCTGCGACAGCACGCGCACCCAGCGGCGGTCGACTTCGAGCGCCTCGCCCTGGATCGGCGAACTGAGCACGTCGCGGATCGGCTCGATCATCGAGTACGGCATGCAGATGTGCAGCGTGCCGCCCGTCGGCCCGAACTCGATCGAGAACTGCGTGACGATCACGATCTCGTTCGGCGTCGCGACGTTCGCGAACTGCGTGTGCATCTCCGAGCGCACGAATTCGAACTGCAGCGGCCGCACGCTCTTCCATGCGGCCGTGTAGTGCTCGAACACGAGGTTCAGCAGCTTGCCGATGATCCGCTGCTCGGTGGCCGTGAAATCGCGGCCCTCGACGCGCGTGTGAAAGCGCCCGTCGCCGCCGAACAGGTTGTCGACGACGAAGAACACGAGATTCGGGTCGAACACGAAAAGCGACGTGCCGCGCAGCGGCTTCACGTGCACCAGGTTCAGGTTCGTCGGGATCGGCAGGTTGCGGGTGAACTCGCTGTACTTCTGCACCTTCACCTGGCTGACGGAAATTTCCGCCGTACGCCGCATGAAGTTGAAGATGCCGATCCGCAAGAGGCGCGCGAAGCGGTCGTTGATGATCTCGAGGCCGGGCATCCGGCCGCGGACGATCCGCTCCTGCGTCGCGATGTTGTAGGGGCGGACGCCCGATGTGTCGCGCTGCTCGTCGACTGCATCGGTTTCGCCCGTGACGCCCTTGAGGAGGGCATCGACCTCCTCCTGGGACATGAACTCCTGGTGACCCATACGCGCTCCTTTCTCGGCCGCGTTACTGGACGACGAACTCGGTGAACAGCACGTCGTCGACCTTCGCGCGCTGGTTGCCCGGCTGGGTCGGCTGCTCGATCAGGTCCCGCAGTTCCTTCGCGAGCGAACGTTTGCCGTCCGGCGTCGCGAGTTCCTCGGGATGCTTGTTCGACAACGCGAGCAGGATCCGGCTGCGGATCTCCGGCATCCGCGCGGTCAGTTGCTCCTGTGCCTTCGGGTCGGTGAGCTTCAGCGACAGGCCGACACGCAGGTAGTGCTGCGCGCCGTCGTCCGACTGCAGGTTCACCGTGAGCGGGTCGAGCGGGAAGAACACCGGCGCGGCCAGCGGCGGCGGCTCGGCGGGCGCGCTCGCATGGCCCACGCCTGCCTTGCTCAGGAACACGTACATGCCGCCGGCTGCGGCGGCGGCCGCACCCAGCGCGACGATGGCGATGAGTGCGATGCGCTTGAACTTGCCGGACGAAGCCGGCTTGTCGGCGGTCGGGTTTGCGGTCGTGGAGGCCATGTGAATGCGTGCGTGATGTCTCGTAGCATGCATTGTTCGGCATCCGGGCCGAGCCCGATGGGCGGAAAAGAGGGGGGATTTGCGGCTATCTCAGCCGATTGTCGGCCGGATGTCGGCCGGATGCAGGGTAGCGGGGCCGGCAGGACGCGGCGGTGCGGCATGCCGGGCGGGTGTTGGCCGCCCGGCGCGGGGGTGTCAGATCGGCAGCAGCGTCAGCAGCGGCGCGATCAGCACCATCGCGACGCCCGCGATCATCATCGTCAGGCTCGACACGACGCCTTCCTCGCTGCCGATCTCGCGCGCCTTCGCGGTGCCCACGCCATGGGCGGCCGCGCCGAACAGCGCGCCGCGCGCGAGCCGCGTGCGCATCGGCACGAGGGCAAGCACGAGCTCGCCGAGCAGCATCCCGCAGATGCCGGTCGCGATCACGAACAGCGCCGTGAGGTCCTTCGGTGCGTGGATCTTGTCCGACACGGCGAGCGCGAACGGCGTCGACACCGAGCGCGTCATCAGCGAGCGCTGCAGCTCGGGCGACAGGTGCAGCAGCTTCGCGAGCAGCAGCGAACCGCACACGCCCGCGCCGATCCCGACCGCGACGCCTACCGACAGCGACAGCCAGTGGCGGCGAATCAGGTCGCGATATTCATAGATCGGCACCGCGAACGCAATCGTCGCCGGGCCGAGCAGCCACATCAGCCAGCGCGTGTCGCGGAAGTAGACCGAATACGGGATGCCGGTCAGCAGCACGAGCAGCACCAGCACGCCCGGCACGAACACGAGCGGCGAGAACAGCAGCGTCTTCTTGTAGGCGTAGAGGCGCTTCGACGCGAAATACAGCACGACCGTCAGCACGAAGCAGCCGAGGGAGATCGCGGTGTTCACGCGGTCGGCGGGCAGGTTCGATAGCGCGGCAAGCATGGGCGGCTCCGGCTCAGTGCGCGGACACGGCGCTCAGGCGCGTGCGGCGACGCTCGGCGAACACGCGCTGCGCGGCGAGCCGGCGTTCGAGCTTCGCGGCGAGATCGACCGCGACGGCTACCGCGACCATCACGAACGCGGTGCCCGCGAGCATCACCAGCGCGATACGCCAGCCGTCCTCGCGGAACAGCCCGCCGTACTGCACGGCCGCAACGGCGGCCGGCACGAAGAACAGCAGCATGTCGGACAGCAGCCAGTTCGCGCCGTCTTTCACCCACGCGGGCGCGACGCGGCCCGAGAACAGCAGCACGAGGAGCACCGCGAGGCCGATCACGCCGGACGGAATCGGCAGCCCGACCTTGCGCACGGCCCAGTCGACGGCCATCCACAGCGCGCCGAGCGCGGCGGCCTGCAGCACGATCCGGCCCGTATGCGCGAGGCTGCCCGAGGCGGCAGGGCGGGCGGCGGCAGCGGTGGTCGGCTTGGTCATGGCGGGCTCCATACAGATATTGCGTTGATGGAGTGAGTATAGGGTTTCCCCTAACCATAAATAAAATGACTTGTCTCTATCCTTGTCATTCCAATTCGGAATTCACCTTTTGATTGCCGCACCAATTTGGGGAGATGTCGATGGAATTGCGCGCGCTGCGGTACTTCGTCGAGGTGGTTCGCCAGCAGAGCTTCACGGCGGCCGCCGACAAGCTGTTCGTGACGCAGCCGACCATCAGCAAGATGGTGAAGGCGCTCGAGGACGAGATCGGTTCGCCGCTGCTGCTGCGTGACGGCCGGCAGATGGTGCTGACCGATGCGGGGCGGATCGTATTTCAGCGCGGCCAGGACGTGCTCGCCGCGCAGGCGCAGCTGCAGTCGGAGCTGAACGATCTCGGCACGCTCGGCCGCGGCGAGCTGACGATCGGCATCCCGCCGCTCGGCGGCTCGCTGTTCACGCCGATCATCGCCGCGTACAAGCAGCGCTACCCGAACATCGAGCTGAAGCTGTTCGAGCAGGGTGCGCGGATGATCGAGGCCGCGCTGATGTCGGGTGAACTGGAACTCGGCGGGCTGCTGGAGCCGGTGGATCCCGGCACCTTCGAGCGGCTGCCGATGGTGCGCGCGCCGCTGTGGCTCGTCGCGCCGCGCGAGTCGCGCTGGGAGGACCACGCGGCCGTGCCGCTCGGCGATCTCGCGCGCGAATCGTTCGTGTTCTATGCGGAAAGCCTTGCACTGCACGACGCGGTGCTCGATGCGTGCCGGCAGGTCGGCTTCACGCCGTCGATCGTGAGCCGCAGCGGCCACTGGGATTTCATGGCCGCGCTCGTGCATGCGGGCGTCGGCATCGCGCTGCTGCCCGAACCGTACTGCCGGCGGCTCGATGCCGGCCAGTTCACGTGCCGGCCGATCGTCGAGCCGGAGATCACGTGGGCGATCGCGCTCGGCTGGCTGAAGAAGGGCTACCTGTCGCACGCGGCGCGCGCGTGGCTCGACGTCGCGCGGGCGACGCTGCCCATCGCGCCCGGCGACGATCTGGCGTTCGGCGGGTTGCGGGCGAGGGAGTGACGGCCGGGCGATGCCCGGCACTATCAGACGTGCTTGATCGGCCCCGGATAGCGGGCGACGGTATGGTCGTGCGTGAGCAGCGTAATACCTTCCGAGATCGCCTGGGCGACCAGGAGACGGTCAAACGGATCGCGGTGGATCGACGGCAGTTGTTCGACCGCAAGTGCGTGTGCGCTCGTGATCGGCAGTTCCACATAGCCGACATCGAGGAGATTGCGGCGGAGCACGTTTGGGTCCACCTGGAAATCGTCGCGATCCAGTCCACGCTTGATGACGATCTCCCAGAGGCTCGCAACGCTGAAAAGCGGGGTGCAGGCGGGATCCTCGATGAGCGCACTGGCGCGAGCGGGCAGCTCGACCGCGCCGGCTGTCGCCCAAAGAAACAGGAGTGTGTCGAGCAGCGACTTTATGCGTCGCCTTCGAACAGCGTGCCGATTTCGTCGCGCCCCATCGTGTCGAAATCGCCCGGAACGCGGATCTGCCCCTTCATGAAGCCGATCCTGCTCGGCCGGACGGGATCCGGCGTATCGATCGGAACCACCTTGACGAGCGGCTTGCCCGCTTTCGCGATCACGAACGGTTCGCCGGCATGAACGGCTTCGTCAATCAAACGCGACAAGTTCGTCTTCGCATCCTGCATGTCGTAGGTATGCATTGCACCCTCCAATTGAACCAAGTTCAAATATCTTGTTGGCATAGTTCAATCAAGGAAAGCCAGCAAGGCCAGCCCCTCCGCCGAGAGTGCCAGCCCACCGTCCTGCCGATTTCAATGCCCCATCGCGGGCCCCGCCCCCTTCTTCGGCTTCGTGATCCACACGAGCACCGCGAGCGCGCCGAACATGAACGCCGACAGCAGGAAGAAATCGTTGGTCGCCATCATGAAGCCCTGCTGCGTGACGAGCTGGTTGAGTTGCGCGTTGGCCGTCTGGCCGACGATGCCGAGCTGCGACAGCGCGCCCTGGTAGTCGGTCGTGCTCTGCGCATACACGCTCACCGATTCCGACAGCCGCGCGTGGTGGTAGATCGCGTCGTTCTCCCAGAACGTCGAGCTGGCCGCGGTGCCGATCGCGCCGGACAGCGTGCGCAGGAAGTTCGACAGCCCCGATGCGCTCGCAAGCCGCTCGTCGGAGATGCTCGACAGCGTGATCGTCGTCATCGGCACGAAGAAGCACGCAACGCCGATCCCCTGCACGAGCCGCGGCAGGATCACGTGGTTGAACGGCACATCGAGCGTAAACGTCGAGTTCCAGATCGACACGCCCGCGAACACGATGAACGCGAAGCTCGCGACCATCCGCAGGTCGAGCCGGTGCATGTTGCGGCCGATCAGCGGCGACAGCACGAGCGCGAGCAGCCCGACCGGCGCGGTCGCGAGGCCGGCCTTGCCCGCCGTGTAGCCCATCACCGTCTGCAGCCACAGCGGGAAGATCACGACCGAGCCGAAGAACGCCATGAAGCCGAACGAGATGATCATCGCGCCGAGCGCGAAGTTGCGATCCTTGAACAGCGACAGGTCGACCACGGGCTCCTTCTCGGTCGCCTCCCACACGAGCATGAACGCGAGCGAGACGACCGCGATCAGCGCGAGCGCGACGATGAACGACGAGTTGAACCAGTCGCGGTCCTTGCCGAGGTCGAGCATCATCTGCAGGCACGACACGCCGATCACGAGCAGCGCGAGGCCGATCGCGTCGATCCGCTGCTTCGATGTCTTCGTCTCGCGCCCGCGCAGCAGGAAATACGCGCAGGCCGCCGAGAAGATGCCGATCGGCAAATTGATATAGAAGATCCACGGCCACGTGTAGTTGTCGCTGATCCAGCCGCCCAGCAACGGGCCGAAGATCGGCGCGACGATCACCGTCATCGCCCATAGCCCGAGCGCGAGCCCGCGCTTCGCGGGCGGATAGCTGCGCATCAGGATCGTCTGCGACAGCGGCACCATCGGCCCCGACACGAGGCCCTGCAGCAGCCGGAACGCGATCAGCGTCTCGAAATTGGTCGCGAAGCCGCACAGCGCCGACGCGATCGTGAACGCAAGCACCGACAGCGTGAACAACCGCACCTCGCCGACCCGCCGCGCGAGCCAGCCGGTGAGCGGCACCGCGATCGCGGACGCGACCGAATACGACGAGATCACCCACGTGCCTTCGCTGGTCGCGACGCCGAGGCTGCCCGAAATGGTCGGCACCGCGACGTTCGCGATCGACGTGTCCAGCACTTCCATGAAGGTGCCGAGCGCGAGCCCGATGGTGAGCAGCGCGAGCGTCCCGCCGGACAGCGGCGCGGGTGCGGCGGGGGAGGCGGCGGATGCCGTGGTGGCGGACATCGGAATCTCCTAGACGCGGCGCGCACGACGCGCCGGCACGACGGACGGGCGTGCGACGCAGCGCAGCCCGGCCGGATGGAACGAAAAAGGGAAAAAGCGGAGCGCGTGTCCTGTCATCTTCTGCCCAGACAGATAAATAAGCGAATGCTTAACCTAGACATGGGGCCTCTGCGCGCATCAGGCGTCTTCGTCGGGCTTCGGGCAGCCGGTCGACCCGGGCCCGTTGGCGATGAAGCGTTGCAGCAGGCCGGTGAGCGTCGCGAGTTCGTCGGCCGAGAAGCCGTCGAGCTGCGCGTTGAGCGCGGTCGCGACCAGCGACGGCAGCGCGCGGGCGGCTTCGGCGCCGCGTTCGGTCAGCGCCAGCTCGATCATCCGGCGATCCTGCTCGCTGCGCGAACGCGCGATCAGCCCCTTGCGTTCGAGCCGGTCGAGCATCCGCGTCATCGAACCGCTGTCGTACGACATCTTGCGCGACAGCTCGAACGGCGTACGCGCATAGCCGCGCGACAGCAGCAGGATCACGCCGATCTGCTGCGCGGTGAGATCGAGCGGTTCGAGCGCACGGTCCATCCGCTCGACGAGCGCCTGCTTCGCCTTCGACAGGTAATAGCCGAGGCTCGTTTCCAGCGCGATGTTCTCGGGATCGTAAAGGCCGCCGGTCATACGATTGCGCGCGCAGCAATAGTGCGTTTCAGGTTAAAACGCGCCCAGTATCTTGAAAAATGATTGCTTAGTCAATATTATTTGAGGCAACCAGTTACGACGTGCATGTTGCACTGCCGGAGACGATGTTCTGACCGATTCGCCCGCGCTGCCGGGCACCCGAGGATGTTCGCGATGCTGTCCCTGAAAAATGCCGCCGGCGCGCTGCGCCGCAACCTGACCGATACCGCTCATCATGTGTTTTCCGGGCCGCACCGCGGCTGGAAGATCGCGCTGTACGTGACGATGCTGGTCGTGCCGGGCGGCTCGCTCGCGGCGCTCGGGTTCGCCTGGTTCGATCATCGCCGGCAACGCAACGCGAAGGGCGGCGCACGCCGCACGAGCCAGCCGGCCGCCACGGAGCCGTCGACATGGCGGTCCGCCGCCGAGCCCATCCCGGTGCCGGTGCGCTGCCACTGACACCGCACCGCCCCCGCTTTCCCGCCTGATCCGACCGGGCGCCCGCCGCGCCATGCGTGGCCGGCGCCGCACGCCTGCGTTCCCGCAAGCGATCCGTAATGGCCGGTAAACCGGCCATCCGCGCCGGTAACACATTCCGCCCTTCGCGCACCGTACCCTTAGGGCTGCGCAGCTTCCCCGCCGTCAGTTACCATTTGTCCGCCAGCGGCATGACGACCGCATCGCGCGACGCCGCTCGCCGGCCGTCACGCCCAGACAGGAAAACCACAATGCCGTACGCCTCCCTCCCGCGCGCCCTTCGCCCGCTGAGCGCCGCCGTCGCCGTTGCGACGGCCGTGCTGCTCGCCGGCTGTGCCGTCGGGCCCGACTATCACCGGCCCGACACGTCGATCCCCGCAGCCTTCAAGGAAGCGCCGGCCGGCTGGAAAGTCGCGCAACCGGCCGACCGCACCGACCGCGGCGCATGGTGGACGGTCTACAACGATCCGCAGCTCGATGCGCTGATCGGCAAGCTCAACGCATCGAACCAGACCATCGCGCAATCGGCGGCCGCCTACCGGCAGGCACGCGCGCTCGTCACCGAGGCGCGCGCCGCGTATTTCCCGACCGTCGGGCTGACCGCGTCGGGCTCGCGTGCCCGCACGCCACGCACCTCGGTGTCGTCGGGCTCGTCGTCGAGTTTCGGCAGCGGGTCGTCCGGGTCGATCAACAACAGCTACAGCGTCGGCCTCGATGCAAGCTGGGAACCCGACCTGTGGGGCAAGGTGAGCCGCACCGTCAGCGCGCAGCGCGCCGGCGAAGCGGCGGCGGCGGCCGATCTCGCGAATGCGCGGCTGTCGCAGCAGGCGCTGCTCGCGCAGACCTATTTCCAGCTGCGCACGTCCGATGCGCTGCAAAAGCTGCTCGACGACACCGTGAAGTCGTACGAACAGTCGCTGAAGCTCACGCAGAACCAGTACGCGCAGGGCGTTGCCGCCCGCGCGGACGTGATCCAGGCGCAGACGCAGCTGCAGAGCGCGCAGGCCGCGCAGATCGATAACGGCGTCGCGCGCGCGCAGTACGAGCACGCGATCGCGACGCTGATCGGCGAACCGGCGTCGACCTTCTCGCTGCCGCCGAACCCGCTCGCGGCCGAGCCGCCGATCACGCCGGTCGACGTGCCGTCCGCGATCCTCGAACGCCGGCCCGACATCGCGGCGGCCGAGCGGCGTGCGGCGGCCGCGAACGAGCAGATCGGCGTCGCGATCGCCGCGTTCTTTCCCACACTGACGCTGTCGGCCACCGGCGGCTTCCAGAGCTCGGTATGGTCGCAACTGTTCACGCTGCCGGCGCGTTTCTGGACGGTCGGCCCGCAGCTCGCGGCCACGCTGTTTGATGCGGGGCTGCGCGCCGCGCAGACCGACGCCGCGCGCGCAACCTACGACCAGGACGTCGCCGCGTATCGTCTCGCGGTGCTCACCGCATTCCAGGACGTCGAGGACAACCTCGCGTCGCAACGCATCCTCGCGCAGGAAATCGACGTGCAGCGGCAGGCCGTCGACAGCGCCGAACACTCGCTCGCGATCGTCACGAACCAGTACAAGGCCGGCACGGTCGCGTACCTGAACGTGCTGACCGCGCAGACCACCGCGTTCACCGCACAGCAGAAGCTCGCGACGATCGCCGGCCAGCGGATGGTGTCGTCGGTCGGGCTCGTGAAGGCGCTCGGCGGCGGCTGGGATGTGTCGGACATCGCGCGCGAGAACGGCGGCATGGCGGCGCCGGCACCCGTGCCGGCGTCCGGTGCGGCCGTGCCCGCAGCCACCGCACCGTCGGCCGCGACACCGCTCGCGCAGAAGTAAGGGAAGCGTGCGACGCGCGCATCAGCGCTGCGCGTCGCCGAAGATCAGCGATACCTCGTTGTTCCCGATCGGGTGGCCGAGCAGGTTCAGCAGCCCGGCGAGGTTCGCCTGCTGCTCGGGCGCCGCATGCGCGGTGCCGCGGAACGATCCCTGGCCGGGACCGAAGTTGCCGTGCCCGTCGAGGAACAGCGGGCCCTGCGTCGTCGACACGTCGAGATCGGCGCCCGCGCCCTTCGCCTGCAGCACCGCGCGGTACGAACCGAGCGGCTTCACGCGCGACACGCGCGAACTCATCGAATCGATGGTCACCGTCAGCTGGCCGAACGCGTTGTTGCCGAACAGGCGCCAGTCGCTCCAGCCAACCCGCACGTCGCCCTGCAGGTCGAGCGTGTTGAACGGCGTGCCAAGCCCGGCGAGCAGCGACGCGGGCACGGCCATCGTGCCAGCCGACAGCACCGCGCCGCGCCACGTCGCATCGAGCGTCACGGCATCGGGCATCGCCTCGGTCTGCCGCATGCGCATCTGCACGCGCCCGGTCAGCAGCGGCCAGAAGCGCGTGGTCCATTCGACCCGGCCCGGCAGCAGCGTCGCCGCGCTCTGGTCGGCACCCGGCGCGAGCATCAGCGTGCCCGAGCCGTGCCACAGCGACCCGTCCGGGTCGACGAGATTCACGTGTCCGCCGGTCGCGCGCGCGAACTGCGGCGCGATCCACGCGGCCGGCGCGAGCGCGACGAGTGTCACCGCCGTCGCCAATCCGCCCGCCAGTACCCACGGCAATATGGCGGTGAGCCGCTTCATCCCCGGCCTCATCGGCCGACCGCCGCTTGCATCATCCACTGCGTCATTTATTTCTGTACGGAAGGTTGCATCACGGCCGTCAGGTCGACCTGGCCGTCGTCCTTCAGCGCGGTCGCGTGCGCCTCGCCGACCTGCACCTTGAACTGCCGGCGCGCATCGTCGAGCCACTGCGTCCACGCCGGGAACGACACGTTCTTCATCTGCACCTGCACGCCGTTGCCGACGATCTGCACCTGCGCACCCTGCAGCCCGTGATCGGACAACGACGCGGTCAGCGCGTCCTTCAGCGCGAGGCCGGTCGGCGCGACGCCCTGCGCGGCGGCCGCCAGCGACTTCGCCTCGTTTGCCTGTGCGGTCATCTGCGCGAGCTCCTGACGCATCGCCGGCAGCGCGCGCTGGATCCGGGCGCGGCCTTCCTGCGCGGGCGACCACAGCACCGAATACGCAATCGCGACGGCCAGCACGGCGCCGCCCCAGCCGAGCATCGTCTTCTCGCGCGGCGAACGCTCACCCCAGAACTGGGCCAGCGTCTGGTTCAGTTGTTCGGTTTTCATGAGCGGCTCCGGATCGTCCATTTGCCCGTGTTGCTGTCGACTTCGCCGGACAGGCCGTTACGCGCGAGGCGCTGCGTGAAATCGGGATCGACCTTGACCTCCGGCTTGAAGCCGACGTCGAGCCGCCGGTCGTGATAGTCGAGCGACGCGATGCCGTTCAGCGGCAGCGCGCCCATCGAACGCGACAGCCCGCTCGACAGCGACAGGAAATCGTTCGGCGACAGCTCGCCGGCCGCGAGCCGAAGCTGGTCGAGCTGGCGCTGCATCTGCGCGGGCGGATCGAGCACCGTCGTCGTCTTCGGGAAGGCGGACAGCAACGTCTCGGTGATCTGCGCGGACAGCGCATCGCGCTCGCGCGACAGCTTCCACCAGTGCAGGTTCATGCCGATCACCGCGACACCGAGCGTCGCCGCGACGAGCGCGAGCGGCACGCGCAGGCGCTTCACCGTCGCGCGGTCGAAGCGCCACGGCTGCGACTCGAATTCGAACTGGCACAGATCGAACTTCTCGGCGAGCGCACGGCGTGCAAACGTGTCGAACGGCAGCGGGGCGGCGCCCGGCAACAACGCCGCGTCAGATCGGCCGACCGACGCGAGCCGCGGTTCCGCGCCCGGTTCGCCGAGTTCATACAGTTCGACGTCGCCGCCGCGTGCGAGCGCGGTCAGCGTGCCGGCCGCGCGCGCCGCGGGCGCCGCGAAGCCTTCGCCGAGTGCGCCGCGCGCCACTGCGAGTTCCAGGCGCGGCGCACCGGCCACGGCCGGCTGCGCGCCAGCCTCGACGAGCACCGGTTCGACCGACGTCGCGAGTCCGAGCACCGCGGCGACCGTCGCCGGACGGGCGGCCGGCTCGGCGGCATCCGTGGCGAGCGCGGCAGCGTCGGCGTGCTCGCCGTCGGTCGGCGCAACCGATGCCGTTGCCGCCGGCGCGCGCGGCGCCGGCAGGCAGCGCGTTGCGGGCACCGCGCTCAGGTGCCGGTGGCCGGCCGCCGTGAATGCTTCGCAGATCGTGCGGAACCACGCGCGATCGACGACGGCCAGCACGCGGCGCCCGTCGGGCAACGCGGCCGGATCGAGCGCGATGTGGCAGCCGAGCGGATCCTGGATCAGCTGATCCTCGACGATGTTCGGCAGCGCCTGGCGCAGCTTCGGCCCTTTCAGCGGCGGGACGGTCGCGGCCAGCAGCAGCACGTCGCGCGCGGCGACGATCAGGACCGTCGCGTTCGCGCGCGGCAGCAGCGCGAGCGCGGCGCGGCCGGCGCGCTGCACCTGGCCGGCCTTGTCGACGAGCGTGAACGGCAGCTCGGGCCACTGCCATTCCTGCAACGGCACGGCAGGCTCGCGCGGCGGCAAAGAAACAATCAACGTGCTCACAAGAGCTCCTCTCCCGATTGGCGTCGTTATAGCTGGTCGCGGATACGCACGACCCGCGTCGAGTGCGTGGTCGGATCACGATACACGAGCGAGGTGCGGTCGACCTCCGCGCGATCGTGCTGGATCCGGCCATGCACGATGAAATAACTCGAATTGACGTCGACGAGGCTCGAATCGATCGTCACGTTCGGCGCACCGGCGCCGCGCAGCGCAAGCTGCACGTCGCCGACGTTCCGGAAAAACACGGTCTCGCGGCGCGACACGAGCGCCTGCGCGGACGACACGCTCATCCCCGGCACCAGCGACGCGATCACTTCGGCCGGCGCGGTGTTCATGTTCACCGGCGTCGTGGTCGGCAGCACGGTGACGAACGGGCGCAGCCGCGCCACCATTTCGGGCGTCACGCCATCGACGTCGAGCAGGCTGTCGACGCTCGTCATCATCAGCGGTGCGGGCCCGCGATCGCCGCCGGACATGCCGGGGTCGTCGGTGAAATCGCCGCCGCCCTGCTGGTCGGTCGTGACCGGCGCGGTCGCGGCGTTCGCCGCGGTACCGCCGCCGCCGGGCAGGTTCGGCATCTGGAAGCGCGTCGCCGAATGCAGCAGGCCCGCGCGCACCTGCAGCGCGATGCGCTTCGCGAACGCGCCGTCGTAGCCGAGCGTCGTCAGGAGGCGCTGGAACGCCTGGAGCTGCGTGACGTTCAGCTGCAGCACGCCGGGCGCCGGCGACGACACGAGGTTGCGCAGGTTGAACTTCGCCTGCGCGTCCTCGATCGAGCCGGATATATAGGTGTCTTCGCCGCCGCTATCGTTGGGTGCGCCGATCCGGCCGAGGAAATCCGACAGCTTCGTCTTCGCGATCGGCACGCCCCAGATCCCGCCGAGATAGGTGATACCGGGCGCCGTGTCGCCTTCGGAGCGCAGGATCATCCGCGTCCAGTCGAGCGCGCCGCGCGCGACCCACTGCGCCTGCGCGATCACGCGCTGGTTTTCGATGCGGCGGATCTGCACCTGCTGGCGCCACAGCATCCCCGAGACGAGGATCGCGGACAGCGCGACGACGAGCAGCGCCGTGATGATCGCCGCGCCACGCTGGCGGCGCGCGCGCGCGCGACCGGCGGCGCGGTTGAAGAAGGGGCGATGGGAAAAGCGAGCGCGCATCGTCATTCCCCGACGAGGAAGATGCGCGTGACCGGCACGCGCAGCGACGTCGCGCCGATGCTGACCTGCAACCCCGTCACCGCGCGGGTGGGCGGCGCGTTGCCGATCTGCGGCACCTTGAGCGCATCGTTGTTCTGCGCGAGCGCATCGTCGGCCGTCTGCAGGTTGGTGGTCCAGCCCACGCGCGGCACGTACAGCTTCGCGTCGATCGCGCCGACGCCGCCCATCAGCGCGACCCAGCTCCAGCCTTCGACGCTGCTGTCCTTCAGCGTGCTGCGCAGCCGGTTCGCGTCGTCGATCGGCGGCGATGCATAGCGCACGACGCGCCCGCCGGCGATCCGGTAGCGGACCACCTGCAGCCGCGGCGCGGCGCCCGGCACCTCGAGTTCGCGCACGATCTGCAGCGTATTGCCGGCAACGCCGATCGCCGGCTGGCCGGCTTCGTCGTCGGTCGCGGCGAGCCGCGCGTCGATGCGCATCTGGTCGAACATCTGCGCGAACACGCGCTCGTCTTCCATCGCGGACGCCACCTTGTCGCGGCCGCGCATGATCTGGTCGAGCCCGCGCCACGCGAGGATCGCGACCACCGCGAGAATCGCGATCGCGATCATCAGTTCGATCAGCGTGAAGCCGCGGGCGCGGCGGGCGGACGGGCGTCGCATCGGCATGTCAGAGCGGACGGCTGGTTTCATTCGCGACCACCGTCACCATCTGTGCGAGCACGCCGGAATGGCCGGGCATGCTCACCGAAATCCGGACGCGCCGGAACACCGGGTTCGGCGTCGTGCTTACGCGCTGCGTGCAGACAAGCTGCACGTTGCCCTGCGAGCAGTCGAAGCTCTGCTCGCCGACCTCCGGCCATGCGTGCGTGAGCCGCAACTGCGCGAGCGCGTTGTCGGCGCTCCAGCCGGCCAGCAACCGGCGATGCAGGTCGGACGCGTTGGTCGCCATCGTGCCGACCGCCCGGATCGACGCGGCGAGCGCGACCGCGATGATCGCGAGTGCGACGAGCACCTCGATCATCGTGAAACCGCGCGATGAGGAAATGGAAGAGGGCAGGCGACGACGCATCGTCATTGCACCTCGTAACGGCCATTGCCGGTGCCGACGATCGTCGCGCTGCCGACGGCCGAGTGCAGCGTCACGCGCACCGGCGTGTCGATGCTCTCGGTGCCGAACACGACGCGGCTCGCGTGCGTGTCGGAACCCGGATAGTCGATGTCGGCGCCGGTGACGCCGCCGTCCCAGTCGCGCGGGCGCAGCAGATCGTCGCGCAGCGTGCGCCAGCCGTCGGGCGAGCTTACGTCGAACCGGAAACCGTGCGCGGTCGGCTGCCATGCGATCGGCCGCGCGCGCACCTGCGCTTCGTCGCCGGCCGTCTCGAACAGCAGCGCGACGCGTTGCGCTTCTTCACGCAGGTCGGTGCGCGGATTGCGCGTCAGCGACAGCGACGCGAGCGACACGAGCAGCCCGGCGATCATCAGCACGACCAGCATTTCGAGCAGCGTGAAGCCGCGCGCGCGATGACGCGGCGCGCCGTGCTTCATCGGCCCGCCGTCGGCTCGCGCCGGTATGGACGACACCGCGCCGCGACGCACACGGCGATCGCGACCGCAGCGGAAGGTCGTGCGAATGGCGGGCATGAAGAACGGGAATGGGACGTCGGGCCGATCAGTGCCGGCTTACTGCCACGAACCGATATCGGTATCGTTGCCTTCGCCGCCTTCCTTGCCGTCGGCGCCGTAGCTGAACACGTCGATCTCGCCGTGCACGCCCGGGTTCAGGTACTTGTACCCGTTGCCCCACGGGTCGTTCGGCAGGCGCTCAAGATAGCCGCCGTCCTTCCAGTTGTTCGGGATCGGATCGGTGGTCGGCTTCTGGATCAGCGAATTCAGGCCCTGTTCCTGGGTCGGATAACGGCCGTTGTCGAGACGGTACAGCTTGAGCGCCTGCATGATCGTACCGATGTCCTGCTTCGCGGCGATGCGGCGCGCCTCGTCCGGGCGGCTCATGATCTTCGGCACGATCAGCGCCGCCAGGATCCCGAGGATCGCGACCACCACCATGATCTCGATCAGCGTGAAACCGCGCTGACGACGCACGGCCGCGTTGCGGCGAGTGATCCACGTTTGCATGACTGACTACCTCTTCCAAAAAATGTCGTCGATTGAGTGACGCACCCCGCGCACCGGGCGATTGCCTGACAGCAAGCTTCCGGTCCCGCGGGCGCGGAGCACGCATTGTAAGGCGCGCATCGTCGAGGGCTTTCACCCAACGCAAATTTCATATACATCCGTACAATAGCGCGCATGAACGCGCTCTCGATCCGGATCCTTTCCCTAGCCCTCTTCGCGGGTTTGTGCGCGACGGCCACCTACTGGGTCGTCACGCTGTCGGCCCGCGAAGCGCCGCTGCCCGCCGCCGCCGCGCGGCTGCCGATCCGCACCGAGGACGCGGCCGCGCTCTTCGGCGGTCAGCTCGACAAGAATCCCGTCCAGGACATCCACCTGTTCGGCATTCTCGCGCTCGACCACGGCGGTGCGGCGATCGTCGGCGTCGGCGGCGAACCGCCGCGCGCCGTGTCGCTCGGCGCGGACGTCACGCCCGGCGCGAAGCTCGCCGAAGTCCGCCCGCGCTCGATCATCGTCGACCGCAACGGCGCCCGCGCCGAAATCCAGCTCCCGGCGAACACGCCGTCCCCCGCGATCTACATGCGTTGAGCGGCGGCGGCCTGACAGTCAGGCCGTCACGTCACTGCACCATGTTGTTCAGCTCGATGATCGGCAGCATCACCGCCAGCACGATCACGAGCACGATGCCGCCCATCGCCAGGATCAGCAGCGGCTCCAGCAGGCTAGTCAGGAACATCGTGCGGCGTTCGAGCTCGCGCGCTTCGCCTTCGGCCGCGCGATCCAGCATCGTCGTCACGTCGCCCGTCGCTTCACCCGAACGGATCAGGTGCACGAGCACCGGCGGAAACGTCTTCACGTTGTTCAGCGCGCGCGACAGCGCGGAGCCTTCGCGCACGCGCACGATCGCGTCGTCGATGTTCGCGCGCATCGCGCGGTTCGACAGCGTCTCGCCGGCCGCCTGCAACGCGCGCAGGATCGGCACGCCGGCCGCGGTGAGAATGCCGAGCGTGCTCGCGAAGCGCACCGTGTTGTAGCCGCGCACGAGCTTGCCCGCGAGCGGCGCGGTCAGCACCCAGCGATCGAACGCGAGCCGCGGCCCGTCGCGCGACAGCGTCGCCTTCACGAACCACACGACCAGCGCGAACGCGATCAGGATCGCCCACCACCAGTGCCGCACGAAATCCGACAGCGCCATCATCACGACCGTGAGGACAGGCAGCTGCTGTTTCGTACTCGCGAACACGTTGACGACCTGCGGGACGACGTAACTCAGCAGGAACGTGACGATGCCGAACGCGATCAGCGTGACGATCCCCGGATAGGTGAACGCCAGCAGGATCTTCTGCTTCAGCGCGTTGCTCTGCTCGATGTAGTCGGCCAGACGCGACAGCACGATACCGAGCTTGCCGGTGTGTTCGCCGGCCGCGACGAGCGCACGGTAGATTTCCGGAAAATCGCGCGGATGCTGGCCCAGCGCATTCGCGAGCGAATGGCCGCCGAGCACCTCCGCGCGGATCGCGGCCATCAGTTCACGGATGTAGTCGCGCTCGGCCTGCTCGGTCAGCACGCCGAGCGCCTCGTCGAGCGGCAGCCCGGCGATCAGCAGGCTCGCGAGCTGGCGCGTGAGGATCGCCTGTTCGCGCTGCGACAGCTTGCGGCCGAACGCGAGCCGCTGCGAACGCGCCCCGCGCGTCGCGCTGGCGGCCGGCTCGACGACGAGCGGCGTGAGCCCCTGCGTGCGCAGCTGGCCGCGTGCGGCGCGCGCGCTGTCGGCGTCGATG
Organism: Burkholderia sp. BCC1999; assembly: GCF_905339975.1. NCBI lineage: Bacteria > Pseudomonadati > Pseudomonadota > Betaproteobacteria > Burkholderiales > Burkholderiaceae > Burkholderia > Burkholderia sp. BCC1999. The sequence continues at coordinate 67,519 of NZ_CAJPHP010000026.1, read as the reverse complement.
ACGCCTTTCTGCGCGCGTCCCGCCGAATCGATTGCTTCGAAACGGAATGCCGGCATCGCGCTATGCGCCTCCCGTCACGCGCAGCACTTCCTCGAGCGACGTCGCGCCGGACGCGAGCCAGCGCTCGGCGTCGTCGCGCAGCGTGCGCATGCCTTCCGCACGGCCGGCGGCGAGAATCTCGGCATCGGCCGCGTTGCGGTGGATCAGCGAGCGGATCGAATCGTCGACCAGCAGCAATTCGTAGACACCGCGCCGGCCCGAATAACCCGAATGCCCGCACTTGTCGCAGCCGACCGGATGCCACACGGTGCGGCCGTCCTCGTGCCGCTCTTCCTTGCAGACGGGGCAGAGCTGGCGCACGAGTCGCTGCGCGAGCACGCCGAGCAGCGACGACGCGAGCAGATACGGCTCGACGCCCATGTCGGTCAGGCGCGTGACGGCGGAAGCCGCATCGTTCGTGTGCAGCGTCGCGAGCACCAGGTGGCCCGTCAGCGACGCCTGCACCGCGATCTGCGCGGTCTCGAGGTCGCGGATTTCACCGATCATGATCACGTCCGGATCCTGGCGCAGGATCGAACGCAACGCACGGGCAAAGGTCATCCCGATCCGCTCGTTCACCTGCGTCTGGCCGATGCCGCCCAGGTCGTATTCGATCGGATCCTCGACGGTCATGATGTTGGTCGTCGCGGTTTCGAGCCGCGACATCGACGCATACAGCGTCGTCGTCTTGCCCGAACCGGTCGGACCGGTGACGAGCACGATGCCGTGCGGGCGGCCGATCAGCTTGTCGAACTGGACGAGCGTGTCGCGGCCCATCCCGAGCGCTTCGAGGTTCAGGCGCTGCGCATCCTTTTCCAGGAGACGCAGCACCGCGCGCTCGCCGTGCCCGGTCGGCAGCGTCGATACGCGCACGTCGACCGGCCGGCCGCCGACGCGCAACGTGATGCGGCCGTCCTGCGGCAGGCGTTTCTCCGCGATGTCGAGCTGCGCCATGATCTTGATCCGCGAGATCAGCGCACCATGTAGCGCCTTCTTCGGACGCACGACGTCGCGCAGCGTGCCGTCGACGCGAAAGCGCACGACCGACGCATTCTCGAACGGCTCGATGTGGATGTCCGACGCGTGTTCTCGCGCCGCTTGCGTGAGCAGCGCGTTGATCATCCGGATGATCGGCGCGTCGTCTTCCGACTCGAGCAGATCCTCGACTTCGGGGATGTCCTGCATCAGCCGCGACAGGTCGACTTCGCCTTCGACCTCGCCGACCACCTGCGCGGCGCTCCCGTCCTGGCGCGCATACGCCTGGTTGATCGCCTGCGCGAGTTCGTCGGCCGGCACGTGGTGCACGGCGATCGAGCCGAAGTTGCGCGCGATCTCCGCGAGCGCGGCATCGCTCGTGCGTTCGCTGATCCACACCTCGAGCGTGTCGTCGAGCTGGTGCGCGATCAGCACCTGGCCGCTCTTCGCGAAGCCGTACGGCAACAGCCGCGCGGCAAGCGGCGACGGCGGCTGGCGTTCGCCCGGCGCGCCGTCGTGGGCGGAAGACGCGAGCACGTCGCTCACTGCGAGGCTCCCGGCGTGGCGGTCAGCGGCTGTTGCGGTACCGCTTGCTGCGGCACGCCCTGCGACTGCACCGGTTCCGGTGCGGGGACCGGCGCCGGCGCGGGCACGGGTGCCACCTGGCGCTGCAGCTGCTGACGGCGCATCTTGTCGAGGTCGAACAGGTTGCCGGCCGGCGTGCCGCCCTGGCTCGGACCCAGCGGCATCGGCGGAACGACCGGATCGTCCTTGTCGCGGATCACGTTATTGTCCGACTTGTACGCACCCGTCACGCCCTGGATGTAGTCGTAGCGGTTGGCCGTGACCTGCTGCGCGGTGCTGCGATCGGAGATGATCACGGGGCGCAGGAACACCATCAGGTTGGTTTTCTGGCGCTGCTTCGATTCCGAACGGAACAGCTGGCCGATCCACGGAATGTCGCCGAGCAGCGGCACCTTGCTGTTCGACACCTGGTAGTTGTCCTGCATCAAGCCGCCGAGCACGATGATCTCGCCGTTGTCGGCCAGGATCGTCGACTGGATCGAGCGCTTCGTGAAGGTCGGGCCCGTCTGTGCGGTCGTGGTGCTGCTGACGACTGCCGAATCCTCGGTGTAGAGCTGCAGCTTCAGGATCCCGCCGTCGGTGATCTGCGGTTTCACGTGCAGCGTCAGGCCGACGTCGCGACGGTCGTACGTATTGAACGCGTTGCTCGTCGTGCCGCTCGTCAGGTTCGAATACGAGCCGGTTGCGATCGGCACGTTCTGGCCGACGACGATCTTCGCTTCCTCGTTGTCGAGCGTGATCAGGTTCGGCGTCGACAGCACGTTCGCGTCGGTCACGCCGGCGAAATACTGCAGCAGCGCGCCGAGGCCCTGCACGCCGAACATGTTGTGCAGCCAGCCGACGTTGAGGCCCTGGTTCAGGTTCGCGAGATTCGCGGCGAGGCCGGCCCCGGTGGTGCCCGCCGTGCCCGTCGTCAGGTTGATGATGCTGTTGCCCGCGACGGAGCCGGCCGTGGCCGCCAGGTTCGTGCCGCCGAGAAACTGGCCGCTGGCCACCTGCCATTGAATCCCGAGGTTCCCCGACGTCGTCGAGTTCAGTTCGACGATCAGCGCTTCGATATAGACCTGCGCACGCCGTGCGTCGAGCTGGTCGATCACCGAGCGCAGGTTGCGGTAAACCGGATCGGACGCGGTGATGATCAGCGAGTTGGTCGCCGCGTCGGCCTGGATCATCCCGCCTGGCTGGTTGTCGTCGCCCTTGTCCTTGTCGCCGCCGAGCAGGCCGCCCGTGCCGAGACCGCCGCTACTGGACGAGCCGCCGTACGACGACGAAGACGACGAGCCGCCGAGGCCGCCCGACGGCAGCGGCGGGGTGCCGGACGAGCCGGTCGAGAAGTTGCCGCTCGACGACGAGCCGCCATTCTGGTTGAAGCTGTTCGCATCGTTGGACGACGCCGACGAGCCGCTGTCGTTACCGCCCTTGCCGAGCATGCCGCGCAAGGTCTTCGCGAGCTTCACCGCATCGGCGTTGCGCAGCGGCACGACGTGCATGTTGCCGGGCACGCCGCTCGGTGCGTCGAGCTGCTGCACGAGGCGCTTCGCGGCCGCGAGGCGCGACGCGCTCGACGCACGCAGCATCAGCGAGTTGGTTCGCGGGTCGGCCGTGACCGACACCTTCAGCGTCGCGTCGCTGTTGCCGATCGCGCCCGGGTCGAGCATTTTCTGCAACTGCGCGGCGAGGTCGATCGCGTTCGCGTTGCGCAGCGTCACGACCTGCACCTGCGCGCCGGCGGCGCTGTCGACGCCCGAGATGATCTGCGCGATGCGGCGCACGTTGTCCGCATAGTCGGTCACGACGATCGTGTTGTTCGCCGGGTAGGCCGTCACCGTGTTGTTCGGCGAGATCAGCGGCCGCAGCACGGGCAGCAGGTTGTTCGCCGATTCGTTGTGCAGCTCGAACACCTGCGTGATCACCTGGTCGCCGCGGGCCTGCGGCGCATTGCCGACATAGGTCGGCACGCCCTGCAGCTTCGCATCGGCTTCCGGCACGACCTTCAGCACACCGTGATCCTGCACGAGTGCGAAGCCCTGCATGCGCAGCGCCGACTGCAGCGTCTTCAGCGCCTGGTCTTCCGGCACCGGCCGTTCGGCCACGAGGTTGAGCTGCCCCTTCACGCGGGGGTCGACGATGATGGTCTTGCCGGTTGCGGCGCCGATCGCTTTCGCGACCTGGTCGATATCCGCATTCACGAAGTTGAGCGTGACCTGAGCGTAGGCGGCCTGCGAGACGATGATGCCGGCGACAATGAGGGTCGTGGCAATGCGCCGCATAACGAAGCGATTTCTTGTCATGGATGAATGGGTCGATGCCGGCTCAGGCCACTTCCGGCGGTAGTGCTGGGATCCAAGTCCGAAAGAGGCGACATTAGCAGTTTTTCATGTCCGAAATATCACATTGATCCGAGGACTGTCTCACATACGACATGTGTCCGGCGAATCGTATGCAATATGTAAGAATAGGCGCGGCCCTTCGCATGCCGGCCATCGCCCCCGATTCGCGATGAACCGACATGGAAATGCGGTATAACCGGGCTGCCGTATTCCTGCATGTCGCAATCTGACGGTCTGCCGGTATGATACGGGCGGCGCGTTTCTCGTCGCACTAATAACAGGCACGGGTTTTCCCGACCTTCGCGCAATTCCTTTTCGTTTCCGCACGATGAACAGACGACGGTTCGCTTCGATCGCGTTGATCGCCGCTGGCGCGTGGTTCGCCAGCGCAAACGCTCGTGCGGATTGTTTCGACGAAGCCGCTAAATATCAGCAGGTCAATCCGCTGATCCTGCGCGCCATCGCGTGGCAGGAATCGCGCAACCGGCCCGGTGCACTGAACAAGAATACGAACGGCTCGGTCGACTACGGCCTGATGCAGATCAATTCGATTCATCTGCCCGCGCTGTCGCGCTACGGCATCGGCCGCGACACGCTGATGGAGCCGTGCAAGAACGTCTACATCGCCGCGTGGCATCTCAAGCAGAAGATGAACCGCTACGGCAACACCTGGCAGGCCGTCGGCGCCTATCATTCCGAAACGCCGTCGTTGCGCGACAAGTATGCGCGGCAGATCGCCGGCATCCTGTCGCAGTGGAAGCTGCTGCCGCCCGTGCAGTGACGTTGCGCCGCATTGCGGCCTGACGCGGTGCCGGCCGGCCGGCGCGCGTTTGATGCACAATGCGGATCTCACGCCGCAACTTCGCCCGTCCGCGGGCCGATCGCGCCCCGGAAGGGTGCCGCGGCCGCTTTTTCATCTTTTCCGTTGGTGCATATCATCATGAATCCGGCAATGAACCAGCCGTTGCCCGTCACCGTGCTGTCCGGCTTCCTCGGTGCAGGCAAGACCACGCTGCTCAACCACGTCCTCGCGAACCGCGCGGGCCTGAAAGTCGCCGTGATCGTCAACGATCTCGCGGCGGTCAACATCGACGCGTCGCTCGTGCGCGACGCGCAGGCGCTGTCGCATGTCGAGGAACGCCTCGTCGAAATGTCGAACGGCTGCATCTGTTGCACGCTGCGCGACGACCTGCTCATCGAGATCCGCAACCTCGCATCCGAAGGCCGCTTCGACGCGATCATGATCGAATCGACCGGTATCGCGGAGCCGATGCCGATCGCCGAAACGTTCACGTTCGTCGACGACGACGGCACGTCGCTGTCGACCATCGCGCGGCTCGACACGCTCGTTACCGTGGTCGACGCGTACAACTTCCTGCGCGACTACGGCTCCGACGACGCGCTCGCGACGCGCGGCATCGCCGCGTCGGAAGACGACGACCGCACGCTCGTCGAGCTGCTGATCGAGCAGATCGAATTCTGCGATGTGCTGGTGATCAACAAGGCCGATCTCGTCAGCGCCGACGATCTCGCGCGCCTGCAGCACATCCTCGCGCGACTCAATCCGCGCGCGCACCAGGTCGTGTCGACGTTCGGCAACGTGCCGCTCGACGAAGTGCTGAACACCGGCCGCTTCGATTTCGACGAAGCCGCGAACGCGCCGGGCTGGCTCGCATCGCTCGATCACGATCACATCCATTGCGACGATCCCGACTGCCATGACGAACATCATGCGCACGTGCACGGCGAAGCCGACGAATTCGGCATCGGCAATTTTGTTTACCGCGCGCGCCGGCCGTTTCACCCGGCACGACTCTGGGCGCTACTGCATCAGGAGTGGCCGGGCGTGCTGCGCAGCAAGGGCTTCTTCTGGCTCGCGACCCGCAACGACATCGCGGGTTCGCTGTCGCAGGCGGGCGGTGTCTGCCGGCATGGCCCGGCGGGTCTCTGGTGGGCCGCGCAGGATCGCGCGGAATGGCCGGACGACGACGACCTCCTCGGTGAAATCCGTGCCGAATGGCTCGGCGATCTTGACGATCGCACGGTCGGCGATCGCCGTCAGGAACTCGTGCTGATCGGCATCGCACTCGACGCCGATGCGTGGCGCGCAAAGCTCGATGCATGCCTGCTGACCGATGCGGAATTCGCACTCGGCGCGGCACAGTGGATCGCGTTCGACGATCCGTTCCCGGCGTGGGATGTCGATTCGCACGACGACGACGATCACGGCGACACGCAGATCGTGCACGCTTGAGCGCGTCGTAACGACTTGTAAAAGTAACCGTTAACTTTTGCAAGAGCGGCGCGGACTGTGGCAAAAATGCCGCGCGCGCCCAACAAAAAACCCGCCGAAAGGCGGGTTTTTCTTGGAACAGGCGCTGGTTTAACGCTTGTTGACGGCGTCCTTGAACGCCTTGCCAGCCGTGAACTTGACCGTCTTGGCTGCCGGGATCTTGATGGTTTCGCCGGTCTTCGGGTTGCGGCCCGTACGTGCTGCGCGCTTGCCCGAACCGAAGCTGCCGAAGCCGATCAGCTGAACCGCATCACCCTTCGACACGGCCTTCTTGATGACTTCGAGCAGCGTGTCCAGCGTTTCGCCGGTTTGAGCCTTGCTGGCGCCCGTTTGGGCGGCGACGGCGTCGATCAGTTCCTGTTTGTTCATTAAGGTTCCTTTATCAGGTTAGGTTGACACGAACAGCGCGAACGCGCCGATTATACGTGCGCGAACCGTGCCGTCGAGAGTCAGACTCCGACGGCACAGCGCCGAATCCTGGCCCGCGCGACGCGCCCTCCGGCTTGCCGGCGGCCACCCCGCGGTACGGCGTTGCTATGATAGCGCAGCGCAAACCCAATAACGACAAGGGTTTCAAAGATTTTCATCGGTATTTCGCCGAATGAATCGTCGATTGCCCGTTTTTTGACCTGCGCCAACCGGACAGGATACGCAGCGCCGTCCGCCCATGCGCCGCCCCGTTGCCCTTTTCCAACGGCCGGTCGGACGGCTCCGCGCAATCCCTTGCCAGGCTTGGCTGCCACGTTTTTTGTTTCGCATGCCCGACCGACTTGTACCCGCCACGCTCGCCCTTCGCGACGACGGCACGCTCGTCTCGCCCGAGTTCGGCGAGCTCCATCGCAGTGCCTCGGGCACGCTCGCGCACCACGCGTTCGTCGCGGAAAACGGGCTGCCGGCGCGCTGGCGGCAGCGTCGCACGTTCACGATCGTCGCAACGGAATTCGGCGCGGGCGCCAGCTTCCTCGCGACCTGGGCCGCGTGGCGCGACGATCCCGTGCGCTGCGAGCGACTGCATTTCGTCGCGGTCGAACCGCATCCGTTCTCACGCGACGACCTGCGTCGCGCGGTTTCCCATATGGTTGCACACACAACCATATCGGCAGATGCCGATGCATTGATCGACGCATGGCCGATGCTCGTGCCGGGCCTGCACCGGCTCGAATTCGAAGAAGGGCGCGTGGTACTCACGCTCGCGTTCGGCGATGATGCGCTCGACCTGTTGAAGAAGCTCGTCGTGCGCGCCGATGCGTTCTATCTCGATGGCGCGACGTCATCGACCGACGTGATTCGCGCGCTCGCGAAGATGGCCGGCGACGATGCAACGTTTGTCGCGCGTGCACGTTCCGACGACATAAAGCACGCATTTGGTGAAACAGGTTTCACGTGTCGCGAAGTCGACGATCGTCTCGTCGGCGAATATGCGCCGCGCTGGCGTTCGCGCCGGCACGAACCGCCGCGCGCACTGCCTGTCGCGACGCGTCGCGCGATCGTGATCGGCGCGGGCCTGGCCGGTTGCGCGGTCGTCGAACGCCTGGCCGCGCGCGGCTGGGACGTCACGCTGATCGAGCGGCACGAACGGATCGCGAGCGAAGCATCCGGCAATCCCGCCGGCGTATTCCATCCGCTGATGACACGCGACGACAACGTCGCGAGCCGGCTCACGCGCAGCGGCTTCCTGCACGCGATCGCACGCTGGCATGCACTCGAACGCGCGGGGCATGCGTTCGCGCGCAGCACGCACGGGATGATTCATCTCGCCGAATCGGCCGACGACTTCGCGCGGATGCGTGATGCATTCGATGCGTTCGGCGCACCGTCCGACTATGTGACGCTGCTCGATACCGACGCCGCGCGTGCGCATCTGAACCTGCCGGTCGCGCATGGCGGCCTGCTGTTTCCGCACGGCGGCGCCGTCTGGCCGGCCGGGCTGTGTGCCGCGCAATACGCGGCGGCCGGCGAGCGCGTACGCCTGCTTGCCTCCACCGGCGTGGCGCGGCTCGAGCGGCGCGGCGATGCATGGCATGCACTCGACGATGCGGGCGGCACGCTGGCCGAAGCGCCCGTCGTCGTGCTCGCGAACGCGGGCGACGCCGCGCGTCTTGCCGGGTTGCAGCATGTCGCGCTGCAACCGGTACGCGGCCAGCTCACGCTGCTGCCGCCGGGCACCACTGCGCCGCTGCCATGCCCGACGATCGGCGACGGTTATGCAGTGCCGCTCGACGACGGCACGCTGCTGATCGGCGCCACATTCGAACCCGACGACGTCGATCCCGCGATGCGCACGGCCGGCCACGTCGAAAACCTCGATCGCGTTCGGCACCTGCTGCCGGGCCTGATCGGCGACCTGCCGGATCCGGCCACGCTGGGCGGCCGCGTTGCGTTCCGCTGGGTCGTCGGCGACCGCCTGCCGCTCTTCGGCCCGCTCGCCGACGAAGCCCAGGCCCTCGCGAACGCACGCGCGCTGGGCGGTGCGCAGGCGCGCGATTTGCCACGAACACCCGGCCTCTACGGCGCATTCGGCTTTGGCTCGCGCGGCCTCGTATGGGCCGCACTCGGCGCCGAACTGATCGCGTCGCAACTCGAAGGCGAGCCGTGGCCGCTCGAGCGCGAACTTGCCGACGCCGTCGATCCCGCACGCTTCCTGATCCGCGCCCTGCGCGCGCGCCGCGTCGGTTCCGCCGGCTGACCGGCACGCGAATCGCTCACAGTCTCCCGATTTTTTCGCGCAAGGTTATCCACGCCACGCTGTGGATAACCGCGCGGAATCCGCGCGCAGTTCGTGTGCAATCACAGTGGACGTAAACTGGGCAACTCGGCACAGCTGTGAAGCGGCCCGAAAGTTGCTCAACTCAAATGTCTGTGCACGAACAGCCTGTGCAACCGGTTATGGTTTCGCCAAGGCCTTGATCCGTCGGCGTAAACCGAAGTTATCCACAGAACTGTGCGCCCTTTGTTAACTTCTACTACGTATATATACAAGTAAACCTTTGAAACCAAAGACCTGCGGTGCCGCACAGGGCCGCGAGTCGATTCAATCGGTTCCAGAGCGAAAAAGCTGTGGCACAATCGGTTTCCTTCGCGATCGTTCGGCCAGGCGCCGGACATGCTTCAATGGAACGGTCGGCACGATTTCGAATCTGAATCTTCGAGACTGCGCAGTCCGTTCACACACCAGGCCGACAATCCAGATCGGCAACCTGTACGACGTTCCGCCCGATGGCGGAACAGGCGGATCCCATGTACCGCCGTCGTCGACCACAACAACCACATTCGGGGCGATTCCCAGCCGGCGCGCATCCATTTCTGACGCTTGACCCCGTGTCGCTGGCGGTTGCTTCCAAAGGAGAAGTCACCACGATGAAGTCGGCGTTCTCATTCCTGCCCAACTGGCCGCTTGCGCCAGATGCCGTGTTCTGGGCCGGGCTCGCGCTGTTCGCGGCCGGCCTGTGTGGCGAGCTGTGCTACCGCGCGTGGCGTCTGCCACGCATCACCGGTTACGCGGTGATCGGTCTCATTGCCGGTTCGTTCGGATTCGGCGTGATCGACGCCAGCACCGACGAAACGTCGCGGCTGCTGATGGATGTCGCGCTCGGCCTGCTGCTGTTCGAACTCGGCAGCCGCCTCGACCTGCGCTGGATCCGGCGTAATCCGTGGCTCGTCGCGTCGAGTCTCGCGGAAGCCACGCTGACGTTCGTGCTCGTGCTGTTCGTGATGCTCGCGCTCGGCGTGTCGGGGATGGTCGCGCTCGTGCTGTCGGCGATCGCGATCGCCACGTCGCCGTCGATGGTGATCCAGCTCAAGACCGAGCTGCGCGCGGAAGGGCAGGTGTCGCAACGTCTCATCACGCTCACCGCGCTCAACAGCGTGTACGCGATCGTGCTGACCAAGCTCGTGACGAGCTGGCTTCACCAGGAAGCGTACGGCAACGTTTTCGCGACGATCCTGCAACCGCTCTACCTGATCGCCGGTTCGTTCATCGTCGCGTATCTCGTCGCGCGTTCGTGCAACTACCTGTTCCGCCACATGACCGCGACGATGCGCGACGAGCATTCGTTCGTCGCGCTGTTCGGGCTCGTGATGCTCGCGATCGCGGTCGCACAGGCATTGAAGCTGTCGACGCTGCTCACGCTGCTGCTCGCCGGCATCATCGTGAAGAACCTCGAAGCGCGGCCGCAGCTGTGGCCCGAGCATTTCGGCACGGCCGGCTGGCTGCTGACGGTGGTCCTGTTCGTGCTGACGCTCACGTCGTTCACGTGGGGCGACATAGCGCTCGGCGGGCTGCTCGCGATCGTGCTGATCGTCACGCGGCTTGCCGCGAAGCTGGCCGGCGTCGTCGCGTTCGCGAAGCCGAGCGGCCTCGGGATGAAGCAGGGCATTGCGCTCGGCATCGCGCTGACACCGATGTCCGCGCTGTCGTACCTGCTCGTCGACGATACGTACCAGCTCTACCCGAATTTCGACCCGCACCTGCGCGCGATCGTGATGTGCTCGATCGTGATCCTGCAGCTCGTCAGCCCGTTCGTCGTCTACCGCTGCCTGTCGGCGGTCGGTGAACGCAGCGACAGCAACTGATTCCGGAACCTGCCATGGCACTCGAAACCTTCGTCAATTCCGAACCGTTCACGTTCGGCGTCGAACTGGAGATCCAGGTCGTCAACACGCACAACTACGACCTGACCAAGGCTGCATCCGACCTGATGCGCCTGATCCAGGGCGAGACCTTTCCGGGCAACATCACGCCGGAAATCACCGAGAGCATGATCGAGCTGTCGACCGGCATCTGCCATTCGCACGAGCAGGCCGTCAGCGAGCTGCATGCGATCCGCGACGTGCTCGTGAAGGCGGCAGACCAGCTCAACGTCGGGCTGGCCGGCGGCGGCACGCATGCGTTCCAGCAATGGAGCGACCGGCAGATCTACGATGCGCCGCGCTTCCAGTACATCTCCGAGTTGTACGGCTATCTCGCGAAGCAGTTCACCGTGTTCGGCCAGCACGTGCACATCGGCTGTCCCGATCCGGACAGCGCGCTGTTCCTGCTGCACTCGATGTCGCGCTTCATTCCGCACTTCATCGCGCTGTCCGCGTCGTCGCCGTTCGTGCAGAACGTCGACACGGGCTTCCATTCGGCACGCCTGAATTCGGTGTTCGCATTCCCGCTGTCGGGCCGGGCGCCGTTCGTGCTGACCTGGGACAGCTTCGAGGAGTACTTCACGAAGATGGTGAACACGGGTGTCGTCAATTCGATGAAGGACTTCTACTGGGACATCCGCCCGAAGCCCGGCTACGGCACGATCGAGGTGCGCGTGATGGATACGCCGCTGTCGGTCGACCGCGCGGCCGCGATCGCCTGCTACATCCAGACGCTCGCACGCTACCTGCTGACCGACCGGCCCCTGACGCTGTCGGAGGACGATTACCTCGTCTACACGTTCAACCGTTTCGAAGCGTGCCGCTTCGGGCTCGAGGGCACCTGCGTGAATCCTCAGACGGGTGAGCGCCGCACGATCGCGGAAGACATCCTCGACACGCTCGACCGGATCGCGCCGCATGCAACCGCGCTCGGGTCGCGCGCGGCGCTCGACGAGATCGGTGCGCTCGCGAAAGCGCGCGTGAACGACGCATCGTGGTTGAGAACCGTTTTCAAACAGGAAAAATCGCTGAACGAGACGGTCCGGCAGCAGTGCTTACGTTGGCGTGAGTGAAAAAATGTTTTGCAGATTGCAGGCTCGACCGCGTCGCGATTCACTGAACGCCGGTTGGCGCCATTTCAGGCAGAAATCGTTGCCAGGCGTCCTGAAAATCTGTGGATAACCCGATATTCCGCTGCAAAGTCAACGATCTGTGCGCGGGATAACCCGGTGGATCAAACCCACCGAATCGATGGCCGATCCGGACAGGAAAATGCTGGCGCGCCCCGTTCCGCGGGCGCGCGACATAACAGGCACAACGAAAAATTTCAGTTATCCAGCGATTTTCCACAGAATGCAGGGGATAACTTAGCTGTGCGATTTTCCGCTCTCGCTTAGAATGTCGGCTTTGCGGACACCGGAACGACGCGTGTCTCTCCGGTCGCCGCGAACGCGACCGCCGCGTGTGCCTCGCGACGGCCGTGCTGACGCACTCGAGAGAGCGCGTCTGTTTTGAGATAGACATTCGATCTCCACACTACGGCCGCTCGGCAACCCGGGCGGCGGCAAAGCGAAAAGACTATGAGCGAAGGCGTTTACGGGAACCAGGCTTCGGGACGTGTGACCCACAGCCTGCTGCGGTTGAGTACGGCCATGCGAAGCCAGGCATGGGATTGGGCGGAAGGCGCTGGCCTCACGCCGACGCAGGGCGAGATTCTCGTGCTGCTGCTGCAGCGCAAGGGCCCGATGCGGCTCGGCGAGATCGCGCGCGAGACTCAGCTCACCGCGGCAACCACGAGCGATGCGGTCAGCACGCTCGAGACGAAGGGGCTCGTCGAGAAGCGCCGTGCGCTGGACGACGGCCGTGCACTGGCCGTGCGTCTGTCGGCGCGTGGCCGGACCGCCGCGAAGAAGGCGCTGCAATGGCCTGAATTCCTGACGAAGGCGGTCGGCAAGCTCGGCGCGGACGAGCAGGGCGCGCTGTACCGCGCGCTGCTGAAGACGCTGCGCGAGCTGCAGGTGGCCGGTGCGACGCCGCCGCAACGCATGTGCGTGACGTGCGCCCACTTCCAGCCGGGCAAGCTGTCGAAGAAGACCGTGCATCACTGCGCGGCGCTCGACATCTCGATGTCGGACAGCGATCTGCGTCTCGACTGCTCGGTGCAGGAAGAGGCAGACGCGGCGACGCAGAAGAAGACCTGGAAGATTTTCGCCGGCTGACGTCCGTCGATCGACCGGGAGGCCGATGATGAACGCTGAAGTCGTGGCGATCCGCCATGTGCATTTCGAGGATCTCGGGAGCTTCGAGCAGGTGCTCGGCAAACGGGGGAGGCGGGTGCGCTATGTCGACGTCGGATCGTCGCGGGTCGAGGTGCTCGACGTGCTCGAGCCGTCGCTGTTCGTCGTGCTCGGCGGGCCGATCAGCGTGTACGACGATGCGCAGTATCCGACGATCGCGCCGCTTCTGACGCTCGTCCGGCAGCGCATCGACGCAGGGCTGCCGATCCTCGGCATTTGCCTCGGCGCGCAGTTCATCGCGCGGGCGCTCGGTGCACGCGTCTATCCGGCCGCGCAGCACGAACTCGGCTGGGCGCCGCTGGCGCTCACCGATGCAGGCCGCGCGTCGCCGCTGCGTCATCTCGATGGCGCGGCGACTTCGATGCTCCACTGGCACGGCGATACGTTCGACCTGCCGGGCGGCGCGATCCATCTCGCGTCGACGCCGGCGTGCCGCCACCAGGCGTTCGCTTGGGGGCAGCACGTGCTGGCGCTGCAATGCCATCCGGAAATCCGCACCGACCGCTTCGAACCCTGGCTGATCGCGAACGCTGGCGAAATCGCGGCGATGCCCGGTATCGATGCGCGCCAGTTGCGTGCCGATACCGCGCAGCACGGCCCCGTGCTAGAAACGGCCGCGCAACGCATGTTCGGGGAGTGGCTCGACAGCGTCGGGCTCTGACGCCGCGCGCGGCGCTGTTTGCCGCGAAGGTCCAGCCCGGCCTGCATCGATTGCAGGCCGGCGCCTCGCTGTACGCCGCGCATTTGACGCATCGCCGGCCTCTCTTCACTTGCCCTGCCTGACCATCCGCTTACTGCCGGTTGCGCCATCTGCAGGCTTTGGGGCTGCGTGCTACGCTCGTCCGCTCATTCCCTTTCCAGGCGAGCGGCTTCCATGACTGCGCTGTTTTCTCCATTCACGCTGCGCGGCGTGACCATTCCGAACCGGATCGTGATCTCCCCGATGTGCCAGTACTCGGCCGAACGCGGTGAAGCGACCGACTGGCACATGATTCACCTCGGCCATCTCGCGCTGTCGGGCGCGGGGCTGCTGTGCATCGAGGCGACGGCCGTGGAACCCGACGGGCGCATCACGCACGGCGACCTCGGCCTCTGGGACGACGTGACCGAAGCCGCGCTGAAGCCCGTGCTGGCCGCGATCCGCAAGCATTCGCCGATCCGCATCGCGATGCAGCTGTCGCATGCTGGGCGCAAGGCGTCGAGCGCCGTGCCGTGGGAGGGCGGCCAGCTGATATCGGTCGCCGACGGCGGCTGGCTGCCGCACGGGCCGTCGGCCGTGCCGCACAAGGACGGCGAGACGCCGCCGCTCGCGCTCGATGCCGCGGGCCTGAATCGCATTCGCGAAGCGTTCGCGGCGTCGGCGAAGCGTGCGGCACGGCTCGGCATCGACGCGCTCGAAGTACATGCGGCGCACGGCTATCTGCTGCACCAGTTCCTGTCGCCGCTCGCAAACCGGCGTACCGACGAATATGGCGGCTCGCGCGAGAACCGGATGCGTTTTCCGCTCGAGATCTTCGAGATCGTGCGCGCGGCGTTTCCGGAGGACCGGCCGGTTGGCGTGCGCGTGTCCGCGACCGACTGGGTCGAAGGCGGCTGGGAGCTCGACGATACGATCGCGTTCGCGCACGAGCTGAAGCGGCGCGGCTGCGACTGGATCGACGTGTCGTCCGGCGGCGTGTCGCCGCTGCAGAAGATTCCGCTGTCGCCCGGCTACCAGGTGCCGTTCGCGCAGGCCGTGAAACGCGCGGTTGGCATGCCGACGATGGCGGTCGGCCTGATCAACGAGCCCGAGCATGCGAACCGGCTGATCGAAGCCGGCGATGCCGACTTCATCGCGATGGCGCGCGCGATGCTGTACGACCCGCGCTGGCCGTGGCATGCGGCGGCCGAGCTCGGCGCGCAGGTGACGGCGCCGCCGCAATACTGGCGTTCGCAGCCGCGCGAGCACAAGGCGTTGTTCGGCGACATCGCATTCGGCCAGCGTTGAGCGTCCGGCGTGCAATATTGCGCGCGATGTTGAACGAAGCAATCGTGAACGTGTAGGATGCGGGTGATTCGCCGCATGCCCCGACGCGGCACCAACCGGTGCCGCGTTTTCGTTTGGCGCGACGCCAGGCCGCGATCGCGGCCGCTTCCATTCAAGTCGTCTTCACAAGGATTCGTTCGATGAGTTCACGCAGGATCGCGGTGCGCCGCTCGGGAGTACACGGCAAGGGCGTGTTCGCCGTGGCGCCGATCAAGGCCGGCGAGCGCGTAGTGGAATACAAGGGCGAGCGAATCTCGTGGAAGGAAGCGCTGCGTCGCCATCCGCACGACCCGAGCGAACCGAACCATACGTTCTACTTCGCACTGGACGAAGGCGGCGTGATCGACGGCAAGATCGACGGCAACAGCGCGCGCTGGATCAACCATTCGTGCGCGCCGAACTGCGAAGCCGAGGAAGTCAAAGGCCGCGTGTTCATCCATGCGCTGCGCGACATCGGGCCGGAAGAGGAGCTGTTCTACGACTACGGCCTCGTAATCGACGCAAAGCTGACGAAGACGCTCAAGCGCGAATACGCGTGCCATTGCGGTGCGGCGTCGTGCCGCGGCACGCTGCTCGCGACGTCGGACGAAGGCGGGAAGAAGAAAAAGAAGAAGGACAAGAAGGACGGCAAGTCCGAGTCCAGGTCGAAAGACAAGAAGAGCAAGAAGTAAGGCAGGCGGCGGCGCACCAAACGCCGCCGTTGTCGTTTTGGCGGACGGTGGCCGCGCCGTGATCGTCCTTCCTGCTTCCCGTATCCGGCGGGCGGCCCGGCCAACGGGCCGGCGGTTGCCGCCGCGAATCGTTCAGCTCACGCTCAGTGCGTCGATGCGGCAGCAGGCGTTTCGCTGGTCGGCTTCTCCGTCTGCAAGGCGAGCGGCACGCGCACCACGAAGCGCGAACCACCTTCCGACGCGTCCTGGTACGACACGGTGCCGCCGTGCATCGCGATGATGTCGTGCACGATCGCCAGGCCAAGCCCGGCACCCGTTTCGACGCCGTTGCCGCTTTGCGCGTCGCCGCGGAAGAAGCGCTTGAACAGGTCGGCCTGCTGGTTCGCGGGCACGCCGGGGCCGTTGTCTTCCACGACGATCTCGGCAGCCGGCTGGCCATCCTCGAGCGCGCCGCGCGCGACATTCACCGTGATCCGCGCACCGTCCGGCCGCGCGAGCGGCACGTATTTCAGCGCATTGTCGAGCAGGTTCGCGATCACCTCGCGCAGCAGCACGGGGTTGCCGCGCACGGTCAGCTTTTCGTCGTCGTCCGCGCCGTCGGTGCGCTGGAAGCCGAGATCGACATGCGACGCGAGCGCGCGCGGCACCCATTCGGCACCGGTCTCGAACGCCATCGCCGCGAGGTCGACGTCGACGAAGCGGGCGGCCTGTTCGCCGGGTTCCGCACGGGCGAGCGACAGCAACTGGTTGGACAGCCGCACCGCACGGTCGGCGGCCGCGCGCAACTCGCGCACCGCGGCGAAGGTCTGGTGCGGGTCACGCGCGACGGCGGCCTGCTCGGCATGCAGCTTCACGGCCGTGAGCGGCGTGCGCAGTTGGTGCGCGGCATCGGCGATGAACTTGCGCTGCGCGTCGAGCGCGGTCTTCAGGCGGCCGAGCAGGGCGTTCATCGCGCTCGTCAGCGGCCGGATTTCCAGCGGCACCTCGGTTTCGTCGACCGGTTCCAGCGACGTGTGGGTCTGCCGGTTCAGCGAATCGGCCAGATGCGTGAGCGGGCCGAGCTGCTGGTTCACGACGCGCCACACGATGCCCCAGCCCGCGAGCAGCAGCAGCAGCAGCGGCATCATGATCGCGACGAGGAATTCGGCCGCGATCCGGTAGCGGTGCCGCACCGGCTGCGCGACTTCGACGACCATCGGCTTGCCGCCCTCGACGTCGTCGACGCGCACCTGCGCGACGCGCACCGCGCGGTTGTCGTACTCGGCCTCGAACACGTATGCGTGATGCATGCGGCGCACGTTGATGCCCTGCAGCGGCAGCTTCGGATCGCCGGCAAGTTCCTGCTCGCCGTCGCTGATCCGGTAGATCAGCGCTTCGGCGGGATCGGAGAACATCGCCTGCGCGAGCGGCGGCACCGTGAACGGCGCGTCGGGGCCGGCGATCTGGATCTGTTTGGAGATGGCGGTGGCGAGATCCGCGAGCGAGCGGTCGATCACGTGCTGCGTGTATTGCCACGCGAGCCAGTAGGCGATCAGGCCGCTCATCAGCGCGAGCATCGACAGCGGGGCGGCGAGGCGCCGGAGCAGCGAGCGGCGCAGGCTGGTGGTCACAGCCGGATCAGGAGACATTTCGACGGGCAAATGGATAAGCGCCGCTCACGGGGAGCGGCGCGGTCGTGCGCCGGGCGGCGACGCGGAGCAGGGCGCACACGCCGGCGGCACGCGGCCGGCCGGCGCGCGGCGCCGCTCAGACGCTCGCCGTCTGGCGGATTTCCTGCAGCAGGTAGCCGAAGCCGCGCACCGTGACGATTTCGACACGGCACTGCTCGAGTTTCTTGCGCACGCGGTGCACGTAGACTTCGATCGCGGTGTCGCCGAGATCGCCGCCGAAGTGCGTAAGGTGATCCTGCAGCTGGGCCTTGCTGACGACGCGGCCGTGACGCAGCAGCAGCATCTCGAGCACCGCGAATTCGCGCGGCGACAGCTCAAGCGGCTTGTCGTCGTTGAAGATGCGGCGATCGACGCCCGACAGGCGGACGCCGCCGAGCGACACTTCCGGGCGCGGCATGTCGCTGTGCGGGCCGCTGCGGCGCATCACCGCACGGATGCGCGCTTCGAGCTCGGCCGGCTCGAACGGCTTGAGCATGTAGTCGTCGGCGCCCGAGTTCAGGCCCTGGATCCGGTCGTTCAGCTCGTCGCGTGCGGTCAGCACGATGACGGGCGTGTGGCGGTTGGTCTGGCGGAAACGCGTGAGCAGCGTCATCCCGTCGATGCCCGGCAGGCCGAGGTCGAGGATCACGAGTTCGTGGCGGTTTTGTGCCAGCGCCTGTTCGGCAAAAATGCCGTCATGCACCATGTCGACGGTGAAGCCAGCCTGCTCGAGGCTGCTCTGGATACCGCGTGCGATGGGGCGGTCGTCTTCGATCAGAAGGAGTCGCATGAAGTTCGCTCAAGTACAATGGGTTGGCGGTTCAGGCACGCGGACAGCACGAGGCCGTTTCCACAGGGGCGCCGCATCGCGTGACATCAAGCATGGCGGCCAGCGAACGATTAAATCCAATCATGTCCGATATTTCGATCAACGACCTTGAAGCCGCGATCAATTTCTGGCGCGCCCGCTCGCCGTCGAGCGGCGACGAACTCAAACTCTGCGAAGAGGCCAGCGCGCTCTCCAAGCCGTATGCGCTGCTGATTGTACAGCGCGAAAGCGCGCTGCAACTGGAAGGTTTGGACCCCAAGGCACGGAAAGCATACGAGACTTACGTGCGCCTTAAGGATGGCTTGGAAAGCTGAAGGCTTTCGCTGACTACATCCTAGAAAACGTTCATCGAAATGAAAAGTTGACGCGCCGCGCATCGAAAGACGCGCGGCGGTAGAGGAAAGCCTCAGGCGGCCGGTTTTGCGTGCGCGCCGGCACGATCGATGAACAGGGCCAGTTCGATATCGCGTTCGGTCAGGCCGTCGGCGTCGTGGGTCGACAGCGTGACGTCGACGCGGTTGTACACGTTGAACCATTCCGGATGGTGGTTCATTTCCTGCGCCTTGATCGCGACGCGCGTCATGAAGCCGAAGGCTTCGTTGAAATCGGCGAAGCGCAGGCTGCGCTGGATCGCGTCGCGGCCCGGCACGGCCGTCCAGAGCGGCAGGCCCTCGAGCCGTGTCTTGCGTTCTTCTGATGTGAGCTTGTGAATCATCTTGCACCTCTCGTTCGGTAGCGGCGCTCGCGCACGGCTGCGCCGCGCGGCGAAGCCGGCACCGGTCATTGTTTCATAGTTGCGGGAAGGGTGACGGGCGCCGGCCCCGGCGCCCTGAAGCGTCACGCGTCGGCGTCGTCGGGCCAGCCTTCGCCCGTGCCGCGGTGCAGCACGCGATCGGTATCGAGCACCGCGCCGGCCGCGAACTCGGGCAGGGCCGCGAGCCGGTCGGCCAGCGCGCGGCCGTCGACGTCGGCGAGCGCGAACAGTTGCGCGAAATCGTCGATCACGAAGTAGGTCTTCTGGAACGTGTCGATCCGGTACTTCGTGCGCATCACGCGCTCGAGGTCGAAACCGAGCCGGTTCGGCGCCGCGCTTTCGAGGCTGTACAGGCTTTCGCCCTTGCTCGACACGATTCCGGCGCCGTAGATCGACAGCCCGTTCGTGCCGCGCGGGTCGCGGATCAGCCCGAATTCCACCGTATACCAGTAGAGCCGCGCGAGCCGCGCCAGCGTCGCTTCGTCGTCGGCGACCGCGAGCGCGGTGCGGCCGTACGCCTGCATGTAGTCGGCGAACACCGGGTCGATCAGCAGCGGCACGTGGCCGAACAGGTCGTGGAAGCAGTCGGGTTCCTGCAGGTAGTCGAGCTGGTCGGGGCGCCGCATCCACCAGGTGACCGGGAAGCGCCGGTTCGCGAGGTGCTCGAAGAACACACGATCGGGCACGAGGCCGGGCACCGCGACGATCTCCCAGCCGGTCGCGGGCTTCAGCTGGCGGTTCACGTCGGCGAACGACGGCACGCGGTCGGCCGGCAGATCGATCTTGCCCAGCCCCGCGACGAATGCGTCGCACGCGCGACCGCGCAGCAGCGCCGACTGGCGCGCATAGAGCTGCTTCCACACCGCGTGGTCGACCTGGCCGTAGCGCTGCAACGGCTGGTCGATGGTGAAATCCGCGCGGGTTTCGAGGCCCGCGTCGAACTGCTCCTGCAGTTTCGCGGTGACGACGGTGGACATGATCAGGCTCTGCATGCTGTGGTGGGTAACCATGCAAGTGTAGAGCGGGCCGTGCGCGGAATGGGCGCATAGTTGGCGTTGATTTGCAGGTTGATGCGATAATCGCGCATCAAATCATGAATCAATGCGGAGAATGCTCATGCTGGAACTCGATCACTTCGATCTCGCGCTGCTGGACGTGCTGCAGCGCTTCGGTCGCGCGACGCATCAGCAGCTCGGCGAGGAGGTGCCGCTGTCGCCGTCGCAGATCGGCCGGCGGCTGCAGCGGCTCGAGGCGGCCGGCGTGATCGAAGGCTATCGCGTGATGTTGCGGCCCGAAAAGCTCGGGCTCGGCGTGACCGCGTTCACGAGCCTGAAGCTCAAGCACCACGGCGATTCGATCATCGAGCAGTTCCAGCAGCAGATCGACGTGCTGCCCGAAGTGCTCGAATGCCACGCGGTGGTGGGCGATGCCGACTACCTGCTGCGGATCGTCGCGCCCGACCTGAACGCGCTGTCGCAGTTCGTGATGAAGAAACTGATGCGCGTGCCGGGCGTCGACAGCGTGCGCTCGAACATCGTGCTGACGACCTTCAAGCGCAACGGCGCGCTGCCGCTCGCGCACCTGGCACCCGGCGCCGCTTGAAGCAGCGATGAGGCGGCGGCAGGGCTGAAGGCGGCCGTGCTGCACCGCCCGTCGTGGGGACGGATCAGGCCGGTTCGTGCTGCGTGTCGGCGTTCAGCAGGTCGACGTATGCAACCGCGACGAGATCGTCCTGCGCCACGCCGAGCTTCGCGAACACGTCGTGCGCTTCGGCTTCGCCGCCGGCTTCATCGTCGTCCGGGCCGAGCACGACTTCCAGTTCGATGAAATCGCCGAGACCGTCCACGCGGTCGAGGTGGATGCGCGTGCGGCCCGCGAGGTACACGTGCCGTTCCTTCGTCACGATTCCGCGCGTGGTCAGCGCGGTCGCGAGCAGCGAATGCATCGCGTCGGGGTTCGTCACGGGGCTGCGCGTGTAGTACGACGCCTTCGGGCCGTCGCGGTCGTCGCGCTGATAGAAGATCAGTTCGGCCGGCGTGCCGTCCTCGAAGCGGCGCAGCTTCAGCCGGCCGCGCGGCACGTCATAGAAGAAATCCTGCTGGCGGTAGAACAGCGGCGCTTCGGTCGCGAGCTTGGCAGCCTGCTCGCGCAGCCGGTCGAATTCACGGGCGCGGGCTTTGATCTCGATGTTGCGGGCCATGCGGGTCTCCTTCAATCGGGGTCTCGCGGTGTGCGAACGCACAATCTAGCAAAAACGCGGAGTCGCTGGCGTGACGGTCGGTGTGGCGCGATGACGCGTCCGCGCGCGGACGCCGCTTCATCAGCGCCGCTCATATCGCCCACTGGGCCTCGATCAGCCGCAGCGCGGCCGCGATCGCCGGTTCGTCGCGCCGCTCGGCGAGCGTCACGAACGTCAGCTCGGTCGGCACCGTCACGCGCTCGACGATCGTCAGTGCGTGCGCATGCGCTTCGGCCAGCGCGGTCGAGTCGCGCGCGAGCGTCAATCCGATCCCCGATTTGACGAGATCGAGCATCGACTGCTCCTGGTCGACCTCGGCGACCTTCACCGGTTGCGCGCCGGCATCCGCGAAGCGCCGCGACAGCAGCCGGTGGTGCGCGGACGCCGGCGGCGTCCAGATCCACGGCAGCGTGGCGAGCGCGCGCCAGTCGTGCGCTCGCTGCACGCGCTCCTTCCAGCCGGCCGGCGCGAGTACGCGGTACTGGAAATGCGTGAGCGTGACGGTGTGGAACAGTGCGCCGTCGAGCGAATCGTCCTCGCCCGGCCGGCCGATGTAGTAGCCGACGTCGAGCGCGCGTGCGCGCACCTGTTCGATCACCCAGCCCGACATCCCGTGCCGCAGCGCCGTCTCGATCTGCGGATGGGTTTCGACCAGCGCGCGCAGGAAGCCGCCGAGCCGCAGGAAGCCCGGATCGAGGATCGTGCCGATTCGCAGCCGGCCGCGCACCTCATGCCGCAGCGCAGCAGCGGCGCGCTGCACGTCGGCGGCCGCGGCGAGCGCGCGTTCCGCGTGCGGCAGCAGCGTCTGGCCGTCGCGCGTGAGCGCGAGCCCGCGCGACGTGCGCGTGAACAGCGTGACGCCGAGCGTCTCCTGCAGATGCTTGATCTGCAGGCTGACGGCCGGCTGCGTCAGGTGCAGTTGCGCGGCGGCGCGCGTCAGGTTGCCTTCGCGCGCGACCGTCGCGAACGCGCGGAGCAGGGTGAGATCCATCGTCGTGATATGAGCGCAGCTTATAACGCAGTTCAGCATAACTCATTGGATCGGCGGCCGGCGGCGGGAGTACGCTTCCTCGGGTTGCAGCGCACGGCCGCCAGCGCGGCCCGCGACGCACTATGCTGAAAATGCGCGCGGCACCGCGCCGCGCGCCGCACAACAAGGAAGAAGGGGACACGCCGTGAGTACTCCACGCACGCTCGAAGGCGAATTCGATTACGTGATCGTCGGCGCGGGCACCGCGGGCTGCGTGCTCGCGAACCGCCTGACCGAGGATCCCGACATCCACGTCCTGCTGCTCGAGGCAGGCGGCAAGGACGACTATCACTGGATCCATATCCCGGTCGGCTATCTGTATTGCATCGGCAACCCACGCACCGACTGGCTGTACAAGACGCAACCCGAAGCGGCGCTCAACGGCCGTGCGCTGTCGTATCCGCGCGGCCGCGTGCTCGGCGGCTGCTCGTCGATCAACGGAATGATCTACATGCGCGGCCAGTGCGAGGATTACGACAGCTGGGCGGAGGCCACCGGCGACGCCGGCTGGTCGTGGGACAGCGTGCTGCCGATCTTCAAGCGCAGCGAGGACCACCACGCGGGCGCGAGCGATGCGCACGGCGCGGGCGGCTACTGGCGCGTCGAGAAGCAGCGGCTGCGCTGGGAAATCCTCGAATCGTTCGCGCAGGCCGCGCAGCAGACGGGCATCCCCGCCACCGACGATTTCAACCGCGGCGACAATACCGGGGTCGGCTATTTCGAGGTGAACCAGAAGCGCGGCGTCCGCTGGAATACGTCGAAGGCATTCCTGCGTCCCGCAATGGCCAGGCCGAACCTGACCGTGATCACCGGCGCTCAGGCGCAGCGCGTGATCTTCGAGGGGCGGCGCGCGGTCGGCGTCGAGTATCGCGGCGGCGGCACCGATTACGTCGCGCGGGCGCGCTCGGAAGTGCTGCTGACGTCCGGCGCGGTGAATTCGCCGCAACTGCTCGAACTGTCGGGGATCGGCGACGGCCGTCGGCTGCAGGCGCTCGGCATCGACGTCGTGCAGGATTTGCCGGGCGTCGGCGAAAACCTGCAGGATCACCTGCAGTTGCGGATGGCGTTTCGCGTCGAGGGCGTGCGCACGCTCAATACGCTGTCCGCGCACTGGTGGGGCAAGCTGATGATCGGCGCCGAATATGCGTTGCTGCAGCGCGGGCCGATGTCGATGGCGCCGTCGCAGCTCGGCGCGTTCGCTAAATCCGATCCGGATGATCCTGCGCTCACGCGCCCCGATCTCGAATACCACGTTCAACCGCTGTCGCTCGAACGCTTCGGTGAGCCGCTGCACAGCTTCAACGCATTTACGGCGTCGGTCTGCCATCTGCGGCCGACATCGCGCGGCAGCGTGCATGTCACGAGCGCCGATCCGGGCATCGCGCCGGCGATCGCGCCGAACTATCTGTCGACCGACCACGATCGGCATGTCGCCGCGAACGCGCTGCGCCTGACCCGCCGGATCGCATCCGCGCCGGCGCTCGCGCGCTATCGTCCCGCGGAAATCCTGCCGGGCACGCAATACCGGAGCGAAGCCGAGCTGATCGAGGCGGCCGGCGCGGTCGGCACGACGATCTTCCATCCGGTCGGAACCTGCCGGATGGGGCGTGCCGACGATGCGCGCGCGGTGGTCGACAGCCGGCTGCGCGTGCGCGGCATCGCCGGGCTGCGAATTGTCGATGCGTCGGTGATGCCGTTCATCACCTCGGGCAACACCAATTCGCCGACGCTGATGATTGCCGAGCGCGCGAGCGACATGATCCGCGCCGATCGCCGTGCGGCGCGCGATGCGACGACGGTGCGAACCGAGCCGGCGGTGACAGCCGCGTGACGGCGCGCTGACACGCGCGACAGCAGGCCGTCATGAAAGCGCCCGCTGATTCGCTATGCGAAACAAGCTGCCGTTGCGTTTGTTCGAACGGCACGTGCCTTGCCAGCCGCGCAGTCGCGCGGCTTTTTTCATCGTAGGCGTGCCGTGCATGTCGGAAGGTCAACGCGCGATGATGCACGTGTCAAAAAAGCATGGCGAAAAATCGCGCACAGCCGCATGCGACAGGGCGGCCAGCCCTATAAGTGCAAATCCCGATGATTGCACTGCACCAACGGCGCGACAATGTTGCGCAATGTGCATACGCGTCGGCGCGGGAGACCAACCCTCGAGGCGTACCACGGCGCCCGGGGGCAGCCCGCTGATCCGCTGACCTGTTCGCGGCCGCTTGCGCCAGGCATCCCGGTGCTTCGCCTGACTTCGTACGGAAGGGAACATGATTCTCGGCGACACGATTCTGGAAACACGCGGACTGACAAAAGAATTCAGGGGCTTCACCGCCGTGAACGGCGTCAACCTGCGTGTGCGTCGCGGCGCGATCCACGCACTGATCGGGCCGAACGGCGCGGGCAAGACCACCTGCTTCAACCTCCTCACCAAGTTCCTGACGCCGACGGCCGGCCAGATCGTCTTCAACGGCATCGACATCACCAACGAGCGGCCCGCGCAGGTTGCGCGGCGCGGCATCATCCGCTCGTTCCAGATCTCGGCCGTGTTCCCGCACCTGAGCGCGCTGCAGAACGTGCGCATCGGCCTGCAGCGTGCGCTCGGCACCGAATTCCATTTCTGGCGCAGCGAAAGCACGCTGAAACGGCTCGACGATCGCGCGATGGATCTGCTCACGCAGGTCGGTCTCACCGATTTCGCGCACGTGCCGACCGTCGAGCTCGCGTACGGCCGCAAGCGCGCGCTCGAGATCGCGACGACGCTCGCGATGGAACCCGAACTCATGCTGCTCGACGAGCCCACGCAGGGGATGGGCCACGAGGACGTCGACCGCGTGACCGCGCTGATCAAGAAGGTCGCGAACGGCCGCACGATCCTGATGGTGGAGCACAACATGAACGTGATCGCGGGCATCTCCGACACGATCACCGTCCTGCAACGCGGCGAGGTGCTGGCCGAAGGCTCGTATGCGGAGGTATCGAAGAATCCGCTCGTCATCGAGGCCTACATGGGCAGTGCCGACGCGGCGCTCGCGGGGGCGCACGCATGAAGCACAGCGAACGGGAGGAACGCGAATTGAGCGGCGTCGAGAGCGGTACGCCCGCGCTGGAGATCACGGGCCTGGAGGCCTGGTACGGGGAATCCCACATATTGCACGGTGTCGACCTGACGGTGCATCGCGGCGAGGTCGTCACGCTGCTCGGCCGCAACGGCGCGGGCCGCACGACGACGCTACGCGCGATCATGGGCCTTACGGGCCGCCGCAGCGGGTCGATCAAGGTCGCGGGCAACGAGACGATCGGCCTCGCGACGCACCGCATCGCGCATTTCGGCATCGGTTACTGCCCGGAGGAGCGCGGGATCTTCTCGAGCCTGTCGTGCGAGGAGAACCTGATGCTGCCGCCGCTGATCGGGCCGCGCGAGCACGCGATGTCGCTCGACGAGATCTACGCGATGTTTCCGAACCTCGCGTCGCGCCGGCAGAGCCAGGGCACGCGCCTGTCCGGCGGCGAACAGCAGATGCTCGCGGTCGCGCGGATCTTGCGCACCGGTGCGAACCTGCTGCTGCTCGACGAGATTTCCGAAGGCCTCGCACCGGTGATCGTGCAAGCGCTCGCACGGATGATCGTCGCGCTGAAGGCGCGCGGCTACACGATCGTGATGGTCGAACAGAATTTCCGCTTCGCCGCGCCGCTTGCCGACCGTTTCTACGTGATGGAGCACGGCAACATCGTCGAGCATTTCCAGGCGGCCGAACTGGAAAGCAAGATGCCGACCCTGCACGACCTGCTCGGGGTGTGACGCCGCCCCGTTTCCCTTGCCGCTAGCCGTGGCGGCCCTCGAATAACCACAACGCATCAGAACAACAGGAGACGTCAATGAAAATGAAGACCCTCGCACAGGCCTGTCTCGCGCTCGCGACCGCCGCGTTCACCGCCGGCGCCGCACACGCGGCGGATACCGTGAAGATCGGCTTCATCACCGACATGTCGGGGCTTTACGCGGATATCGACGGGCAGGGCGGCCTCGAAGCGATCCGCATGGCGGTCGCCGACTTCGGCGGCAAGGTGCTCGGCAAGCCGATCGAAGTCGTCTACGCCGACCACCAGAACAAGGCCGACATCGCCGCGTCGAAGGCGCGCGAATGGATGGACCGCGGCGGGCTCGACCTGCTGGTCGGCGGCACGAACTCGGCCACCGCGCTGTCGATGAACCAGGTCGCGGGCGAGAAGAAGAAGGTCTACATCAACATCGGCGCGGGCGCCGACACGCTGACCAACGAGCAGTGCACGCCGTACACGGTCCACTACGCGTACGACACGATGGCGCTCGCGAAGGGCACCGGTTCGGCGGTGGTGAAGCAGGGCGGCAAGTCGTGGTTCTTCCTGACGGCCGACTACGCGTTTGGCAAGGCGCTCGAGAAGAACACGTCGGATGTCGTGAAGGCGAACGGCGGCCAGGTGCTCGGCACCGTGCGTCACCCGCTTTCCGCATCGGATTTCTCGTCGTTCCTGCTGCAGGCGCAGGCGTCGAAGGCGCAGATCCTCGGCCTCGCGAACGCGGGCGGCGACACGATCAACTCGATCAAGGCCGCGAAGGAGTTCGGCATCACGAAGACGATGAAGCTCGCCGCGCTGCTGATGTTCATCGACGACGTGCACAGCCTCGGCCTCGAGACGACGCAGGGCCTCGTGCTGACCGACAGCTGGTACTGGAATCGCGACGCGGCGTCGCGCCAGTGGGCGCAGCGCTACTTCGGCAAGATGAAGAAGATGCCGTCGAGCCTGCAGGCGGCCGACTATTCGTCGGTGACGACCTACCTGAAGGCAGTCCAGGCCGCCGGCACGACCGACTCCGACAAGGTGATGGCCGAGCTGAAGAAGATCAAGATCAACGACTTCTACGCGAAGGGTTACATCCGCACGGACGGCAGCATGATCCACGACATGTACCTGATGGAAGTGAAGAAGCCGTCGGAATCGAAGGAGCCGTGGGACTACTACAAGGTGCTCGCGACGATTCCGGGCGAACAGGCGTTCGGGACCAAGCAGGAAACGCGCTGCGCGTTGTGGAAGTAAGCAGGGCGTAGCGGCGTGCACGGGCACGCCGCTCGGCGGCGGCCGCAGCGATGTGCCCGTTGCGCCGCCCGCGTGCATGACGCAGAAAGGTTGCGCACGCAACGAAACTCATTCTGACGGCTAAGTCGATGGAAATCTTTGGCATTCCGTTGCCGGCGATGCTGAGCCAGTTGCTGCTCGGGCTCGTCAACGGCTCGTTCTACGCGATCCTGAGCCTCGGGCTCGCGGTGATCTTCGGGCTGCTCAACGTGATCAACTTCGCGCACGGCGCGCTGTTCATGCTGGGTGCGATGCTTGCGTGGATGGGCCTGTCGTACTTCGGGCTGCCGTACTGGGCGATGCTCGTGCTCGCGCCGCTGGTGGTCGGCGCGTTCGGGATCGCGATCGAACGCTCGATGCTGCGCTGGCTGTACAAGCTCGATCACCTGTACGGGCTGTTGCTCACGTTCGGCCTCACGCTGGTGGTCGAAGGCGTGTTCCGGTCGATCTACGGATCGTCGGGCCAGCCGTACGACGTGCCGTCCCAGCTGTCCGGCGCCACCAACCTCGGCTTCATGTTCCTGCCGAACTATCGCGCGTGGGTCGTCGTCGCGTCGCTCGCGGTGTGTCTCGCGACGTGGTTCGTGATCGAGAAGACGCGTCTCGGTGCGTATCTGCGCGCGGGAACCGAGAACCCGAAGCTCGTCGAGGCGTTCGGCGTGAACGTGCCGATGATGATCACGCTCACCTACGGCTTCGGCGTCGCGCTCGCCGCATTCGCGGGCGTGCTGGCCGCGCCGGTGATCCAGGTGTCGCCGCTGATGGGGCAGCCGATGATCATCACCGTGTTCGCGGTGGTCGTGATCGGCGGGATGGGCTCGATCCTCGGCTCGATCGTCACGGGCCTGCTGCTCGGCGTGATCGAGGGCTTCACGCGCGTGTTCTATCCCGAAGCGTCGGCCACGGTCGTGTTCGTGATCATGGCGATCGTGCTGCTGTTCCGCCCGGCGGGCCTCTTCGGCAAGGAAAAATGATGCAGAGAAAAGCGCTCTACGGCCTGCTGCTCGCCGCACTGCTCGCCGCGCCGTTCATCGGCGCGTACCCGGTGTTCGTGATGAAGGTGCTCGCGTTCGCGCTGTTCGCGGCCGCGTTCAACCTGCTGATCGGCTATACGGGGTTGCTGTCGTTCGGCCATGCGATGTTCCTGGCGACAGCCGGCTACGCGACCGGCTATTCGATGCAGACGCTCGGTTTCACGCCGGAACTCGGCGTGCTGACCGGCACCGTTGCCGCGACGCTGCTCGGGCTCGTCGTCGGGCTGTTCGCGATTCGCCGGCAGGGCATCTACTTCGCGATGATCACGCTCGCGTTCGCGCAGATGGTCTACTTCATCTACCTGCAGGCGCCGTTCACGCACGGCGAGGACGGCCTGCAGGGCGTGCCGCGTGGCCACCTGTTCGGGCTGCTCGACCTGTCGAACGACGTCGCGCTGTATTACGTCGTGCTCGCGGTGGTCGTCGCCGCCTGCGCGTTCATCGTGCGGGTCGTCCATTCGCCGTTCGGCCAGGTGCTCGTCGCCATCAAGGAGAACGAAGCGCGCGCGATCTCGCTCGGCTACGACACCGACCGATTCAAGCTGCTCGCGTTCATCCTGTCGGCAGGGCTCGCAGGGCTGGCCGGCTCGCTGAAGGTGCTCGTGCTCGGCTTCGAGACGCTGTCGGACGCGTACTGGACGATGTCGGGCCTCGTCGTGCTGATGACGCTGGTCGGCGGGATGGGCACGCTGTTCGGGCCGCTGCTGGGTGCGGCGCTGATCGTCGCGCTGGAAGACCGGCTCGGCGATATCGGCGAATGGCTCGCGTCGACGACGGGCGTCGCGTGGTTCCACTCGCTTGGCGAATCGGCGACGATCGTCACGGGGCTGATCTTCATCGCGTGCGTGCTTGCGTTCCGGCGCGGCATCGTCGGCGAGATGGTCGCGCGGATCAAGCCGCTCAGGGCGTCCTGAACGCGTGCGGCGCGCGTCACCGGGGCGTTGATGCGAAGCACCATCCGGCCCGCTCCGGAAGGGCGTTGCAGCGGGCTCGGGCCGGCGCCGCGCGGCCCGCTGATGCCCCATTTTCGTGCGGCAATGCACCATAGGGGTAAATGCTAAGTTGCCGCGGTGCTTAAGCCTCTTTAAGATTCACCCTAGTTCTGATGCACCGCGAAACGAATTTGCAGGTGGAGAACGAGGAGACAATCGAGGCACAAAGTGCCCGGACCCCAAAGCGCTGTTGGACGGAATCCAACAGCGCTTTTTCATTTGCGTGCACGGATTTCCCCCGATGGTGCATCGGCCTGCGCGATCATCCTGTCGCGCGCCTGCATTCGCACCGCCTCTCTTCCGCGCTTCGCGTCGTCCCCCCGTTTTTCCCGTTTCCGTTATTCGTTCGCAGACAGCACGCCATTGCGCACACGCTGTCCGGGCTTACCCGGTTGGCGTGCGCGAAACGCGTCCGTTACACTCAGCTTTCGCCGACCGAGCGGTCGGGAAAACGGTCGGCAGTTCTCCTACAAGCAGAATGCAGAAGAGGGAGTACGGTTGGATGAGCAGCGCAGGACGATGGTTCGGGGCAGGAGGGGCGGTTGGCGCCGCTCGTTCGTCGCGGGGTATGGGACAGCTCTTCGCGGCTATCCCGAGCCGTTCTGCGGCCTGTATGCGCGTTGCGACGCCATCGCGGGTCGTTGCGCTCGCATCCGTATCCGCATCCTCATGACCTGCCGGTTTTCCGACGTTTCGCCGTTCGCCGGCCCGGCCCCGTCGGGCCGGATCGGCGTGCCTTCCCGCTATCGTTGCACCCGCATCGATCTCCCGCACGATCCTGCATTTCTTCGCCTTCTTCATCCTGACGACATTGCTGTTGCGCATCGTGACGGTCGAATGACCGTTTCGGCCGGCATGGGGCGCATGGGTGCGGCGTTTCACGGGAAAACGAGCATGGGCGCGGCCGAGCGAGATATTTAAGATATTAAATTGTTTGGGGACCGGGAGCCGCCCGAGCACCCGTGGCTTTTTCGAGCAGCGTTTGGAGACAACGTAAATGAAGATGAATCGATGGATGGAGGCCGTGCTTGCCGCGGGCCTCGTGTGCGCGGCGGCAACGGCGTCGGCGCAGGTGAAGATCGGCGTGACGCTGTCGGCCACCGGGCCGGCCGCATCGCTCGGGATTCCGGAAAAGAACACGATCGCGCTGCTGCCGAAGGAAATCGCGGGCAAGAGCGTGCAGTACATCGTGCTGGATGACGCCTCCGATACGAGCCGCGCGGTGCAGAACGTGCGCAAGCTGATCGACGAGGATCACGTCGACGCGATCATCGGTTCGTCGGTCACGCCGAACTCGCTCGCGATGCTCGATCCCGTGTCGCAGGGCAAGACGCCGACGATTTCGCTCGCGGCGAGTGCGCAGATCATTGCGCCGATGGACGCGAAGCGTGCGTGGATGTTCAAGGTGCCGCAGAACGACCAGCTGATGGCCGACGCGATCGCCGGCTACATGGCGAAGCACGGCGTGAAGACGGTCGGCTTCATCGGCTTCGCCGATGCGTACGGCGACAGCTGGTACAACACGTTCAATGCGGCGGCCGCGAAGAACGGCCTGAAGGTCGTGTCGAACGAGCGCTTCAACCGCACCGACGCGTCGGTGATGGGGCAGGTGCTGAAGCTGATGGGATCGAACCCGGATGCGGTGCTGATCGCCGGCTCGGGCACGCCGGCGGCGCTGCCGGCGAAGACGCTGAAGGAGCGCGGCTACAAGGGTAAGGTGTACCAGACGCACGGCGTTGCGAACAACGACTTCCTGCGTGTGTGCGGCAAGGATTGCGAAGGCGAGATCCTGCCGGCCGGCCCGGTGCTCGTGACCGACCAGCTGCCCGATTCGAATCCGGTGAAGAAGCCGGCGCTCGGCTACAAGGCCGCGTATGAGAAGGCCTACGGCGCGGGCTCGCTGGCGACGTTCGGCGGCCATGCATGGGATGCGGGGCTGCTGCTGCAGCGTGCGATTCCGGAAGCGCTGAAGAAGGGCCAGCCGGGCACCGAGGCATTCCGCGAAGCGCTGCGCGCGTCGCTCGAAAACGTGAAAGACCTGCCCGTGTCGCACGGCGTGATCAACATGACGGCGACCGATCACAACGGCTTCGACACGCGCGCGCGCGTGATGGTGCAGATCGTCGACGGCAAGTGGAAGCTGCAGGCCGAGTAAGCATCACGTGAAACCGGCATGCGCGGCGCGAACGGCGCCGCGCATGCCGTCGGCAGGGTGCCGGGCCGGATGGGCCCGCACCCGTGCCGCCTGGAACGTCCGGGGCCCGGCACATGGCGCGTGATGCGCCTGTCGTGTCGTCCGCGCCCCGGCCGTCTCCGTCTTTCGTTTCTCCGCAGCATTCTCGATACACGAAACGTATGGATCTCTCGATTGCGGCGATCCTCGCGCAAGACGGCATCACGACCGGCGCCATTTATGCATTGCTGTCTCTGGCGCTCGTGCTGGTGTTTTCCGTCACGCGGGTGATCTTCATTCCCCAGGGCGAATTCGTCGCCTACGGTGCGCTGACGCTAGCCGCGTTACAGGCGCAGAAATTCCCGGCCACTTGCTGGCTGCTGTTTGTGATGGGCATCGCGTGCTTCCTGCTCGAAGTCGGCGGCCTGATCCGGCATCGCGAACGCCGCCATCAACTCGGCCGCACGCTCGCGACGCTCGGTAGCCGCTACATCCTGCTGCCGCTCGCGGTGTTCGCGATCACGCGCAGCTTTGCCGCGCAGCCGATGCCGATGCTTGCGCAGATCGCACTGACGCTCGCGATCGTCGTGCCGATGGGGCCGTTCGTCTACCGGCTCGTCTACCAGCCGATCGCCGAAGGCACGACGCTGCTGCTGCTGATCGTGTCGGTTGCCGTCCACTTCGCGATGGTCGGCCTCGGGCTCGTGATGTTCGGCGCGGAAGGCTCGCGTACCAACGGGTTCTCGGATGCGTCACTCGCGGTCGGCAGCATGACGGTGTCGGTGCAGAGCATCCTGGTCGTCGTCACGGCGCTCGTGCTGATCGGTGCGCTCTACGTGTACTTCGGCCGCACGATCGCCGGCAAGGCGCTGCGCGCGACGTCGGTGAACCGGCTCGGCGCGCGGCTAGTCGGCATCGGCACGACCGAAGCGGGGCGGCTCGCGTTCACGTTCGCGGCGGGGCTCGGCGTGCTGTCCGGGATCCTCGTCGGCCCGCTGACGACGATCTACTACGACTCGGGTTTCCTGATCGGCCTGAAGGGCTTCGTCGGCGCGATCATCGGCGGGCTCGTCAGCTATCCGCTCGCGGCCGCCGGCTCGCTGCTCGTCGGCGTGCTCGAATCGTATTCGTCGTTCTGGGCGAGCGCGTACAAGGAGGTCATCGTGTTCACGCTGATCATTCCGGTGCTGCTGTGGCGGAGCTTCGTGACGCCGCACGCGGAAGAGGAAGAGGAGTGACGCGATGAAGACGATGGTACGCAACAAGACCTTCTGGGTGTTTCTCGTGGTGCTGTTCGCGTTGCCGGTGCTGCCCGGCGCGCTGCAGGTGCCCGAGTACTGGATCACGCTGCTGAACTATATCGGCCTCTATGCGATCGTCGCGATCGGGCTCGTGCTGCTGACGGGCGTCGGCGGGATGACGAGCTTCGGCCAGGCCGCGTTCGTCGGCATCGGTGCATATGCGACCGCGTTCCTGACGACGCACTACGGCGTGTCGCCGTGGCTCGCGCTGATCGTCGGCGTCGTATTGACCGCGGTTGTCGCGCTCGTGCTGGGCGCGGTCACGATGCGCCTGTCCGGCCACTTCCTGCCACTCGGCACGATCGCGTGGGGCCTCGCGCTGTTCTACCTGTTCGGCAACCTCGAACTGCTCGGCAAGTACGACGGGATCAACGGGATTCCGGCGTTGAACCTGTTCGGCATCACGCTCGAAAGCGGCCGCAGTCTGTACTTCCTGATCTGGGCCGTCGTGCTGGCCGCGATCGTGTCGGTGCAGAACCTACTGAACAGCCGCCCGGGACGCGCGATCCGCGCGCTGCGTGGCGGCGGCGTGATGGCCGAGGCGATGGGCGTGAACACCGCGTGGATGCGCGTGGTGATCTTCGTCTACGCAGCGGTGCTGGCAGCCGTGTCGGGCTTCCTGTACGCGCATCTGCAGCGTGCGGTGAACCCGACCCCGTTCGGCCTGAACCACGGGATCGAATTCCTGTTCATGGCCGTGGTCGGCGGTGTGTCGCACGTGTGGGGCGCGGTGCTCGGCGCGGCGATCCTCACCGTGCTGCAGGACTACCTGCAGACGCTACTGCCGAAGCTGCTCGGCTCGGAAGGCAACTTCGAGATCATCGTGTTCGGCGTGCTGATGGTGCTGCTGCTGCAGTACGCGCGCCAGGGCGTCTGGCCGTTCGTTGCGAGGCTGTTCCCGCGCGGGCCGCGCGCGCACGTGCCCGAGCAGGCCGATCCGCTGCCGCAACGTGCGAAGCCGGTGGCCGGCGAGCCGCTGCTCGTAGTCGACAACGCGCGCAAGCAGTTCGGCGGGCTCGTGGCCGTCAACGACGTCAGCTTCGATGTGAAAGCGGGGCAGATCATCGGGCTGATCGGCCCGAATGGCGCCGGCAAGTCGACCACGTTCAACCTCGTGACGGGCGTGCTGAAGCCGACAGGCGGCACGATTACGTTCCGTGGCGAGCGCATCGACGGGCTCACGTCGCGCCAGATCGTCCGCCGCGGCATCGGCCGTACGTTCCAGCACGTGAAGCTGCTGCCGGCGATGACGGTGCTCGAGAACGTCGCGATCGGTGCGCATCTGCGTGGCCATACGGGCGTCTGGCGCAGCATCGCGCGGCTCAACGCACACGAGGAGGCGCAGTTGCTGGCCGAAGCCGCACGCCAGATCCGCCGCGTAGGGCTTGAAAAGCACATGTACGACGAAGCGGGCAGCCTCGCGCTCGGCCAGCAACGGATTCTCGAAATCGCACGCGCGCTGTGCTGCGATCCGACGCTGTTGCTGCTCGACGAGCCGGCTGCGGGGCTGCGTTACCAGGAGAAGCAACAGCTCGCCGACCTGCTGCGACGGCTAAAGGCCGAAGGCATGAGCGTGTTGCTCGTGGAACATGACATGGATTTCGTGATGAATCTCACCGACCGGCTGGTGGTGATGGAGTTCGGCACGCGGATCGCGGAAGGGCTGCCGCAAGATGTGCAGCAGGACCCGGCCGTGCTCGAAGCGTATCTGGGCGGGGTGGAGTGATGACGGGCACGACAATGCCGATTCTCGAAGTGCGCGGGCTGGCGGTCCGGTACGGGAAAGTGGAAGCACTGCACGGCGCGGCGATCAAGGTCGGCGCCGGGCAGATCGTCAGCGTGATCGGCCCGAACGGCGCCGGCAAGTCGACGCTGCTGAACGCGATCATGGGTGCGTTGCCGGTGACGGGGCATGCATCGGGCGCGGTCGTGTATCGCGGCAACGATGTCGGCGCGTTGCCGGTCGAGCAGCGTGTCGCGCGCGGGATGTGCCTCGTACCGGAAAAGCGCGAGCTGTTCAGCACGATGACGGTTGAAGACAACCTCGTGTTGGGTGCGTATCGGCGCAAGCTGGCTGGCGAATCGAACTTTCTCGACCAGCTCGATCACGTGTTTGCACTGTTTCCGCGGCTGAAGGAGCGCCGCAAGCAGGCGGCCGGCACGCTGTCAGGCGGCGAGCGGCAGATGCTCGCGGTCGGGCGCGCGCTGATGGGCAAGCCTGACCTGCTGATGCTCGATGAGCCAAGCCTCGGGCTCGCGCCGCTGATCGTGAAGGAGATCTTTCATATCATCAGCGCGTTGCGCGGTACAGGCGTCGCGACGCTGCTGATCGAGCAGAACGCGCGGGCTGCGTTGCAGATATCGGACTACGGCTATGTGCTGGAGACCGGTGAGTTTGCACTGGAAGGGCCGGCTGCCGAGCTCGCGCAGAATCCGCGTGTGATCGAAACGTACCTTGGGCTGGCGAAGAAGACGGCTTGATGGTTGTGGCAGTTGGCGGGAAACGGGCGGCGTGTTTCACGTGAAACACGCCGTTTTTGTTTGTGGGGTGCCGGTATACGACGGCTAGTGACCGGGTATAAGTGCCAGGGAAACAGTCGGAAGTTCTGTGTGATAGCGCTGGTCGAGGCGCCAGCAGCGCGGATGGACGGTTCGACGCATCGTTCGCGGAGGGCTGCCGCTTGTTCCACAGGCCGAGGATGTGCCGGGCCACAGGGGATTAGTGTCGGGCGAATCGTCGGAAAATCTGAGAGGAAGAGGGCGGGCGCGGTCGCACAAGATGTTCCGTCCGGGTTGTCGTGC
This sequence comes from Burkholderia sp. BCC1999, assembly GCF_905339975.1. Taxonomy (NCBI): domain Bacteria; kingdom Pseudomonadati; phylum Pseudomonadota; class Betaproteobacteria; order Burkholderiales; family Burkholderiaceae; genus Burkholderia; species Burkholderia sp. BCC1999. The sequence goes on along the minus strand of NZ_CAJPHP010000026.1, from coordinate 31,759 downwards.
GGAGCACGGGCATAGTCGTGACCGGGGGATAAGTGCGAGGGAAACAGTCGGAAGTTCTGTGTAATAGCGCTGGTCGAGGCGCCCACAGCGCGGATGACGGTTCGACGCATCGTTCGAAGAGGGCTGCCGCTTGTTCCACGGAACGAGGATGTGTCAGGTCGCACAGGATGTTCCGTCCGGGTGGTCGTGCGGAGCACGGGCATAGTCGCGAGGAAAACAGTCGGAAGTTCTGTGCAATCGCATTGTTCGAGGCGCCCACAGCGCGGATGACGGCCCGACGCATCGTTCACGGAGGGCTGCCGCTTGTTCCACGGAACGAGGATGTGCCACGTCACAGGGGATATCTGTCGAGCGAACCGTCGGAAAATCTGTGGGGAAGAGGGCGGGCACGGTTGCACAGAATGTTTCGTCGGTGTTGTCATGCAGGGCCCGGGTATCGAATGGGTGTGTGTTTCACGTGAAATTTCCCCGCAAGCGAATCTTCGCACAGGCGCCACAATGTGCTGACAAGCGGGCTGGAAGCGTTGCCGGAGCGGGCTCTGCGCCACGGATTCATCGGCCGATCACGGAAAAATCGACGAAATGCACAGACCCTACCATTCGGACGGCATTCGGGTGAAAAGCGAACCCGCTATAATTCGGCCCATACATTTCTCTGATAGGTTCGTGCGCAGCTCTGCGTGCGGAATCCACCATGCTTTTTCCCACAGAATTTGACGTCATCGTCGTCGGTGGCGGCCATGCCGGCACTGAAGCCGCGCTGGCGTCCGCCCGTATGGGCGCGAAGACGCTGCTGCTGACTCACAACATCGAAACGCTCGGGCAGATGAGCTGCAATCCGTCGATCGGCGGCATTGGCAAGGGCCATCTGGTCAAGGAAGTCGACGCGCTGGGCGGCGCAATGGCCGCGGCGACGGACGAGAGCGGTATTCAGTTCCGGATCCTCAATTCGTCGAAAGGCCCGGCCGTGCGGGCGACGCGCGCACAGGCCGACCGCATCTTGTACAAGGCGGCAATCCGCCACCGGCTCGAGAACCAGCCGAACCTGTGGCTGTTCCAGCAGGCCGTCGACGACCTGATGGTCGAAGGCGACCGTGTGGTGGGCGCCGTCACGCAGATCGGCATCCGCTTCCGCGCCCGCGCTGTCGTGCTGACCGCCGGCACGTTCCTCGACGGCAAGATCCACGTCGGCCTGAACAACTACACGGGTGGCCGTGCAGGCGATCCGGCGGCCGTGTCGTTGTCGTCGCGCCTGAAGGAGCTGAAGCTGCCGCAGGGCCGCTTGAAGACCGGTACGCCGCCGCGTATCGACGGCCGGACGATCGACTTCTCGCAGCTCGACGAGCAGCCGGGCGATCTCGATCCGATCCCCGTGTTCTCGTTCCTGGGCCGCGCGGAGCAGCATCCGCAGCAGCTGCCGTGCTGGGTTACGCACACGAACGAGCGCACGCACGACATCATTCGCGGCGGCCTCGACCGTTCGCCTATGTATACAGGCGTGATCGAAGGTGTCGGGCCGCGCTACTGCCCGTCGATCGAGGACAAGATCCATCGGTTCGCATCGAAGGAATCGCACCAGATCTTCCTCGAACCGGAAGGGCTGACGACCAACGAGTACTACCCGAACGGGATCTCGACGAGCCTGCCGTTCGACGTCCAGCTCGAGCTCGTGCATTCGATGCGCGGCCTCGAGAACGCGCACATCCTGCGCCCTGGCTATGCGATCGAGTACGACTACTTCGACCCGCGCGCGCTGAAGGCGTCGCTCGAGACGAAGGCGATCAACGGACTGTTCTTTGCGGGCCAGATCAACGGCACGACGGGCTACGAAGAAGCGGCAGCGCAGGGCCTGCTGGCCGGTCTCAATGCGGGCCGCTACGTGCAGGAGAAGGACGCATGGTGCCCGCGCCGCGATCAGGCTTACCTGGGCGTGCTGGTCGACGATCTCGTGACGCGTGGTGTGGCCGAGCCTTATCGGATGTTCACGAGCCGCGCCGAGTACCGCCTGAGCTTGCGTGAAGACAATGCCGACATGCGACTGACCGAGATCGGCCGCGAGCTGGGGCTCGTCGACGACGCGCGCTGGGACGCATTCAGCCGGAAGCGCGACGCTGTTTCACGTGAAACCGAACGCCTGAAGTCGACGTGGGTCACGCCGAAGACACTGCCGCCGGAAGAGGCGACTGCACTGCTGGGCAAGGCGATCGATCACGAATACAGCCTCGCCGAGCTGCTGCGCCGCCCGGGCATCAGCTACGACGGCGTGTGCGACCTGAAGGGTGGCGAATGCGGCCCTGCGGAGCCGCTGAGCGACGATCCGGTGCTGCTCGAGCAGATCAAGGAGCAGGTCGAGATCGGCATCAAGTATCAGGGCTATATCGAGCGCCAGGCATCCGAGATCGAGCGCAACGATGCGAACGAGAACACGCGTTTGCCGGACGGCATCGATTACCGCGAAGTGCGCGGGCTGTCGTTCGAAGTGAGCCAGAAGCTGAACGAGTTCCGGCCGGAAACGATCGGGCAGGCTTCGCGTATTTCGGGCGTCACGCCGGCGGCAATCTCGCTGCTGATGGTGCACCTGAAGCGTCGCGGCCTGGGCCGCCGGAATGGCCCTGCCACTGAGGCAACGGAGCAGGGGGACGGCGCTGTCCCGACGCAACAATGACGGCGCGTCGCGCGCCGGCGGTTAATCGGGACGTACTGGAACAGATGCTTGTCGAAGGCACGACGGCGCTCGGCCTCGCGCTGACGGATGCACAACGCAACCAGCTGCTCGACTATGTCGCGCTGCTCGGCAAGTGGAACGCGGTCTACAACCTGACCGCGATCCGCGACCCGAAGCAGATGCTGATTCAGCACATCCTCGATTCGCTTTCGATCGTTCCGCATCTGCGTGGCCGCGCATCGGCGCGCGTGCTCGACGTCGGCTCGGGCGGCGGGCTGCCCGGCATCGTGCTGGCGATCGTCGAGCCCGACTGGCAGGTCACGCTGAACGATATCGTGCAGAAGAAGTCTGCATTCCAGACGCAGATGCGCGCGGAGCTGAAGCTGGCGAACCTGTCGGTCGTCACCGGCCGAGTCGAATCGCTGCAGCCGGGTGTCGAAGTGCCAGAAAAATTCGACATGATCGTGTCCCGCGCTTTCGCGGATCTATCCGACTTCGTTAAACTTGCTCGACATCTGGTCGCGCCGGGCGGATCGATCTGGGCAATGAAGGGCGTTCACCCGGATGACGAAATTGCGCGCTTGCCGGAAGGCAGCCGCGTGAAGCAGACGATACGGCTGGCGGTGCCGATGCTCGATGCCGAACGGCATCTGTTCGAAGTGGCCGTCGACGACGCGAATTGAAGGCGCGCGGTAGCGCGCCGTTTGTTTGAAGGTAAAGGGAACACACCAACGATGGCAAAGATCTTCTGCGTTGCGAACCAGAAGGGGGGCGTCGGCAAGACGACGACATCGGTCAATCTCGCCGCAAGCCTTGCAGCGCAGGAGCAACGAGTCCTGTTGATCGATCTCGACCCGCAGGGCAACGCGACGATGGGCAGCGGGATCGACAAGGCCGCCTGCGAATCGACCGTGTACGAAGTGCTGATCGACGGCGTGTCGGTGACCGACGCGCGCATCCGCCCGGACGGCGTCACCTACGACGTCCTGCCCGCGAATCGCGAGCTGTCGGGTGCCGAGATCGAACTGATCAGCATCGACAACCGCGAGCGCCGGCTGAAGGCGGCGCTCGAGCACGTGGCCGACGACTACGATTTCGTGCTGATCGATTGCCCGCCGACGCTGTCGCTGCTGACGCTGAACGGGCTGTGCGCGGCACATGGCGTCGTGATCCCGATGCAGTGCGAGTACTTCGCGCTGGAGGGGTTGTCCGACCTCGTCAACACGATCAAGCAGGTTCACGCGAACATGAATCGCGACCTGAAGATCATCGGCTTGCTGCGCGTGATGTTCGACCCGCGTATCACGCTGCAGCAGCAAGTCTCCGATCAACTGAAAGCGCACTTCGGCGACAAGGTGTTCGACGCGGTGATTCCGCGCAACGTGCGCCTGGCGGAAGCGCCGAGTTACGGGTTGCCGGGCGTCGTGTTCGACCGCAACTCGCGCGGTGCGCAAGCGTATCTCCAGTTCGGAGCCGAGATGATCGAGCGCGTGCGCGCGTTCGAGGTGTCGTGATCCGGACATGAGCGAAGCGAGGAAGAAAGACATGAACGCGGTACCAAAGAAGAAGGGCTTGGGACGTGGCCTCGAAGCGCTGCTCGGCGGCAGTGCCGATATCACCGAAGCGGTGAAGATCGAAGGGGCGCCGAACACGCTCGCGCTCGGCAAGCTGCAGGCTGGCAAGTACCAGCCGCGGACGCGGATGGACGAGGGCAGCCTGCAGGAGCTCGCCGCGAGCATTCGCGCGCAGGGCGTGATGCAGCCGATCCTGGTGCGGCCTATTTCATCAGACAAATACGAGATCATCGCGGGCGAGCGGCGTTTCCGCGCGGCGCGCCTGGCCGGCCTCGATGAAGTGCCGGTGCTCGTGAAGGACGTATCCGATCAGGCCGCCGCCGCGATGGCGCTGATCGAGAACATCCAGCGCGAGGATCTGAACCCGCTTGAAGAAGCGCACGGTATCCAGCGCCTGCTCGACGAATTCGGTTTCACGCACGAACAGGCGGCCGAATCGGTCGGCCGTTCGCGCAGCGCGGTGTCGAACCTGCTGCGCCTGCTGAACCTCGCGTCGCCGGTACAGACGATGCTGCTGGCCGGCGATCTCGACATGGGCCACGCGCGTGCGCTGCTCGCCGTCGATGCGGCGACGCAGATTACGCTCGCGCATCAGGTCGTCAACAAGCGCATGTCGGTGCGCGAGACCGAGAAGCTGGTGTCGCACACGACGAAGGAAGCGCCGGCCGTGAAGGCACGCGCGAAAGACGACGGCGGCCGCGACACGCGCCGTCTCGAGGAGGAGTTGTCTGACCTGCTCGCGTCGACCGTGAAGATCAAGCTCGGCCGCCGCGGGCGCGGGCAGGTATTGATCGACTTCGGCAATCTCGACGCGCTCGAGGGCATTCTCGCGCGGCTGCGCGGTAACGTCGCGACCGAAGAGTAACGCGGTGCCGATGGAGAAAGCCGGCGCACCTGCGCCGCGCCGGTGGCTCGGCTGGCTTGCGCAGGAACCGGTTCTGTCGGTGCTTGCGCTCGGCCTGATCGTGCTGCAATGGGTGCGCCCGCAACCATTTGCGGTACTCGCCGGTCGCGTCGACTGGCAAACCGTCGCGACGCTCGCGGGCCTGTTGATGCTGACCAAGGCACTCGAGTTGTCCGGCTGCCTGATGTGGCTCGCACATCGCATCGTTCATCACGTGCACTCCGAACGCGGGCTCGCGATGCTGCTCGTCGGATTCGCCGCGGTGCTGTCGATGTGGCTCACCAACGACGTCGCACTGTTCGTCGTCATGCCGTTGATGGTGTCGCTGCGTGCACTGACACCACTGCCGTTCCGGCGCCTCGTGATCGTCGTCGCCTTGGCCGTCAATGCAGGGTCCGTCGCGACACCGCTCGGCAATCCCCAGAATCTTTTCCTGTGGCAATTGAGCGGCGTGTCGTTTGGCCGCTTCGTGGTCACGCTCGGGCCGCTCGCGCTCGCGCTGATGGGGCTGCTGCTTGTGCTGACCGCATGCGTGTTTCGCGCGAAGCCTCTCGACCTGTCCGGCGATGCCACTGCGTTGCCCGTACAACGCATGCACGCGCTGATCGCGGCGGTGCTGTTCGCGGCGTTCGTGCTGCTCGCCGATGCGCATCATCCGCTGCCCGGTCTCGTCGGTGTCGCCATCGTGCTGCTCGCCGTCAAACGCGACGCAGTCCTAAAGATCGACTGGCTGCTGCTGCTGATCTTCGTACTGATGTTCGTCGTGCTGCGTACTGCGGCTGCGCTGCCCGTCGTGCACGACACGATTGCGAATGCGCAACTCGATTCGCCGCTGCGTGTCTACGCCGCCGGCGCGCTCCTGTCACAGGTAATCAGCAACGTGCCGGCCGCGATCCTGCTGTCGGAATTCGCGCACGACTGGCGCGCGCTCGCATTCGGCGTATCGGTCGGCGGTTTCGGTTTCGCGATCGGCTCGCTCGCGAACCTGATCGCGGTGCGTCTCGCGAAGGAGCCGCGCATGTGGCTGCCGTTTCATCTGGTGTCGATTCCGTTCGCGCTCGTGAGCGCGATACTCGGTGCGTGGCTGCTCGTTCACGGTTGAGCGAGGCGGGTGCGCGCGGCACAGATATGCGAGTCGGGTGGTTGGGAGGAGGGCACAGCGTTCGCTGTGGCTATAGGTTGTTGATAAGTGCCGCAACCCACAGTCGAACATCTGTGGCGGCGCGACAACTGATTGGACTTAACGATGCATGAGCGTCGGATCGAAATTCGCACGTTGCGTGCGCTCGATCGGTCACAGCCTTTCGTGTGTTCCGGGGCGTCGCGCGGCGTCATTCCGGATCGCTGTTCCACCGCACGTTCCCCGCGGCGATCGCGCCGCTCCGTCCGGGCCCGCATCGGACGTCGTTTCCCGTCATTTCCGCCTTCACCGGCTTTTTTCGAGCAAGAAATACCGGTGCAAAAAATTGACCTTACAACTGTCATCGTACGTCGTCGAATCGGGCGTTTTTTCACATGATGAGGCGTCGTTTTATGCAGGTTTTTGTCGCTTCTAAAGCCTTGAATCACTTGCAACTATCGCTTACAATCGCCCGGATTTGTTAGCTAGGCACCCCTGAAAGCTTTCAGAAAGCTTGGGGTCGGGTTCAAGGACTTTGCGGAAGATTGCGATGGCGGGTCAGGCGCCGGACGACAGGCACGATGATCAGCGCACGCAACGCACCGCTTCGGCGGCCGGCGAGTGGCGCGAATCCGACGATGACTGGGATGTCGAGCAGCAAGATAACAACATCGTTCCGCTTACACGGACAGAAGCCGAGAGGCTGTTCGGTCCGGACGTGAGCAAGCCCTCGCGCGTGACCCCCTACAAGGTGGTGTTCGCGCAAGTGGTCCTGTCCCTGGTTGCAACGCTGGCGTGGTGGCTGTTTTCGAAGTCGCCGGGCGCCGCTGCGCAATCCGCGTTTCTGGGCGGAGCGATCGGCTGGGTGCCAAGTGCGGTATTCGTGGCACGACTGAAGGCAGGTGGCTCGGCCACCGTGATGAGCTGGGTGATGGGCGAAGCCCTGAAGCTCGCTCTGACGATCGGGATGTTCACTGCAGTGGCGTTCGGTTGGGCCGGCGTGCACTGGGTGCCGTTCCTCGTCACGTACCTCGTCGTGCTGAAGACGTACTGGATCGCGCTGGCCTGGCGGTAAGGAACAAGCAGCGTGCGGTTTCGACAACGAACCGCACCGGCCCGTTCCCGCAATAGCGTGTTGCGGAACAGGCAAAACGATTTTCGACAATTTGGGTGGCATTAACGATATGGCAGCTAGCGAAGGCACGCGCGGTCCGGATCCGTCCGAGTACATTGCGCACCACTTGCAGAATTTCTCCACCTCGCATCAGACGTCGATTTTCGACATTCACGTCTGGAATCTCGACACGCTGTTCTGGTCGATCGTTTGCGGCATCGTGACGTTCGTCCTGCTGCGTCTGGCTGCCCGCAAGGCGACGTCGGGCGTGCCGGGCCGTTTCCAGTGCGCAATCGAGATGCTCGTCGAAATGGTCGAAGACCAGTCGAAGGCCATCGTCCACGGCAATCGTACCTTCATCGCTCCGCTCGCCCTCACGGTGTTCGTGTGGGTCGCGCTGATGAACGCCCTCGACTTTCTCCCGGTCGACCTGCCGGGCCGCGTGATCGGCCTGCTGGGTCTGTCGGACGTGATTTCCCACCATCGCATCGTCCCGACTGCCGACCTGAACGGCACGCTCGGCATCGCGCTCGGCGTGTTCGTCCTGATGATCTACTACAGCATCAAGATCAAGGGCGCGGGCGGCTTTGTGCATGAGCTGCTGTCGGCCCCGTTCGGCGCCCACCCGCTGCTGTGGATCCCTAACCTCGCGCTCAACATCGTCGAATATCTCGCAAAGACCGTCTCCCTCGGTATGCGGTTGTTCGGCAACATGTACGCGGGTGAGCTGTTGTTCCTGTTGATCGCCCTGCTCGGCAGCATGTGGAGCTTCGGTGGCGATGCAACGTTCCTCGGCTTCGTTGGCCACGTGATCGCGGGCAGCGTCTGGGCAATCTTCCACATCCTGATTGTTCTGTTGCAGGCATTCATTTTCATGATGCTGACGCTGGTGTATCTCGGCCAGGCGCACGACAAGCACTAAGCGCGGCGTGCAAGAAAGAGTTTCCGTTTTAGTTTTTTAAATCTCAGTTCCAAGTCTTTTCACAAAGGAGTGATCATGCAAGCTTACATCGCCAACATCCAGGGTCTGACCGCCATCGGTATCGGCATCATCATCGGCCTGGGTGCAATCGGCGCCTGTATCGGTATCGCGCTGATGGGTGGCAAGTACATCGAAGCCTGCGCACGTCAGCCGGAACTCATCAACCCGCTGCAAACGAAGATGTTCCTGCTGGCTGGTCTGATCGACGCGGCATTCCTGATCGGCGTGGGTGTTGCAATGCTGTTCGCGTTCGCGAACCCGCTCCTGTCGAAGCTCGCAGGCTAAGGTTCCTCGGAAATATGCGTCCGGCGCAAGCCGGCGCAGGGCGGAACGGAGACTTGGGGCGCTGATCGAATGCAACTCGATGAGCGCCTTACCGTTTCATTTTTCCGGAATAGCAGATAAGGAAACACCGTGAATCTCAACGCAACTCTGTTTGCGCAAATGGTCGTGTTCCTGGTCCTCGCGTGGTTCACGATGAAATTCGTGTGGCCGCCGTTGATCAACGCCCTCGACGAACGTTCGAAGAAGATCGCCGACGGCCTCGCCGCCGCCGAAAAGGGCAAGGCGGAACTCGACGCAGCGCACAAGCGCGTGGACCAGGAACTCGCGCAGGCCCGCAATGACGGCCAGCAGCGCATCGCCGACGCTGAAAAGCGTGCCCAGGCGGTCGCCGAGGAAATCAAGGCCAACGCCCAGGCTGAAGCCGCCCGCATCGTCGCTCAGGCGAAGGCGGAAGCAGAACAGCAAATCGTGAAGGCGCGCGAAGCGCTGCGTGGCGAAGTCGCCTCGCTGGCCGTGAAGGGCGCCGAGCAGATCCTGAAGCGCGAAGTCGATCAAACGGCCCACGCCCAACTGCTGAATCAACTGAAAGCCGAGCTCTGATCATGGCCGAACTTGCAACCATCGCCCGCCCTTACGCAGAAGCGCTGTTCCGCGTGGCCGAGGGCGGTGACATCGCCGCCTGGTCCACGCTCGTGCAAGAGCTGGCCCAGGTTGCGCGTCTGCCGGAAGTGCTGTCGGTCGCGTCGAGCCCGAAGGTGACGCGCACGCAAGTAGCCGAGTTGCTGCTTGCTGCGGTGAAGTCGCCGCTCGCGGCTGGCGCCGAAGCGAAGAACTTCGTGCAGATGCTGGTCGACAATCATCGCATCGCGCTGCTGCCGGAAATTGCCGAGCAGTTCGAGGCGCTTAAGAACGAACGTGAAGGTGCAGCCGACGCCGAGATCGTGAGCGCGTTCCCGCTGAACGGCGCGGATCTCGACAGTCTCGTCTCGGGCCTCGAACGCAAGTTCAAGCGCAAGCTGAAACCGACGGTCGAAGTCGATTCGTCGCTGATCGGCGGCGTGCGCGTGACGGTCGGCGACGAAGTGCTCGACACCTCGGTTCGCGCGCGCCTCGCATCGATGCAGGCTGCCTTGACCGCCTGAGCGCCACGCCGGCACGCAACAGAATTGACTATCAGGAGCGAATAATGCAACTCAATCCCTCTGAGATCAGCGAGCTGATCAAGAGCCGGATCCAGGGCCTTGAAGCGAGCGCAGACGTTCGCAACCAGGGCACCGTGATCTCCGTGACCGACGGTATCGTGCGTATCCACGGCCTGTCGGACGTGATGCAGGGCGAAATGCTCGAGTTTCCGGGCAACACGTTCGGTCTCGCGCTGAACCTCGAGCGCGACTCGGTCGGCGCGGTGATTCTCGGCGAATACGAACACATTTCGGAAGGCGACATCGTCAAGACGACGGGCCGCATTCTCGAAGTCCCGGTTGGTCCGGAACTCGTCGGCCGCGTGGTCGACGCGCTCGGCAACCCGATCGACGGCAAGGGCCCGGTCAACGCCAAGCTGACCGACGCGATCGAAAAGATCGCCCCGGGCGTGATCTGGCGTAAGTCGGTGTCGCAGCCGGTGCAGACGGGCATCAAGTCGATCGACGCGATGGTGCCGATCGGCCGTGGCCAGCGTGAGCTGATCATCGGCGACCGTCAGTGCGGCAAGACCGCGGTGGCGCTCGACGCGATCATCAACCAGAAGGGCAAGGACCTGATCTGTATCTACGTCGCGATCGGCCAGAAGGCTTCGTCGATCATGAACGTGGTTCGCAAGCTCGAAGAAACGGGCGCGATGGAATACACGATCGTCGTCGCCGCTTCGGCTTCGGATTCGGCAGCGATGCAGTACCTCGCGCCGTACGCCGGCTGCACGATGGGCGAATACTTCCGCGACCGTGGCCAAGACGCGCTGATCATCTATGACGACTTGACCAAGCAAGCCTGGGCATACCGTCAGATCTCGCTGCTGCTGCGCCGCCCGCCGGGCCGTGAAGCGTACCCGGGCGACGTGTTCTATCTGCACTCGCGTCTGCTGGAACGTGCGGCTCGCGTGTCGGAAGAGTACGTCGAGAAGTTCACGAACGGCGAAGTGAAGGGCAAGAGCGGTTCGCTGACGGCACTGCCGGTCATCGAAACGCAGGCTGGCGACGTGACCGCGTTCGTTCCGACGAACGTGATCTCGATTACCGACGGCCAGATCTTCCTGGAAACCGACCTGTTCAACGCAGGCATCCGCCCGGCAATCAACGCCGGCGTGTCGGTGTCGCGAGTCGGTGGCGCCGCTCAGACGAAGGTCGTGAAGAAGCTGTCGGGCGGTATCCGTACCGACCTCGCGCAGTACCGTGAACTGGCCGCATTCGCGCAGTTCGCATCGGACCTCGACGAAGCGACCCGCAAGCAGCTCGAGCGCGGCCGCCGCGTGACGGAACTGCTGAAGCAGCCGCAGTACCAGCCGCTGCAGGTCTGGGAACTGGCCGTGTCGCTGTACGCCGCGAACAACGGCTACCTCGACGACCTCGACGTCAAGCAAGTGCTGTCGTTCGAGAAGGGCCTGCGCGAAAACCTGAAGACCAGCCACGCTGACCTCATCAAGCGCATCGAAGACACCAAGGATCTCTCGAAGGACGACGAAGGCGCACTGCGCTCGGCGATCGAATCCTTCAAGAAGTCCGGTGCCTATTGATCCGCGAGTGACACACTGAGGCCGCGCGGGTGCTGAGGCGCCCGCGCCGCTTCGGTCAAGGAGCAAGCTATGGCTGGAATGAAGGAAATTCGCGGCAAGATCAAGAGCGTGCAGAACACGCGCAAGATCACGAAGGCGATGGAGATGGTGGCCGCATCGAAGATGCGTCGCGCGCAGGAACGCATGCGCGCCGCTCGTCCGTATGCGGACAAGGTCCGTGCCATCGCCGCGCACATGAGCCGCGCGAACCCGGAGTACCGCCACCCGTTCATGGTGGCGAACGAAGGCACGAACACGGCCGGCATCATTCTCGTCACGACGGACAAGGGTCTGTGCGGCGGGTTGAACACCAACGTGCTGCGTGCGACGGTTCAGAAGTTCAAGGAGCTGGAAGAGAAGGGCCAGAAGGTCGAAGCCACCGCGATCGGTAGCAAGGGCCTCGGGTTCCTGAACCGCTTCGGCGCGAAGGTGATGTCGCAGGTCGTGCACCTCGGCGACACCCCGCATCTGGACAAGCTGATCGGCGCCGTGAAGACGCAGCTCGATCTGTACTCGGAAGGCAAGCTGTCGGCGGTTTATATCGCTTACACGCGCTTCGTCAACACGATGAAGCAAGAAGCCGTGATCGAGCAGTTGCTGCCGCTGTCGTCGGAACACTTCGAAGCCGATGACGGTACGCCGGCCACGTCGTGGGACTACATCTACGAGCCGGACGCGCAGGCAGTCGTCGACGAACTGCTCGTGCGTTACGTCGAGGCGCTGGTGTACCAGGCCGTCGCGGAAAACATGGCGTCCGAGCAATCGGCGCGCATGGTCGCGATGAAGGCCGCGTCCGACAACGCGAAGACGGTGATCAGCGAACTGCAGCTCGTGTACAACAAGAGCCGTCAGGCCGCGATTACGAAAGAACTGTCGGAGATCGTCGGCGGCGCAGCCGCTGTTTAAGCGCGCGCCACGGACGACAACTGCGCCTTTGCGCGAGTAAAGAATCAGGTATTTAAAGGAAAAGCGATGAGTACTGCTGCTTTGGTAGAAGGCAAGATCGTACAGTGCATCGGCGCCGTTATCGACGTGGAATTCCCGCGCGACAGCATGCCGAAGATCTACGACGCGCTCATTCTCGATGGCTCGGAACTGACGCTCGAAGTCCAGCAGCAGCTGGGTGACGGCGTGGTCCGTACCATTTGTCTGGGTGCATCCGACGGCCTGCGCCGCGGCCTGACCGTGAAGAACACGGCAAAGCCGATCTCGGTGCCGGTCGGCAAGCCGACCCTCGGCCGGATCATGGACGTCCTCGGCCGTCCGATCGATGAAGCTGGCCCGATCGAAAGCGCAACGACGCGTTCGATCCACCAGAAGGCTCCGGCGTTCGACGAACTGTCGCCGTCGACCGAACTGCTCGAAACGGGTATCAAGGTTATCGACCTGATCTGCCCGTTCGCAAAGGGCGGCAAGGTTGGCCTGTTCGGCGGTGCTGGCGTGGGCAAGACCGTCAACATGATGGAGCTCATCAACAACATCGCGAAGGAACACGGCGGTTACTCCGTGTTCGCGGGCGTGGGCGAGCGTACCCGTGAAGGGAACGACTTCTACCACGAAATGAAGGACTCGAACGTTCTCGACAAGGTCGCGCTGGTGTACGGCCAGATGAACGAGCCGCCGGGCAACCGTCTGCGCGTCGCGCTGACCGGCCTGACGATGGCCGAGCACTTCCGTGACGAAGGCCTCGACGTGCTGTTCTTCGTCGACAACATCTACCGTTTCACGCTGGCCGGTACCGAAGTGTCGGCACTGCTCGGCCGTATGCCGTCGGCAGTGGGCTATCAGCCGACGCTGGCTGAAGAAATGGGCAAGCTGCAAGAGCGCATCACGTCGACCAAGAAGGGCTCGATTACGTCGGTCCAGGCCGTGTACGTCCCTGCGGATGACTTGACCGACCCGTCGCCGGCTACGACCTTCGGCCACTTGGACGCAACCGTCGTTCTGTCGCGTGACATCGCTTCGCTGGGTATCTACCCGGCGGTCGACCCGCTCGACTCGACGTCGCGCCAGATCGACCCGAACGTGATCGGTGAAGAGCACTACTCGATCACCCGTCGCGTTCAGCAGACGCTGCAGCGCTACAAGGAACTGCGCGACATCATCGCGATTCTGGGTATGGACGAACTGTCGCCGGAAGACAAGCTGTCGGTCGCGCGCGCTCGTAAGATCCAGCGTTTCCTGTCGCAGCCGTTCCACGTCGCTGAAGTGTTCACGGGCTCGCCGGGCAAGTACGTGCCGCTGAAGGAAACGATCCGCGGCTTCAAGATGATCGTCGACGGCGAGTGCGACCACCTGCCGGAACAGGCGTTCTACATGGTCGGCACGATCGACGAAGCCTTCGAAAAGGCCAAGAAGATCTCGTAAGGGGCAGGCGTAATGCAGCGGGCGCCGTGCGTCCGCGATTGCTACCGTTCGGGTAGTTTTCGCGGACGAGCGCCCACGTAATACGCTCAACCCGCCGTGCATGGGATCGGAGCAGGCGCCAAAGCGCTGACTCTGATCGACAGGAGTCGATATGGCAACCATCAAAGTAGACGTCGTCAGCGCGGAAGAGCAGATCTTCTCGGGCGAGGCGAAATTCGTCGCGCTGCCGGGCGAAACGGGTGAGCTGGGCATTCTGCCGGGTCACACGCCGCTGATCACGCGGATTCGTCCGGGTGCGGTGCGCATCGAAGTCGAGGGCGGCAACGACGAATTCGTGTTCGTCGCGGGCGGCATTCTCGAAGTGCAGCCGGGCGCCGTGACGGTGCTCGCCGATACCGCGATCCGCGGCAAGGACCTCGACGCGGCGAAAGCCGAGGAAGCGCGCAAGCGTGCCGAGGAAACGCTGCAGAACGCGAAGTCGGATCTCGACCTCGCGAAGGCGCAATCCGAGCTCGCGACCGCAATGGCGCAGCTCGAAGCGATCCAGCGTCTGGCGAAGATCCGCAGCCGGCACTGAGCCGCGCCGCGTATCCCGCGAAAGAAAGCAGCCTTCGGGCTGCTTTTTTTTCGCCTGTCGTTTTCGTCTGTTTTTTGCGGGCCGGATCATTCCGTCCGGTCGTGCTATTTCACCCGTCTGCCGCGATTCGATGTCAGAGTGTCGTCAGCGGAGCGCGGCATCATCCGCGGTGAGGCTGTCCGTCGCGATCCGGCGGCGGAGGCGGGCGCAGCAGGCGCGCGCGGGCCGATCAGACAAAAAGGACGGAGACATTCATGGCAGCAGACCTTGGCGTGGGCGCGCTGATCGCGCCCGAGAACGGCTTGTCGTACGTGCGTGGCGCGACCGACGTACCGCTATCCGAAGCGACGATCGGCCGGTTCCTGCGCGATACCGCCGGCCGCTTTCCCGACCGTCCGGCCGTCGTGTTCCGCGAACAGCAGGTGCGCTGGACCTGGCGCGAGTTCGCGAACGAGGTCGACGTGCTCGCGGTCGGCCTGGCCGCGCTCGGTATCGTGAAGGGCGACCGCGTCGGCATCTGGTCGCCGAACCGCAGCGAATGGCTGCTCACGCAGTTCGCGACCGCGCGGATCGGCGCGGTGCTCGTCAACCTGAATCCGGCCTACCGGCTCGCCGAGCTCGAATACGCGCTGAACAAGGTCGGCTGCAAGGCCGTGATCACGGCCGAGCGCTTCAAGTCGTCGGCCTACGTCGAGATGCTGCAGGCCATCGCGCCGGAGCTTGCGACCGCGACGCCGGGCGACCTGCACGCGGCACGCGTGCCGAGCCTGCGCACGGTCGTGTCGATGGGCGACGTCGCGCCGGCCGGCATGTTCCGTTTCGCGGACGTGATGACGCGCGGCCGCCAGGCGGTCGATCCCGCGTTGCTCGATGCGATCGGCGCGACGCTCACGGCCAACGAGCCGATCAACATCCAGTTCACGAGCGGCACGACGGGCAGCCCGAAGGGCGCGACGCTCACGCACCGCAACGTCGTCAACAACGGGCGCTCGATCGCGACCGCGATGCGTTTCACCGAGCAGGACACGCTGTGCATTCCCGTGCCGCTGTACCACTGCTTCGGGATGGTGCTGGCCGTGCTCGCATGCGTATCGAAGGGCGCGGCGATGGTGTTCCCGGGCGAAGCGTTCGACCCGGTCGCGACGCTCGCGGCCGTGGCCGGCGAGCGCTGTACCGCGCTGCACGGCGTGCCGACGATGTTCATCGCGGAACTCGATCATCCGGAGTTTTCGAAGTTCGACCTGTCGACGCTGCGCACCGGGATCATGGCCGGCTCGCCGTGCCCGATCGAGACGATGAAGCGCGTCGTGTCGCAGATGCACCTGTCGGAGATCACGATCGCGTACGGGATGACGGAGACGAGCCCCGTGTCGTTCCAGAGCTCGACCGACGATCCGCTCGAGAAGCGCACGACGACGGTCGGCCGCATCCAGCCGCACCTGGAAGTGAAGATCGTCGATGCGAGCGGCGACATCGTGCCGGTCGGCGCGACGGGTGAGCTCTGCACGAAGGGCTATTCGGTGATGCTCGGCTACTGGGACGACGACGCGAAGACGCGCGAGGTGCTGGTCGACGGCTGGATGCATACGGGCGACCTCGCGACGCTCGATGTGGACGGCTACTGCAACATCGTCGGCCGCCTGAAGGACATGGTGATTCGCGGCGGCGAGAACGTCTATCCGCGCGAGATCGAGGAGTTCCTGTTTCGGCATCCGAAGATCCAGAGCGCGCAGGTCTTCGGCGTGCCCGATGCGAAGTACGGCGAGGAGCTGTGCGCGTGGATCGTGCTGCGCGCGGACGAGCAGATGACGGAGGACGACGTGCGTGCGTTCTGCAGCGGGCAGATCGCGCACTACAAGATTCCGCGCTACATCCGCTTCGTCGACGAGCTGCCGATGACGGTGACGGGCAAGGTGCAGAAGTTCGTGATGCGCGACCGGATGATCGAGGAACTGAAGCTCGACGTGCAGAAGACCGCTTGAAGCGGTATGGCGGCGGGAAACATGCGGGAAAAACGTGGCGGCCTGCGGGCCGTTACGCTTTCGATGGACGAAAAAAAGCGGGCTTATTAGCCCGCTAAAAACCACACGCTACGGGGTTAGCGCGAGGAGACCAAAGATGAAACCGAATCCGGCGGGGGGCCGGAAACGACTCCAACAAGGATGCCCCTCGGAAGGGCTTCGGTACGTGACCGACTGGCTCGCAGCGCTTCGCGTCCGCTCACACTTGGCACACGAGACCGCATCCGTGTTGAAACCGTTGAGCCCATTGTGGGCGAATTAATGACCCGTCGCGGTAACAAAGTGTTTCAGGTTGTAACGCCCGCCAGATAAGGCTTGGCGGGATTTTTTGCTGTTTTCGGGGTCCTGAAAAAGGTCATTTTTACCCATATTTTCCGCAGCGTTTTCAGCGCATGCGCACGATGCGTTTTTCATGCGTATCAGGCGCGATGAATTGCCGATTTTCACGCGAGAAAGTGCGCGGCATGACCGATACCGCGCATGACGATTCATTCGTCAGAAAGATTTTGAAACGTGATTGGAATGCGCGGAAGTCGGACGAATGGCCAATTCGGGTGGTTTCGCGCCGGTTGCGGGTCGCGGCGGCGCGATGGAGATGTGTAACGGCGGCACGTTTGCCGCCGCCGTACCACGCATTCCGCGGGCAGCGGCCACGGGGTCGATGCCCGTTATCGGCCGCCGCGGGCGGGCGCGCCTACTTCAGCCACTTGTCCGAAATCGCCTGGTATTCGCCGGTCGACAGCGCGAGATGCAGCCACTGGTCGACGTACTGCTGGAACACGACATCGCCGCGCGGCACCATGTATGCCTTCTCGCCGAACTGGAACGGCTTGTCCGGATGCACCGAGCACAGCCCCGGATTCAGCTTTTGCTGCAGCTGCGTCTCGGACGCGTCCGTCACCATCACGTCGGCCTTGCCCGCGAGGATCTGCTTGAAGATCGTCACGTTGTCCGGATAGACGGTCAGGTTCGCATGCGTGAAGAACTGTTTCGCGAACCGCTCGTTGGTGCCGCCCGGGTTCACGATCACGCGCGTCTCGGGCCGGTCGATCTGCGCGACGGTCTGGTACTTGTCGGCGTCCGCGCAGCGCACGATCGGCGTCTTGCCGTCGACGACATACGGCTGCGTGAAGAACACGCGCTTCTGGCGCTCGAGCGTCGTCGAGACGCCACCGACCGCGATATCGCATTTCGCGACGAAATCGGCGGTCAGGTTCGGCCAGCTCGTCTTGACGAAGTCGGTCTTCACGCCGAGCGATTTCGCGAGCGATTCGGCCATGTCGATGTCGATGCCTTCGAAGCGGCCGTCCGCGCGGTAGTACGAATACGGCTTGTAGTCGCCCGTCGTGCACACGCGCAGCGTGCCGCGCGCGAGCACGTCGTCGAGCCGCGAACCGGCGCCCGGCGCGGCGGCGCTGCCCGCGGCGGTCTGCGCGTGCGCGGTGGCGCAGCAGAGCAGCGCGGCGGCGGCCAGCGTGGCGAATGTCTTCATCGGTCTCCTCCTTCGTTTCGTTCGATATGAGCGTCCGATCATAACGGAGCCATCGCGCGCGTCATATGGCCGCCATCGCGTCGGCATGCGCAGCCTGAGGGCGGCTGTCCGGTAAAATGCCGCTTTGCCTTCGCATCGTCGCTCCTACCGTGGCCCATAACCTGCTCAACGACACCTTCCTGCGTGCACTTCTGCGCGAGCCGACCGACTACACGCCGATCTGGCTGATGCGCCAGGCCGGCCGCTACCTGCCCGAATACAACGCGACGCGTGCGCGCGCCGGCAGCTTTCTCGGTCTCGCGAAGAATCCCGACTACGCGACCGAGGTGACGCTGCAGCCGCTCGACCGATTCCCGCTCGACGCCGCGATCCTGTTCTCGGACATCCTGACGATTCCCGACGCGATGGGGCTCGGCCTCGACTTCCAGGTCGGCGAAGGGCCGAAATTCGCGCATCCGGTGCGTACCGAGGCCGACGTCGCGAAGCTCGCGGTGCCGGACATCGAGGAAACGCTCGGATACGTGACGGGCGCCGTGCGCGAGATCCGCCGTGCGCTCACCGACGGCCAGGGCCGCCAGCGCGTGCCGCTGATCGGCTTCTCCGGCAGCCCGTGGACGCTCGCGTGCTACATGGTCGAAGGCGGCGGGTCGGACGATTTCCGTACGGTGAAGTCGATGGCGTATTCGCGCCCTGACCTGATGCACCGGATCCTCGACGTGAACGCGCAGTCGGTGGCCGCGTACCTGAACGCGCAGATCGAAGCGGGCGCGCAGGCCGTGATGATCTTCGATACGTGGGGCGGCGCGTTGGCCGACGGCGCATACCAGCGCTTCTCGCTCGACTATATCCGCCGCGTGGTGTCGCAGCTCAAGCGCGAGCACGACGGCGAGCGCGTGCCGGTGATCACGTTCACGAAGGGCGGCGGGCTGTGGCTCGAGGAGATCGCGGCGACCGGCGTCGACGCGGTCGGGCTCGACTGGACGGTCAACCTCGGCGCCGCGCGCGAGCGCGTGACGGGGCGCGTCGCGCTGCAGGGCAACCTCGATCCGACGATCCTGTTTGCGCCGCCGGCCGCGGTGCGCGAACAGGCGCGCGCGGTGCTCGACAGCTACGGCAACCATCCGGGCCATGTGTTCAACCTCGGCCACGGCATCTCGCAATTCACGTCGCCCGATCACGTCGCCGAACTCGTCGACGAAGTGCATAGCCACAGCCGCAAGATCCGTAGCGGAGCCGCCGGCTGAACGCAAGCGCTGTCATGCTGCACTGCGGGGTGACAGCGTTTCGCTGCCGGCACTAAACAGGGCGCAACCCCGCACTGGTTGCCGATGCGGTGCTTGTCAAGACTTGACTTATACACATTTTCCACGTTGCAGCGCGGTAGAGCCCTGTATCGGTCAATTTGTCTGGCTATGGTTCGGTAATTTGAATAGCAGCCTTATGGAATAAGGCTCCGCGGGGCGGTGCAATGCACGGCGAAAAACAGCGGAAAGCACGGCCCCGCGTGCGTTGCGGCCATTGAGCGGCGAGTTCTCAACAAAGTTATCCACAGGCTGGGCAGGGTATACGGCGATTCCTAATGCGAATCCAAAACTTAGCGCCGAATCTGGAGTTTTACTTTAAGTGCGCTGTCGCGATGCGGGCGCGGACGCAAGCCGCCTGTATTTCGCATATCGCTGCCGCCGGAGCGCCGCAATGAGCGGCACCTACCTGCGCGTCGCGCTCGATCATCCGCTCGCGACCCTGTTCGACTACCGCTGCGACGCGCAACCGACACCGGTGCCCGGCACGCTCGTGCAGGTGCCGTTCGGCAAGCGGCAGGCCGTCGGGCTCGTCTGCGAAGTGACGACTCACACCGATGTGCCGCCGTCGCGGCTGCGTGCGGTCGACGCGATCTGCACCGACCTCCCGCCGCTGTCGCCCGACTGGCTCGCGCTCGTGTCGTTCGCTGCTGATTACTATCAGCGCGGGCGCGGCGAGGTCGCGCTGCCGGCGCTGCCGCAGGCGTTGCGCGACGCCGGGCGCTGGGGGCGGTTGCTCGCGCCCGAGGTGCGCTACCAGCCGACGGAAGCCGGCCGCGCGGCGCTGCCCGATACATTGCCGGCACGCGGCGCCGCATTGCGGCGGCTCGCGCAGGCGCTCGTCGATACCGGCTCGCTGACGCTGCCCGACGCGCGCGCGCTGCATCCGAAGGCGGCCGCGACGCTCGACGACTGGGCGGCGCGCGGCTGGGTCGAGGTCGAAGAGATCGGCTGGGCCGATGCGCCTGTGCCCAAAGCTGTGGATAACCTGTCGACAACCGGTGGACGAACTGTGCCGCCGGCGCTGAACGACCAGCAGGCCGAGGCGCTCGACGCGATCCGCGCGGCGAAGGGCTTCGCGCCGTTCCTGCTGCATGGCGTGACGGGCAGCGGCAAGACCGAGGTCTATCTGCATGCGCTCGCGGCGCTGCTCGAGGCGCGGCCGGACGCGCAGGCGCTCGTGCTCGTTCCCGAAATCAACCTGACGCCGCAGTTCGAGGCCGCGTTTCGCGCGCGCTTCGCGGGCGCGCTCGCCGACGACGCGATCGTCACGCTGCACAGCGGGCTCGCCGAGGGCGAGCGGGCGCGCAACTGGCTGGCCGCGCACACGGGCCGCGCGCGGATCGTGCTCGGCACGCGCCTCGCGGTGCTCGCATCGATGCCGACGCTCGCGCTGGTCGTCGTCGACGAGGAGCACGAACCTGCGTACAAGCAGCAGGAAGGGCTGCGCTATTCGGCGCGCGATCTCGCTGTCTGGCGCGCGAAGCAGCTCGGTATCACGGTCGTGCTCGGCTCGGCCACGCCGTCGCTCGAAAGCTGGTGGCAGGCCGAGCAGGGGCGCTACACGCGGCTCACGCTTTCGCGCCGCGCGGTGGCCGACGCGACGTTGCCGACCGTGCGGCTGATCGATCTCGAGGAGGAGCGGCGGCGCGGGCGCGCGTCGATGGGCGGGCTGTCGGGGCCGCTCGTCGCGGCGCTGAAGGCACGGCTCGAACGCGGCGAGCAGAGCCTCGTGTTCCTGAACCGGCGCGGCTACGCGCCGCAGCTCGCGTGCGACGCATGCGGCTGGGTCGCCGGCTGCCCGCGCTGCAGCGCGTATGTCGTGCTGCACAAGCCCGAGCACGCGCTGCGCTGCCATCACTGCGGTTGGGAAGCGCGCATTCCGCGGTCGTGCCCCGAGTGCGGGAACGTGGACATCGCACCGCTCGGGCGCGGCACGCAGCGCATCGAGGAGGCGCTCGCGGAGGCCGTGCCGGGCGCGCGCGTGCTGCGGATCGACGCGGACAGCACGCGCCGCAAGGGCAGTGCGCAGGCGCTGTTCTCCGACGTGCACGCGGGCGAGGTCGACATCCTGGTCGGCACGCAGATGATCGCGAAGGGGCACGACTTCCAGCGTGTGTCGCTCGTCGGCGTGCTCAATGCCGACACGGCGCTGTTCTCGCACGACTTCCGCGCGAGCGAGCGGCTGTTCGCGCAGCTGATGCAGGTGAGCGGCCGCGCGGGGCGTGCCGGGCTGCCGGGCGAGGTGATGGTGCAGACGCGCTACCCGCGTCACGCGCTGTATCACGCGCTCGGGCGGCAGGATTACGTCGGTTTCGCGAATTCGACGCTCGGCGAGCGCCGCGACGCGCACCTGCCGCCGTTCGTCTACCAGGCGCTGTTGCGCGCCGAAGGGCGCACGCTCGACGCGGCGCTCGCGTTCCTGCTGCAGGCCGCGGCCGTCTTGCCGGGGCTGCCGGGCGCCGATCGCGTGACCGTGTACGACGCGGTACCGATGACGATCGTCAAGGTCGCGAACGTCCATCGCGCGCAATTGCTGCTCGAAAGCGCTTCGCGGGCAGCGCTGCAGCATGCGCTGCGGGCATGGCAGCCGGAGCTGCGCGCGCTGAAGGGCGTGCTGCGGTGGAGTGTCGAAGTCGATCCGCTGGATATCTGAGCGGCGCGCTGCCGTATCGAAGCTGCCCGGCCCGCCGGGCAGCACCCAACTGTCTCCCGTCGTGCGCCCGAACCGGGCCCCACATCCCGTTATCCCGCCCAGTGCAACCCGTTTTCGGCCGCATCCGTGCGCACCGAAGGTTGCACACGTGCGTCGAATCGGCCCGATCAGGGAAAACACCGATCCGCCGACCACGGGCAACCCCTAGGTTGCAACCGCATAAGTGGCTGATTATATTGACTAACTTGAGGGTGCAACCTATCTCGCAATTTGGTTGCACCTTTTTATTGCGTGCCGTAGGATTTCGCGCATCCTCTTACACCTCATTGCCGGGCTCGCACCGGCGCACGAACCCACCATGGCAAGCACGACTCTCGGCGTCAAAGTCGACGACCTTCTCCGCTCGCGCCTCAAGGACGCCGCCGCGCGTCTCGAGCGCACTCCCCACTGGCTGATCAAGCAGGCGATCTTCGCGTATCTCGAGCGGATCGAGCACGGCCAGCTGCCGCCCGAGCTGTCGGGCAACAGCGGCGTGACGGAGCTCGCCGACGGTCAGGCGGCGGATGGCGACGACGACAACTCGCCGCATCCGTTCCTCGAGTTCGCACAGAACGTGCAGCCGCAATCGGTGCTGCGCGCGGCGATCACGGCTGCATACCGTCGACCCGAGCCGGAATGCGTGCCGTTCCTGCTCGGCCAGGCGCGCCTGCCGGCGAACCTACAGGCGGACGTGCAGGCGCTCGCGACGAAGCTCGTCGAGGCGCTGCGTGAGAAGAGCTCGGGGGGCGGCGTCGAAGGGCTGATCCACGAGTTCTCGCTGTCGAGCCAGGAAGGCGTCGCGCTGATGTGCCTCGCCGAAGCGCTGCTGCGCATTCCCGATCGCGCGACGCGCGATGCGCTGATCCGCGACAAGATCAGCAAGGGCGACTGGCGCTCGCACGTCGGCCACGCGCCGTCGCTGTTCGTGAACGCGGCGACCTGGGGGCTGATGATCACCGGCAAGCTCGTGACGACCAACAGCGAAGCGGGCCTGTCGTCGGCGCTCACGCGCCTGATCGGCCGCGGCGGCGAGCCGCTGATCCGCAAGGGGGTCGACATGGCGATGCGCCTGATGGGCGAGCAGTTCGTCACCGGCGAAACGATTTCCGAAGCGCTCGCGAACAGCCGCAAGTACGAAGCGCGCGGCTTCCGCTACTCGTACGACATGCTCGGCGAAGCGGCGACGACCGAAGAGGACGCGCAGCGCTACTACGCGTCGTACGAGCAGGCGATCCACGCGATCGGCAAGGCGGCCGGCGGCCGCGGCATCTACGAAGGCCCGGGCATCTCGATCAAGCTGTCGGCGCTGCATGCGCGCTACTCGCGCTCGCAGCAGGACCGCACGATGAGCGAACTGCTGCCGCGCGTGCGTGCCCTTGCGCTGCTCGCGCGCCGCTACGACATCGGCCTGAACATCGACGCGGAAGAAGCCGATCGTCTCGAACTGTCGCTCGACCTGCTCGAGGCGCTGTGCTTCGATCCGGATCTCGCGGGCTGGAACGGCATCGGCTTCGTCGTGCAGGGCTACCAGAAGCGCTGCCCGTTCGTGATCGACTACCTGATCGATCTCGCGCGCCGCAGCCGTCACCGCCTGATGATCCGCCTCGTGAAGGGCGCGTACTGGGATACCGAGATCAAGCGTGCCCAGGTCGACGGCCTCGAAGGCTACCCGGTCTACACGCGCAAGATCTACACCGACGTGTCGTACCTCGCGTGCGCGAAGAAGCTGCTCGCGGCGCCGGACGCCGTCTACCCGCAGTTCGCGACGCACAACGCGCACACGCTGGCCGCGATCTACCAGCTCGCGGGCCAGAACTACTACCCGGGCCAGTACGAATTCCAGTGCCTGCACGGGATGGGCGAGCCGCTGTACGAGGAAGTCACGGGCCGCGACAAGCTGAACCGTCCGTGCCGCGTGTACGCGCCGGTCGGCACGCACGAGACACTGCTCGCGTACCTGGTGCGCCGCCTGCTGGAAAACGGCGCGAACACGTCGTTCGTGAACCGCATCGCGGATAAGGCCGTGCCGGTGAAGGAACTGGTCGCCGATCCGGTCGACGAAGCGTCGAAGGTCGTGCCGCTCGGCGCGCCGCACGCGAAGATCCCGCTGCCGCGCAACCTGTACGGCGACGAGCGCCCCAACTCGATGGGCCTCGACCTGTCGAACGAACACCGTCTCGCGTCGCTGTCGTCCGCGCTGCTCGCGAGCGCGCACTTCCCGTGGCGCGCGGCGCCGATGCTCGACGACGACACGCTCGTCGACGCCCCGGCACGCGACGTGCGCAACCCGGCCGATCAGCGTGACCTGGTCGGCACGGTCAGCGAAGCGACGGCCGAACACGTGAGCGCGGCGCTCGCGCATGCGGTGGCCGCCGCGCCGATCTGGCAGGCGACGCCGGTCGACGCACGCGCCGACTGCCTGGTGCGCGCAGCCGACCTGCTCGAAGCGCAGATGCACACGCTGATGGGCCTGATCGTGCGCGAAGCCGGCAAGTCGCTGCCGAACGCGATTGCCGAGATCCGCGAAGCGGTCGACTTCCTGCGCTACTACGCGGCGCAGATCCGCGACGAATTCTCGAACGACACGCACCGTCCGCTCGGCCCCGTGGTCTGTATCAGCCCGTGGAACTTCCCGCTCGCGATCTTCATGGGCCAGGTGGCCGCGGCGCTCGCCGCCGGCAACACGGTGCTCGCGAAGCCGGCCGAACAGACGCCGCTGATCGCGGCACAGGCCGTGCGCCTCTTGCGCGAGGCCGGCGTGCCGGCCGGCGCGGTGCAACTGCTGCCGGGCACCGGCGAGACCGTCGGCGCCGCGCTGGTTGCCGATCCGCGCACGCGTGCGGTGATGTTCACCGGCTCGACCGAAGTCGCGCGCCTGATCAACAAGACGCTGTCGGCGCGCCTCGACCCGGACGGCAAGCCGATTCCGCTGATCGCGGAAACGGGCGGCCAGAACGCGATGATCGTCGACTCGTCGGCGCTCGCGGAGCAGGTCGTCGCGGACGTGATGCAGTCGTCGTTCGACTCGGCCGGTCAACGGTGTTCGGCGCTGCGCGTTCTGTGTCTGCAGGACGATGTCGCGGACCGCACGCTGACGATGCTGAAGGGCGCGATGCACGAGCTGGCGCTCGGCAACCCCGACCGGCTGTCGACGGACGTCGGCCCGGTGATCGACGGCGAAGCGAAGCAGACGATCGACACGCACGTCGCGGCGATGAAGGACAAGGGCCACGCGGTCACGCAACTGCCGTCGCCGGAAGCCTGCGCGCACGGCACGTTCGTGCCGCCGACGCTGATCGAGATCGGCACCATCGACGAGCTGAAGCGTGAAGTGTTCGGCCCGGTGCTGCACGTGGTGCGCTACCGCCGCAGCCAGCTCGACAAGCTGCTCGAGCAGATCCGCGCGACCGGTTACGGGCTGACGCTCGGCATCCACACGCGGATCGACGAGACGATCGCGCACGTGATTTCGAACGCGCACGTCGGCAACATCTACGTGAACCGCAACGTGATCGGCGCGGTGGTCGGCGTGCAGCCGTTCGGCGGCGAAGGGCTGTCGGGCACGGGCCCGAAGGCCGGCGGCGCGCTGTACCTGCAGCGCCTGCTCGCGACGCGTCCGTCGGGCCTGCCGCGCTCGCTCGCGCAGACGCTGATCGCGGACGGCGCGGTCGAAGGCGATACGCGCGGCAACCCGGCGGCAGCGCTCACGACGCTGCGCGACTGGTTGATCGAGCAGCGCGAGCCGGTGCTGGCCGCACGTTGCGACGGCTATCTGGCACAGGTGCCGGCCGGCGCGACCGCGGTGCTGAGCGGGCCGACGGGTGAGCGAAACACGTATACACTCGGCCCGCGCGGCACGGTGCTGTGTGTCGCGGCCACGCCGGGCGGTGCGCGCGCGCAGTTCGCGGCGGTGCTGGCTACGGGCAACCGCGCGCTGTTCGCCGGCGCGGCCGGCGAGGCGCTGGTCGCCGCGCTGCCGGCGTCGCTGAAGGCGCATGCGAGCGTGCGCAAGCAGGCCGACGCGCCGTTCGACGCCGTGCTGTTCGAAGGCGACAGCGACGAGCTGCAGACGCTCGTGAAGGACGTCGCGCAGCGGCCGGGCCCGATCGTGTCGGTGCAGGGCGTGTCGGTGGGCGCGTTCGAGAACGGCGATGCGGAAGATTACGCGCTGGAACGGCTGCTGACGGAACGCTCGGTGAGCGTGAACACGGCGGCGGCCGGCGGCAATGCGAATTTGATGACGATCGGCTGATCATCCTTGCCGTTCGGATCAAACATAGGAAGCGGCAAGGCGATCCCGAAGCCGCTCCATTTACCCTGGTACCAAGGAGATGCTATGCAACACACGATGAAAAAGCTGGCAGGCGCGACGTTTGTCGCCGTCATGTCGCTGGCGGGGACGGCCCATGCAGATGACGTGAAGATCGGTTACGCAGGGCCGATGACGGGCGCGCAGGCGCACTACGGCAAGGATATGCAGAACGGGATCGTGCTCGCGCTGGAAGACTTCAACGCGACGAACCCGAAGATCGGCGGCAAGCCGGTGAAGTTCGTGCTGAGCACGCAGGACGACCAGGCTGACCCGCGCACGGGTACGACGGTCGCGCAGAAGCTCGTCGACGACGGCATCAAGGGCATGCTCGGCCACTTCAACTCGGGCACGACGATTCCCGCCTCGCGCATCTACGCGAACGCGGGCATTCCGGAAATCGCGATGGCGACGGCGCCGGAATACACGCAGCAAGGTTACAAGACGACCTTCCGCATGATGACGTCCGACACGCAGCAGGGCTCGGTGGCCGGCACGTTCGCGTCGAAGGATCTCGGCATGAAGAAGATCGCGATCGTCGACGACCGCACGGCCTACGGCCAGGGTCTCGCCGACCAGTTCGAGAAGGCCGCGAAGGCCGGCGGCGCGACGATCGTCGACCGTGAATTCACGAACGACAAGGCAGTCGACTTCAAGGCGATTCTGACCAAGATCAAGTCGACGAAGCCGGATCTCGTCTACTACGGCGGCGCGGATTCGCAGGCAGCGCCGATGGTCAAGCAGATGAAGACGCTCGGCATCGCCGCACCGCTGATGAGCGGCGAAATGGTGAAGACGCCGACGTTCCTGAAGATCGCGGGCAACGCGGCCGACGGCACGATCGCTTCGCTGGCCGGCCTCCCGCTGGAAGAAATGCCGGGCGGCAAGACCTACGCCGACAAGTACAAGAAGCGTTTCGGCGAAGACGTGCAAACGTACTCGCCGTACGCGTACGACGGCGCGATGGCGATGCTGAACGCGATGAAGAAGGCTGACTCGACCGATCCGGCGAAGTACCTGCCGGTGCTCGCGAAGTCCGACATGGCCGGCGTGACGTCGACGCACGTCGCGTATGACGCGAAGGGCGACCTGAAGAACGGCGGCATCACGATGTACAAGGTCGAGAAGGGCGAGTGGAAGCCGCTGAAGAGCATCGGCGGCAAGTAAGCAGCCTGATGTGATGTGACGCGCGGGCGGCGGCGCAGGTCGCTGCCCGGCCGATCATGAAAAAGCCACCGGGCCGTCGAGGCCGGGTGGCTTTTTTGTTGCAGCGGGCTGGCGCTAATCCCGGCGCACGCGCAGCAGGAACTTCTGCAGCTTGCCGGTCGGCGTGCGCGGCAACGCCTGCGCGAACGTGAATTCGCGCGGGACCTTGTACGCGGCCAGCCGCTCGCCGCAGAACGCGCGCAGCGCGTCCGCGTCGGGCGCCGCGTTCGCGCGCAGCACGACGTGCGCGACGACCGTCTCGCCCCAGTCGGGATGCGGGACGCCGACGACGGCCGCCTCGGCGATGTCGGGGTGCGCGCCGAGCACGTCCTCGACTTCCTTCGAATAGACGTTCTCGCCACCCGTGACGATCATGTCCTTCAGCCGGTCGACGATAAACAGATAGCCATCCTGATCGATCCGCGCGATGTCGCCGGTGCGATACCAGCCGTCCGGCGTGAACGCGGCACGCGTCGCGGCCGCGTCGTCGAGATAGCCGAGCATCATGCAGTCGGCCTTCAGCCAGATCTCGCCGGTCTCGCCCGGCTGCGCGTCGATGCCGTCCATCCGCACGACGCGCAGGTCGACGCCCGGGCCGCCCTGGCGGCCGATCGAACCGGCCTTCGCGATCTGCTCGTCCGGATACAGCGTCGTGCCGGCCGGCCCCGTTTCGGTCATCCCGTACACCTGGAAGAACGCGTGGCTGCGATACGCCTGGGCGAGCCGTTCGGCCTGCGCTGCGCCGATCGGGCCGCCGCCATACAGCCACGCGCGCACGCTCGACAGGTCGAACGCGCCGAAGCCGTCGATCGTGTCGAGCGGCAGCGTGTACGACACCGGCGCGCCGAAATACATCGTCACGCGCTCGCGCTCGACGGTTTGAAGGAAGCGCAGCGGATGGTATTCGCGCAGCAGCACGACGGTGCCGCCGGCGAACAGCGTGCCGCCGAACCAGTTGTTCAGCGGTGACGAATGCCAGATCGGCATTGCCATCAGCGTGCGCTCGTTGCGGCCGATGCCGGTCGCGAGCGCTGCCTGAATCGCCGCGAGCGTCACGGTGCGATGACTGTGCACGCAGCCTTTCGGGCGGCCGGTCGTGCCGGACGTATAGAGGATCTGCGCGATGTCGCCGTCGGCAGGTTCAATGCCCGCGAGGCCGTCCCGCGTCGCGCACATCGTGTCGAAGTTCGCCACACCGTCCAGCTCGCCCTCGGTCACGAGCCGCCGCGCCGGATGCACGAGGCGCTCGACCACCGGCGCGAGCGTCACGTCGAACAGCAACGCCTTGCAGCGGCTGTGCTCGAGCACGTAGTCGACTTCCGGCGCCTGCAGCTTGTGGTTGATCGGCACGAACGCCGCGCCGAGCCGCCATGCGCCGAACATCAGGTCGACGAAGGCCGGCGTGTTGAAGCACATCGCGGCGACGCGGTCGCCGGCCGCGACGCCGAGTGCGCTCAGCACGGCCGCCGCGCGGTGCGAGCGCTCACGTGCGGCGGCATAGGTGATCGTCGCGGATTCGCTGACGAGGAACGGCTTGTCGGGCGTCGCACGGGCGGCGCGGTCGAGTGCGGCGACGAGGTTCATCGGGGCTCCGGGCGGGTGAGCGAAGGCGAACGAGGGGGAACGAGCCGGCGTCAGGCCGGATACGCGCGCTGCAGCAGCGCGGCGACGTCGAGCGCGCGCGGATCGAAGCCGCCCGCGATGCGGCCCCAGTCGGGCGCGGCGAGCCGTGTCGCGACGAATGCGTCGGCGACCGCGGCCGGCGCATCGCGGCGCAGCAGGCACGCCTGCGCGACGAGCGCGAGCCGCTGCACGAACACGCGGGCCGACGCTTCGAGCGTGTCGGCCGGCGCGGCGAGCATCGCGCGCAATGCGTCGAGCGCGGCGCGAATGCGCGGTTCGTCCGCGCCGAGGTCGGCGAGTTCGTCGAACAGCGCGGCGGCCGCGTCGGGCTCGCGTGACACCGCGCGCAGCACGTCGAGGCACATCACGTTGCCGGAGCCTTCCCAGATCGAGTTGACGGGTGCCTCGCGGAACAGCCGCGCGATCGGGCCGTCGTCGACATAGCCGTTGCCGCCGAACACTTCCATCACTTCGCCGGTCAGCTCGACCGCGCGCTTGCAGACCCAGAATTTCGCGGCGGGCGTGACGATCCGCTTCCACGCGCGTTCGAGCGGCGAGTCGTCGCGTTCGAACGCGTCGGCGAGACGCATCGCGAGCGACAGCGCGGCTTCGCTTTCGAGCGCGAGATCGGCGAGCACGGTGCGCATCAGCGGCTGTTCGGCGAGCGCGCGGCCGAACGCGTGGCGCTGACGCGTGTACGCGATCGCCTGCACGACGCCCTGGCGCAGCATCGCCGCGCTGCCGAGCACGCAGTTCAGCCGCGTGTAGGTGGCCATCTCGATGATGGTCGGGATGCCGCGGCCTTCGTCGCCGAGCATGATGCCCCACGCATCGTTCAGCTCGATTTCGCTGCTGGAGTTGCTGCGGTTGCCGACCTTGTTCTTCAGCCGCTGGATCTCGACCGCGTTCTTCGTGCCGTCCGGCCGCCAGCGCGGCACGTAGAAGCACGATGGGCTGCCTGCCTCGGTGCGCGCGACGACGAGGTGCGCGTCGCACATCGGCGCGGAGAAGAACCACTTGTGGCCGCGCAGCCGGTATTCGCCGCCGCGCCCGCCCGCGCCGACCGGCGTGGCGAGCGTCGTGTTCGCGCGCACGTCGGAGCCGCCCTGTTTCTCGGTCATGCCCATGCCGAACCAGATCGCGCGTTTGTCGGCGACCGGCACGTCGCGCGGATCGTAAGCGTCGCTATAGAGCTTGTCGCGCAGCAGGTCCCACAGCGCGGGTTCCTTCTGCAGTACGGGGATCGCGGCCTGCGTCATCGTCGCGGGGCACAGCGTGCCGGCCTCGATCTGGCCATGGAGGTAGAAGCCGGCGGCGGTCGCGGCCCAGCGGCCGCGGCGCGACTCGCGGAACGCGAGCGACACGAAGCCTTCGTGGCGGTACTGCCCGAGCAGCGCGTGCCATGCCGGGTGGAAGTCGACGCGGTCGATGCGCCGGCCGCGCCGGTCGAACGTGTTCAGTTCCGGCGTGTGGCGGTTCGCTTCGTCGGCGAGCCGCGCGGTATCGGCGCTGCCGAGCCGTGCGCCGTACGCGTCGAGCCGCGGCATGGCCCAGTCGGCGCCTGCCCGGGCGAGCGCGTCGCGCAGCGCGATATCCGTCGCGAAGAGGTTATAGTCGACGAGTTCGTCGAACTGGTTCGTGACGGCGTGAGTCGATTCGGTCATCGGGCGTGTCTCCGGTCTCATGCTTCGCGGGCAGTCGGCGTCGTGCCGCCCGGAGGGCACTTCGGCGCGGGTTCCGGCTCCCGGTAAACGTATTCCCTGCTGATTTCAGAGTAGCAAATATGCCGCCGCGACATGTTCAGGTTCCGGCGCCGCCCGGCCAGCCGGCGGCGCAACCCGCGCCCGCCTTGCGCCGCCGGCCGCGCCAGTCGCGCGCGCAGGCGAGCTCCGACGCGCTGCAGCAGGCGTTCGTTCAGCTTTTGCTCGAGCGCGGCTATGCGAAGGCGACGATCCGCGAGATCGCGGCCGTCGCGGGCGTCAGCATCGGCACCTTCTACGAGTATTTCGGCGACAAGCAGAGCCTCGCGGCGCTCTGCATCCACCGCCGCGTGCTGGCGCTGGCCGACCGGTTGCGCGACGCGGTCGAGCGCTTGCGTGGCGTGCCGCGGGCCGAACTCGCGGCCGCGCTCGTCGACCTGCAGGTCGACGCGATCGCCGCCGACGCGGCACTGTGGGGCGCGCTGTTCGTGCTGGAGCGGCAGGTGTCGCCGCTCACCGCGTACCGCCGGCATTACGACGCGTATGTCGCGCTGTGGCGCGACGCGCTGGCCCATGCGGCCGATCCGCCGCCGGCCGCGCGGCTCGACGGGCTCGCCCGGATGGCCCATGCGATCTGCTACGGCGGCCTGTCGCAGGCCTTGCTGACGCTCGGGCCCGCGCTCGATTTCGCCGTGCAACGCCGCGAACTGCGGGCCGTGCTGCTCGCGTACCTGGCGGATGCGGACGCGTAGCGCCGCCTAGGGGAAATGCCTGATCCGCATGTCGGGCCGGTCGGCCAGCCTCGCCGTCCCGTGCTTCTCCGGGCGAGCCATGAGAAAAACGCATGGCCGCCATGACGAACTTTCGATTGTCCACCGATATTGACTCGGGCTAAATCATGCGGCAGATGCTGGGCCGCGCACGTCGCGCGGGCCTGCCCGAAGGACATCAGAAGGAGAAGTCATGCGAAGCGCCACCGCGCCCCGTTCGAAATTGCCCGACGTCGGGACGACGATCTTCACGGTGATCGGCCAACTGGCCGCTCAACACGATGCGC